>SBGO01000267.1 GCA_006226565.1 Deltaproteobacteria bacterium | reverse complement strand
CCGAGGCCCACGTCGCCGCGCTCGCCGCCGCGATGGCGGACCGCCTGGCGCCGCTCCGGCAGCGCGCCGCGCGCCACGGCTTCGGCTTCGTCATCGAGCCCGGGGACGCCCCGCGCTTCACGAAGCCCGCCAACTTCTTCTCGCTGCCGGTCCTGGCGATGCTCGAGGAGCTCGGCTTCCCGGTGCACGTCGCGGTCTACGACGACGGCGCCCACGTCCGGGCGGACGTCGAGGCGGCGCTCCGCGGCATGGTCGGCGACCCCGAGGCGCTGCGCTTCCTGTGGTTCACCGCCCCCGAGGAGCTCGACGCGTGGCTCGCGAGCCCCGACCTCGCGCTCGTCTTCAGCGACTACCTCTATGACCACCGCATCACCGCGAGCGGCAAGGCGCCGGTCTCCTCCCACGCCTTCGAGATGGGCCCGGAGGGCGCGCTCCGCTCGGCCGAGCGCCTCCTGCTGCTGGCCGAGTCCACCTTCTACGGCCGCATGGGCCGCTACCTCGCGCGGCCGCGCGTCCGGTCCAAAGTCCGCCTGGAGGCCTTCCAATGAGCGCGCTCGACAAGCCCGCCCTCGCCGGGGTCGGCGGCTGCTCCAAGAAGCAGAGCCGCCTCGACAAGTTCACGCGGCGGCTCAGCTACCCCTACCTCCACGGCACCTACTTCGGCGTCAACGCCATCCAGGACGCCTACCTGCTGGTCGACGGGCCGAACTGCGGCTTCCACAAGGCCGAGCACGTCTTCGGGGCGCACGACTGGTTCTCGAGCCTGCTCGACGTCAGCGGCTTCCACCGCGTGATGCACACCGACGTCCACCCCAACACCATCATCGGCGGCAGCGACGAGCGCTTCTCGGCGGTCATGAAGATGATGGCGGCGAGCGAGGTGCCCGACGTCATCTTCCTCGGCTCGATGCCGATGGCGTCGATGACCGGCACCGACTACGACGGGCTGATGGCGCAGGTGCAGGTCGAGACGAACGTCCCGATCGTGAACCTGCCGGACCGCTCCCTCGACCGCGACTGGCTCGACGGCTACGCGGACTTCCTCCTGCAGATCGCCAAGGACCTCGACCCCGGCTTCCCCGAGCCGGAGCGGGACGACCGCAAGGTCGCCGTGGTCGGGCACCTGATGCACCGCAACGAGGAGGACATGCGCGGCAACCTCCGCGAGCTGAAGCGCATGTGCGCCGGCGCCGGGCTCGAGCTCGTCAGCGTCTGGCTCGAGGGCGGGCGCTACGAGGACCTCGGGCGCGCCTACGAGGCCGGCCACATCGTGAGCCTCCCCTACGGGCGGAAGGCGGCCAAGCGCCTCGCGCGCAAGAGCGGGGCCAACCTCGTCGAGGTCGACCTGCCGCTCGGCCCCGAGGCCAGCGAGCGCTTCGTCCGCGCGCTCGGCGAGGCGGCGGGCACCGAGCGGAAGGCCGAGCGCTTCATCGCGCAGGAGCTCCAGCGCGTCGCCCGCGCCTGGGAGTGGCTCATCCCCAAGCGCCTCCAGTTCCGCTCGGTCGCCTACCACGGCGACCCCTACCTGATGCCCGGGCTCGCCGAGCTCACGCGGCTCCTCGCGATGGAGCTGGTGGAGCTCACGGCCTACGCGCAGCCGAAGAAGGAGCTCGAGCCCGACGGCGAGCTCGGCCGGCACCTGCCGGTGCCGATCACCTGGCAGCCGCGGGTCGGCGTGGACCACGACCTCGGGCGCAGCGAGCGCGGCATCGATCTCGTCATCGGCTGCTCGGACACGCGCCAGCTGGTCCCGCCGGACGCCGCGTTCCTGGAGTTCGGCTACCCGATGCGCGACGTGCACTTCACGAGCGACGCGCCCTTCCTCGGCTTCGCCGGCGCGCTCCACCTCGTCGACCGCATCTCCAACACCCTCGGCGACCGCGCGAGCTACATCTAGCGGCAGCTTGGGTGGAGCTGCTGCAAGGTGTTGAACTGGAACGGTTTATTGCCACGGAGAGCACGGAGCTCACGGAGGGGGAGCCGGCGGCACTCGGCGTTTCGGCTCGAGCCGGACGCACATCCTCCGTGGCCTCTGTGGTGAAAATGTGCGTGTGATCTCAGGTGGTTGTTTCGGTGTGGGCGACGCCGTATCTCGCGGCTACGGCAGGCGCGCGTAGCGGACGACGAGGCGCGGCGGGGCCGGGCCCCCGGCGCCGTCGAGGTCGACGCCGTCGGGCCCGTTCGGGAGCAGCGCCCAGCCGTGGTTGGCGGCGCCGCGCTGCCAGGCGCGCACGCGGTCGGTGACGTCGAGGGTGAGGACGCCGCTCGGGTCGACCCGGCCGGTCACGGCGTCGGGCAGGCCCTCGGCCTCGTCCGTGCCGGGACCGACGCCGTCCCCCGAGAAGCTCGACCAGGTCGCGCTCTCCTCCCACGGTGCGCGCAGGGCGTAGGCGGCGAGCCCGTCTCCGCCGTCGCGGGCGTGGAGCTCGAGCAGCGCGGACACGACGTAGGCGTCGTCCGGGACCTGCCCGGCGCCCGACCCGAAGAGGTCCTCGAAGCGGAGCAGCGACTGGACCGCGAGGCCGCTCCCGGTGGGCGCGTCGCCGTCGACCTCGAGCGCCGTGGCGCCGCTGGGGAGGTCGGGCGTCGCCTCGCGCAGGACCGCCTGGCGGTAGCCCGACGGCGCCGTCGGGAGGTCGGCGCGCTCGAGGCCGGTCAAGACGTCGAAGAGGAAGGTGTTCTCGTGGATCCCGACCACCGCGTCGGCGCCGGGGCCGACGGCGAAGATTCGGACGTCGGCGCCGGTGTGGCCGGTGGTCGTGTACTGGTGCTCGGGGAGCTGCCCGGGGGCGGGATCGGGGTCCGTCACCACCAGCCCGCCGGTCTCGTGGTCGGCGGTCACGACGATCAAGGTGTCGTCTCGGTCCGCGGCCCAGGCGAGCGCCGCCCGCACGGCGCCGTCGAGGTCCGCGACCCCGGCGACGACCCCCGCGAGGTCGTTGGCGTGGCCCGACTCGTCGGTCTGCTCGGTCTCGACGAGCAGGAAGAAGCCGCCGTCGCCCTGGCTCACGATCCCGAGCGCGACCTCGAACGAGGTGGCGAGGGGCGGCTCGTCCCCGGCGTCGAGCTGCGCCGAGAGGCGGCTCACCGAGCCGGGGTCGAGCGCGCCGAGGTCCGCGCCGCGGGTGACGACCGTGTAGCCGTGGTCACTCGCGAGGGTCGGCGTCATGCCGGCGCCGCCCTGGCCGATGAGGACCGCCGGGCGCGACCCGGCGACGAGCGCGTGGGCGATGGCGTCGCCGTCGGAGCGCGCCTCGGCGTGGGCGCCGAAGCCCGCCGGCGTCGCGTCGGTGACGGGCGTGTGGGTCGTGACGAGCCCGGCCCGGCGGCCGAGGCGGGACAGCAGCTCGAGCGCGGTCTCCCGCGGGCTCCCGTCGCCGGGGCGGCTCAGGCTGACGACGTATTTGTTCGCCTTGTAGCCGGTCGCCATCGCCGTCGAGGCGGCCGCGGAGTCCGTCACCGGGTCGTTGGCGGCGGCGGTCCGCACCCAGCCCTGGTGCGGCAGCGCCTCGAAGGCGAGCGGCGTGTCGGCGTCGCCGAGGGCGACCCGCGCGGCGCGGATCTGCTCGGGCCCCAGGCCGTCGCCGATGAAGAGGATGACGTTGCGCGCCCGCGTCGGGAGGAGCACGCAGCCCTCGTCGACCACGCCGTCGCAGTCGTCGTCTCGGCCGTCGCAGGCCTCGACGGTCGGGGCAGGGCGCCCCGGCGCGCAGGCGGCGGTGACGATGAGGGTGTCCGTGACGGCGTCGGAGGTGTCGGAGGTGTCGGTGGTGTCGGAGGTGTCCGAGGCGTCGCGAATCGCCACGTCCTCGACGTCCCGGCCGGCGTCGGGAGGCGGGAGGTCGGCGACGCGGCACGCCGAAAGGAGCGCGAGCCCGAGCGCCAGCGCCGCCACGCGCGCCGCGCCCGAGGTCCCGATGCCGTGTGCCTGCTCCATCCCATACCCTTGGCACCGCGGAGGGACCCAGGTCAAAGCAATCCGCGCCCCTGGCGCTTTCGCCCCGCGGCGCGACCTGGCATACCTGGGGCCGCGCGCGAACCGCCGCGCGCCCGCACCGGACACCCCGTTGGCTCGACTCCGCCCCACGCCCGCCCCGCCATGACGCTCATCCTGGGCGTCTCCGCCCTCTACCACGACAGCGCCGCCGCGCTCGTCCGCGACGGCGAGATCGTCGCCGCCGCCCAGGAGGAGCGCTTCACGCGGCGAAAGCACGACGCGCGCTTCCCCGAGGCGGCCATCGCGTGGTGCCTGGAGGCGGCCGGCGCGCGCCCCGCGGACCTCGACGCCGTCGCCTTCTACGACCAGCCCCTGAGCAAGCTCGACCGCGTGCTCCGCACCGCCGCGGCGGTGGCCCCGCGGGGCTTCCCGACCTTCTTCCGCGGGCTCACGTCGTGGCTCGGCGACAAGCTCGATGTCCGTGCCGCGCTCGACCGCGCCTTCGGCGAGCGGTGGAGCGGGCCCCTGTACTACCCGAGCCACCACGAGTCCCACGCCGCCTCGGCCTTCTTCCCGTCGCCCTTCGACGAGGCGGCGGTCCTGACGATGGACGGCGTCGGCGAGCACGCGACGACCAGCTGGGGCACGGGCCGCGGAAATCGCCTCAGCCTCTCGCACGAGCTGCGCTTTCCAGACTCGATCGGCCTCCTCTACGCCGCCTTCACCCAGTACACCGGCTTCCGGGTGAACGGCGGCGAGTACAAGATGATGGGCCTCGCGCCCTACGGCGAGCCGCGCTACGCCGAGCTCATCCGCGAGCACCTCGTCGATCGGCGCGCCGACGGCTCGTTCCGCCTCGACCAGCGCTACTTCGCCTACCGGCTCGGCCGGACCATGACGAGCCCGCGCTTCCACCGCCTCTTCGGAGGCCCGCCGCGCGCGCCCGAGTCCGAGATCACCCCGCGCATCATGGACCTCGCGGCCAGCATCCAGCAGGTCACCGAGGAGCTGGTCCTCGCCATCGCCCGCCACGTGCGCGCCGAGACGGGCCTCCCGCGCCTCTGCCTCGCCGGCGGCGTGGCGCTGAACTGCGTCGCCAACGGCAAGCTCGCCGCGGCCGGCGTCTTCGACGAGCTGTGGGTCCAGCCCGCGGCGACCGACTCCGGGGGCGCCCTCGGCGCGGCCCTCCTCACCTGGCACCAGATCCTCGACCGGCCGCGCACCGCCCGCCGGCCCGACGCCCAG
>SBGO01000307.1 GCA_006226565.1 Deltaproteobacteria bacterium | reverse complement strand
CCCGCCCGGCTACGGCACGGCCGCCGCGCGCTTCTGCGTCGACGTCGGCGCCTACCCCGGGCCGCTGGTGGGCGCCCTCGAGCCGGGGCGGTGGGAGGCGCTGCGCCAGGCGCCGGGCGCCGAGCCGGAGTACCACGCCCTGCCCCCGACGGAGTCCGAGCGCGTCCCCGGGCCCCGGGGCGAGGTGGAGGTCCTCCACGCGTGGTGGGCCCCCGGCCGCCCGTAGCCCGTGCGCGGCGATGGCCGCGGAGTGACTACAGGGGCCCGGTGCAATAGGCAAAGGTGGCGCCGTCGCAGGTCCCGTCCGTGAAGCACCAGGGGCCGGCCGGATCGTCGTCGGGGTTGGCGCACTGCCCGCCGCAGACCGTCTCGCCGTTGTAGGCCCAGGTGCCCTTGCAGGCGCACCCCGTCGGCGGGGAGTAGTCGGCGTAGGCGTTCGCCGGACACGCGCTGGGTAGCGTGCAGCTGGCCCACGCCTTTCCCTGGCAGGCGCCGTCGGTCATGCACCACGGGCTGGCCGCGCCATCGGGGGTGTCGCACTGGCCGCCGCAGACCGTCTGCCCGGCGTAGGTCCAGGTCCCGAGGCAGCGGCACCCGGCGGGCGGCGCGTAGTCCGCGTAGGCGTTCGCCGCACAGACCGCGCTCTGGACCTCGACGGCGCCCGCGTCACAGGCCTGGCCTGGAGGCCGCGCCTCGCCCCGCTGGTCGACGCCGTCGGTCTGCGCGCACGCCGCGGCGCTCACGACGTCACGCGCGACCGGTGGGGGGAGGATCGTCGGGGTCGGCCCGCCGTTGTCCGCGAGCTCCGGGAGGGGCACCTGGGCCGCGACCATGTCGGTCGCGGCGGGCATCCCGGTCGCGCCGCTGGCGTCGGTGAGGACGTCGAAGCTCGTCACGAGCTGCTCGCTGGCGTGGATGCTGGGCCCCTCCGACGCCGAGTTGCCGCCGAAGAGGCTCGCGAACACCCGGAGGACATGGTCGGCGTCGGGGCTGTGGTAGATCGCGCCGCCCTTGGTCGTGGCGGTGTTCCGCGCGAAGGTGCACGCGGTGACGAGCGACTCGCCGCTCCCGGTGGTGCTGATCGCGCCCCCCTGGTTGCCGGACTGGTTGCCGCTGAAGGTGCTGTTGACGACGGTCACGCGGCCGGCGATGGCGCCGCCACTGACACCGGCGTGGTTGCCTTCGAAGAGGGTCGCGGACACGAGGTCGGCGTTGCCGACGAAGGCGCCGCCGAAGTCGGCGGTGTTGCCGCGGAAGATCGACCGCGTCACGGTCAGGGACGAGCCATTGGCGAGGTCGAGGTTCACCGCGCCGCCGTAGTCGGTCGCGACGTTGTCGGAGAGCGTGACCGCGTCGAGCACGAGCGCTCCGTTCGCGACGTCGATGGCGCCGCCGTTGGTCGCGGCGCCATGGGCGAGGGTGAGCCCGCTCAGGGTCACGGCCGCTCCGGCGGCGTCGACGATGAAGATGCCGCTCTGGTCTCCGCCGCTGACGGTCAGGACCTCGGCGCCGGGGCCCACGAGCGTCAGCGCCTTGTCCTTGATCGGGATCGGCGTGGACACCGTGATGGTGCCGGAGAGCCCCGCGGCGAACGTGATCGTCGCGCCGTCGGCGGCGGCCATGATGCGGCTCCGCAGGGACCCGGTGCCGGTCTCGGCGAGGGTCGTCACCTCGGACGACGGCATCGTGGTGGAGGGGCTCCCCGAGAGGAGCGCCGCCTGCAGCGCGGAGGCGCAGGTCTCGTCGAGGAGCGCCATCCCGGTGGCGCCGTCCTCGCCGGCCGCACCCGTGATCGCCGCGCGCTCGCGACAGGCGAGGATCGTCATCAGCAAGGCGTCGCGGGCGACCTGGGGGTCGATGGTTCCGCTGTCCGCGGCCTCCGCGAGGGGGGCCGTGGCCTCGGTCAGCTCGCCGGCCGTGTCGGCGATGGCGTCCGCCACGTCGGCGCTCGCGGGATCGTCGGCGACCATCTCGGCGAGCTCGGCGTCGAGCTCGCCCTGGAGCGCCTCGCCCTGGTCGAGCTGGTCGCCGACGGCGGCCTGCTGCGCCTCGCTCAGCGTCAGCGTCGACGAGACCTGCTGCTGGGTCCCCGTCTGCTGCAGCGTGCACGAGATCGGGCCGGACGCCGTCCCGTTCGCCCCGGTCGGCGTGACGGTGAACGTCGTCAGCGGCGCCGTCGGCACGAAGGAGGTGGCGCCGCGGGGCGCCGTGTCGGAGACGGTGATGCCGACCGAGGTCGCGAGCTCGAAGGCGCTGGTCGACGGCGGCGCGCAGCTCAGCGTCAGCGTGACGCGGTCGCAGCGCGTGTCGAGGTCGAGGGAGACCTCGCCCGCGACCAGGAAACGCCAGGTCTTCTGGTACTTCGGCGCGACGGTCGCCTCGGGGTCCCCCTCCGCGAGCTCCTGGTCCAACCGCGCGGCGAGCTCGTCGGTGAGGCTGTCCTGGGCCGCCAGCAGCTCGTTGGCGAGCGCGACGAGGTCCTCGCGCCCGGCCTCGGGCCGCGCGACGATCGCCTCGAGGTTGCGCCGGCCGCGCTCGGCCAGTCGGCGCTGGACGCGGTAGTTCGTCGCGGACGTGGTCAGCGCCAGCGGCGCGAGCCCTTCGGCGGCCGTCGCCGTGACGTCCCCGAGAGCGCCCTCGGTGCGGACCGCGAAGACCGCGAGGTCGAGGCGGTCGGCGCGGCTCTGGACCACCGCCGCACGCGCCCTCGCCAGCGCGGCGCGAGCGCGCTCGGCCGGGGTCTCCGCCACATCACCGGGAACGGTGTCGACCGCGACGGAGTCGCCCTCGGTGTCGTCGGCCGTGGTGTCCGCCGGCTGCGCCGTGTCGGCCTCGGTCGTGTCGTCCTCCGCGCCGGTGTCCTGATTCGCGGCGGTGTCGACCACGGTGTCGGTGGACGTCCCAGCGTCGGAGCCGCAGGCGGACATCCCGAGGAGGGCACAAGCGAGGAGGATCCTGGAACGGATGTGCATGACGACGCTCCGAGGTGACTGGCTCGTCGGCCGCCCCCGGTGTCAGGGGCCGACGACGCGCACGAGGACGCGGGCGCAAACGCGCACGTGGCCCGATGGACGTTGGCTAGAGCGATCACTATCGCGCACCCTCCCCGCCTCGTCACCACACGGACGGGATCCGTCTCGAGTTCGCCATGCCCGGACGGCGTGCCCCGGGTCGCAGACGGGACGGTCGGCGACCGAGACCTCACGCCGCCCCACCTCGTCCTCGACGGCGGCCGGCGGGCGTGGTTGAAGGTCGGCATGAGGACGATCTACATCGACGCGGACGGCTGCCCGGTGAAGGACGAGGTCTACAAGGTCGCCCGGCGCTACGGGTGGCGGGTCTTCGTCGTCGCGAACACGCCGATCCACACGCCGTCGCAGCCGCGGCTCTTCACGATCCAGGTCGGCGACGGCCCGGACGTGGCGGACGACTACATCGCCGAGCGCGCGGGGGCGGGCGACATCGTGGTCTCGACCGACATCCCGCTCGCGGCGCGCGTCCTGCCCCACGGCGCCCGCGTGGTCACCTTCAAGGGCCACGAGCGCACCGCGGCCGACATCGGCGACGCGCTCGCCGGCCGTGAGCTCTCCCAGAACCTCCGCGAGGCCGGGGTGATGACCGGCGGGCCGGCGCCGATGACCGCCCGCGATCGGTCGCGGGTCCTCGAGCGCCTCGACCTGCTCGTGAACACCATCGCGCGCGAGCACGACGCGTAGGGCCGCCAGCCGTCGCCGCTGGAGGACGCCACGGCGCCGGCGCGCGCCGGATTCGCTGGTCACGTCGCCGATTCCCTGCGATCACCAGCGGGAACGACGACGCGGCGCGGCGCGATGACGGAAGCGAGCGACACTCCCACCCACGGCAGCCTGGTCCTGCTGGTGATCGGCGTCGGCACGCTGCTCACGGCGATGGGCGGGTCCGCGGTCGCGCTGGCGCTGCCGCAGATCGGCGTCGACCTCGGGGAGTCGCTCGACGACCTGTCGTGGATCATGCAGAGCTTCCTGCTCGTGGTGACGGCGCTGCTGCTCATCGCCGGGCGGGTCGGCGACAGCGTCGGCCACGGCCGCCTCTACCTCGTCGGCTTCAGCCTCTTCGGCGCGGCCGCCGTCCTCTGCGGCCTGGCGCCGAGCTTCCCGGCGCTGCTCGCGGGGCGCGCGCTCCAGGGCATCGGCGGCGCGATGGTCATGGCGACGGGCCCCGCGCTCCTCACCACGACCTTCCCCGGCTCCCAACGCGGGCGCGCCCTCGGCATCGTCGCGACGGCGACCTACACGGGGCTGACCCTCGGCCCGCCCGTCGGCGGCTTCATCGTGTCGGCGCTCGGCTGGCGCTGGGTGTTCTTTCTCAACCTGCCGGTGGCGATCCTCGTGGTCGCCCTCGGCGTGCGCTTCCTCCCGCGCGCCGTGCCGCCGCGCGGAGACCGGGCGCCGGGGCTCGACGTCGCGGGCGCGGGGACGCTGCTCGTGGGCCTGCCGCTGCTCCTGCTGGCGCTGTCCGAGGGGCGGAGCTGGGGCTGGGCGTCGGCGGCCACCCTCGGGACGGGCCTGGGCGCGCTGGCGCTGCTCGGCGTCTTCGTCGCCATCGAGAAGCGCCACCGCTCGCCGCTCCTCGACCTGCGCCTCTTCCGCTCGCCGGTCTTCAGCGGCGCCACCGTGAGCGCGGTCACCAACTACGTCGCGCTCTTCGTCCCGCTGCTGCTGATGCCCTTCTACCTCGACGAGGCGCTCCACCTCGACGCCGACCAGGCGGGGCTCGTGCTCGGCGCGCAGCCGCTGGTCATGGCCCTGGTCGCCTCGCCCTCGGGGCGGCTCTCGGACCGCATCGGCCCGCGCGGGCTCGCGACCCTCGGCCTGGCCCTCGAGGGGCTCGGGCTCCTCGGGATGGTGAGCCTCGACGCCGACAGCGCCATCGCCTGGATCGTCGTCTGGCAGCTGGTCATCGGGCTCGGCACCGGCATCTTCATCTCGCCCAACTCGAGCGCGCTGATGGGGGCGGCGCCCCAGCACCAGCAGGGGGTCGCCGGCGGGGTGCTCGCCGTGGCGCGCAACTTCGGCATGGCGGTCGGCGTGGCGCTCGCCGCGACGCTCTTCCACGCCCTCGGCGGCGACAGCGGGCGCGCGTGGGGCGCCGCCGAGCTCGACGGCTTCCACGTCGCGATGGGGGCGGCCGGCGCGGTGTCGCTCCT
>SBGO01000079.1 GCA_006226565.1 Deltaproteobacteria bacterium | reverse complement strand
CCGGGCGGCCTTCCGGAAAGGGCAGCTCCAGCAGCGTCCCCCCGGCTCGGGCGACGACGGTCGCGGAGCGCACGGGGCGGACGGTCCCGAGGTACCGGGCGTCGCGCGCCAGCGCTCCGACCCGCACCGGGGTCACCTGGACCGCGAGCGGCCGAGCGAGGGCCGCGGCGCCGTCCGGCGAGGAGGCGGCGCGGGAGGTTCCGTCACAGCCTCCGAAGGACAGGAGGAGGGGCGTGAACAGCATCATAAAGCAAGTACTCGCTTGCTTCTGCATCAAACGGCAATGGGCAGGCCACGCGGCGGTCGACATGTCTCACCTCTCCATCAGGACGCGAAGGACGTGCCAGATTCTGCTGGCGAGAGCGCTCGGCGGGAGCTCCGCCGTCATGACGCCGCTCGCGTTGACGAGCGCTAGGGCCGCGCCTTGCACGACCAGCACGAGATCCTCGGGGTCGATCCCGGGACGTAGGAGGTCCCTGGCGTGGGCCTCGGCGAGGCACGCGCGCACGAACTCGAGGGAGCGCTGCCGCACCTTGCGCACGGCAGCCAGCCCCGGCTCACCCGCCACCAAGCCGAGATCGTCCGAGAGCAGGAGACGCGCCATGCCCGGCCGCGCCTCGAACTCCGTCACGCGGCTGCCAAAGAACGCGCCGAGCCGCTCGAGGGGATCGCCGTACCCCACAGGGAGGCTGTCCCGCAGGATCTCGTCGAGGCGAGCGATCGCGGCGAGCACGATCTCGTCCTTGCTCGCGAAGTGACGGAAGACCGTGCCCTCGGCGAGGCCCGTGGCGGCGGCGATCGCGGCGGTGGTCAGCTGCCCGGCGCCGCGATCGATCGCCAGCCCGAGGGCCGCCTCTGCGATCTCGCGGCGACGCTCTTCGGTGCTCTTCTTCGGCCTTCCCACGGCGCCCCCAACTCAAGCGAGTACTCACTCGCTTGAGTGTGCACACGGCTCGGCCGTGCGTCAAGCCTCCGTCCCGCCCCGTCGACGCCGGCTGGGGCGGACGCGTGCGTTCTCGCCCGACCTCCGGCGGAGAGCTGGCGCTCAGCGCGCCAGCAGCAGGGCCATCTGAGCGTCGTCGAGGATCGCGGCCGTCTCGTGGAGGCAGCGCAGGTGCACCATGGTGGCCTCCGCCTTGAGCCTCGCGATCTCGTCGACGGTCGCGCGCAGCGACTCGGGCGCGGCGCCATCGCGGGAGCCCGCGATCACCTTGGCCTGAAGCGGGGCGATGGCGGCGCTCAACCGCTCGACGGCGGCGACGGTGCGCTCGCGCGACGCCACGAGCTGGTCCTTCTGGGCCGGCGTGAGCGCGAGCTTCGGGTCGTCCCAGCGCTGCTTCACGAGGCCGACGAGGTGGGGCAGCCCCTTGGTGATGAGGAAGGGCGGATCGTGGACGGGCTTGGCCGGCGCCTCGGCGGGTGGCGTCGGCGGCGCGGCCGGCGCCGGCGTGGGGGCGACCGCCAGGGTCAGGAGGGTAAGGAGACCGATGGCGAGCGGGGGCAGGTTCATGGCGCTTCCTAGGTCTGTGGGTCCAGGATCAGGAATTCCACCACGTCGGCGAGGCGCGCGACGATCGCGGGCGGGAAGCGGCCCTCGGGGGCATCGCCGGGGGGCCGCCGTAGCGACAAGGCGGGGCCGGACCCCGGCGCGGCCGGCGCGGCGAGCAGCGCGGTCGCGGGCACGTCGGCGACCTCGACCGTGACGTGGGGCATCGGGGTCCGCTTGAACCCCTCGACGAGCACGACGTCGACGTCACCGTCGAAGAAGCGCGACCAGCCCGCCAGCTCCGTGGGGGCGTCGCGGTGGACGAAGCCGGCGGCCATGCCGGGGCCGATGATGAGCACGCGGCTCGCCCCGGCGTCGCCGTGGAGCCACGAGTCCTTGCCCGCGACGTCGAGGGCGAGCGCGTGGGTCGCGTGTTTCACCGTGCCGACGCGATGTCCGCGCTCGGTCAGGGTCGCGACGAGCTGCCGGACGAGGGTTGTCTTGCCGCTGTTGGACGCGCCGAAGACGCCGAAACGCGGCAGGCGCGCCGGCCACGGCGCGGTCCCGGCCGACCCGCGGGGGGTCAGCATGGGATCTCCGCGTTCTTGCGCGCGTAGTACCACCAGTTCAGGGCGATGCAGGTGCCGTAGTAGGCGGCGAAGCCGTAGAGCGCGTACTCCGGGGTGCCGGCCTTGATCTGCGAGCCGAAGATGCTCGGGATGATGAAGGCGCCGTAGGCCGCGATGGCCGAGGTCCAGCCGAGGACCGGGCCGGCCTTCTCCTTCTCGAAGATGACCGGGACCATGCGGAAGGTGGAGCCGTTGCCGATCCCGGTGGTGATGAAGAGCAGCAGGAAGAGCAGCAGGAAGGGCACGAAGTACGCCTCCGGCGTCGCCGACGCGCTCGCCGCCTTCACCGCCCACGCCACCCCGAGGGTCGCGGCGATCATGATCACGGTGTCCCACTGGGTGACCCGGGCGCCGCCCCACTTGTCGCTGATCCAGCCGCCGATGGGGCGCGCGAGGGAGCCGACGAGCGGACCGAGCCAGGCGTAGGCGAAGGGGCTCGGGGCGTCGGGGTTGACGCTGCCGTCGGGGAGGTAGCCGAAGACGTCCTGGATGAGCTTCGGGAAGGCGGCGCTGAAGCCGATGAACGAGCCGAAGGTCATCGTGTAGAGCCAGGTCATGATCCAGTTGTGCTTGTCGCCGAAGATGGCGAACTGGCGCTTGAGGTTCGCCTGCATCGCGCTCGGCGACAGGTAGCGCATCGCCAGGACCGTGGTGAGGACCGTGACGGGCAGCACGATCCAGGTGGCGACGTGGAGCTCGAGGAGGAGCCAGAGGCCGAGCGCCGCCGCGCCGAAGGCCAGGACGAGGAGCCAGAGCATCTTGGCGATGGCCGGCAGGGCGGCGCCGATGTCGTGCTGGGGGAGGTTGTTCATCCCGAACCACGCCAACAGCGCCAGGACCGCGAGGACCGGGACCCACACCAGGCCGGCGTTCTGGATCCACGCCTGGCCCCCGGCCTCGAGCGCCTGCGGATCCCCGCCGAGGGCGCCGAAGAGCGAGAAGGTCATCACGAAGGGGATGAGCACCTGCATGACCGACACGCCGAGGTTGCCGAGCCCGGCGTTCAGGCCGAGGCTCAGCCCCTGCATCCGCTTCGGGAAGAAGAAGCTGATGTTGCTCATCGAGCTCGCGAAGGCGCCCCCGCCAAGCCCGGAGAGCGCCGCGAGGACGACGTACGTCGAGTAGGGGGTCGTCGGGTCCGAGAGCGCGATGCCGACGCCGAGGGCGGGCAGGATGAGCAGCGCCGTCGTGACGGCGATGACGTTGCGCCCGCCCGAGAGCGCGATGAAGAAGGAGTTCGGGATCCGGAGCGTCGCGCCGGTCAGGCCCGCCACCGCGGCGAGGGTGTAGAAGAGCTCCTTGTTGCGGCCCGGGTCGGGGTCGAACTCGTAGCCGAGCTTCTGCATCTGCACGACGATGATCGACCAGTAGAGCCAGACGGCGAAGGCGCAGAGCAGGGCCGGGATGGAGATCCAGAGGTTGCGCATCGCGACGCGCCTGCCTCCCCCTTTGCTCCAGAACTCCGGGTCTTCGACGTTCCAGACGGTGAGGTTGGTTCGGGGTCTGCGGCTCATGGGATCTCCGGGCCGAGGTCGCCGGGGTGGTGCTCGATGTGACGCGCGACGAGCGGGGCCTGCCGCTCGACCAGCTGACGGACGGCGCGCTTGAGCCAGAGGAGGCTCCACAGCGACACCGCGAAGAGGAGCATCCAGCAGGTCGTCCAGATGCCGGTCGTGCCGAGCAGCTCGCCGAAGAGGATCGGCCCGACGAACCCGCCGAGACCGCCCAGCACGCCGACGATGCCGCCGACGACGCCCACGTCGTCGGGGAAGTACTCCGGGATGTACTTGTAGACGGCGGCCTTGCCGATCCCCATGAGGATGCCGATGACGAACACGATGGCCGTGAAGATCCAGATGTTCGCCTGGAAGTAGACGTGGGTGACGCCCTTGGCGAGCAGGTCGCGCTTGGCGACCTTGTCGCCGACCTGCACCCGCGCCTCGTGCCAGAAGTCGCCGGTGGGGAGGACGAGATCGCGCTCGTCGTAGGGCCCGGCGTCCGGCTTCACCCGCAGGTCGTATGCGCGGCCGGACACGACGATGCGAGCGTCCTCGACGGCCTCGACCACGCCCGCCCCGCGCGCCATCACCCCCTGGCCGGGCGCGTAGATGTCCATGCGCGGCACGAAGAGGAGCGCGCAGCCGATGGCGCAGCCGCCGAGCACCCAGCGCATCACGGCGCGGGCGCCGTAGCGGTCGGACAGCCAGCCGCCGACCGCGCGGACGAGCCCGGACGGGAGCGTGAAGATGGCGGCGAGCATGCCGGCCGTCGCCACCGACACGGTGTAGACGTTGACGTAATACGGGATGAGCCACTGGGCGAGCGCGACGAAGCCGCCGAAGACGAGGAAGTAGTAGAGCCCGAAGCGCCACACCCGGACCTGCCGCAGCGGTCGGAGGCGCTGCCGGAGGGTGCGCTCGGTGCCGTGGGCGGGCTTTCTGTTCTTTGTGACGAGGAGGAAGAGGGCGCTCATGGCGATGAGGGCGCCGGCGTAGATGCGCGGCAGGTCGCGCCAGCCGTCGAGGTCGGCGCCGCCGTCGGTCAGCGCGCTCAGGAGCAGGGGGGCGCCCATGCTGGTGAGCGCCGCGCCGGCGTTGCCGGCCCCGAAGATGCCGAGGGCGGTGCCCTGGCGCTGCTGGGTGAACCAGACCGAGGTGTAGGCGATGCCGACGGCGAAGGACGCGCCCGCCATGCCGAAGCCGAGCCCGCCGACGATGAACGCCCAGAAGGAGTCGGCGTAGCTGGTGAACCAGGCCGCGGCGGCCGCGGAGAGCATCACGAGGAGGTAGATGGGCCGCCCGCCGAACTTGTCCGTCAGGACCCCGATCGGCAGCCGGAAGAGCGAGCCGGTCAGGATGGGGACGCCGATGAGCCAGCCCATCTCGGCGTTGGTGAAGCGGTAGACGTCCTTGTCGACGAGCCAGGTGATCAGCACGCCGTACATCACCCAGACCGCGAAGCACACGGTGAAGGCGAGGGTGTTGGCGCCGAGGACGACGTAGGCGCGGCGCCCGGTGGGCTGGTCCTCAACCATCCTTCGGGTCCTCCTCGCCGCCGAGGGCGCCCCGGGCCTCGTGGCCGAACCAGCGGAGGAGGTGCGAGATGCCGTAGACGCCGAAGAACGTGGCGATGATCAGCATCACGATCTCGAACCACGACCGCTGGAGGTTCACCACGAACAGCGACCACGGCGCGCCATGGTGACGCATGAGCGGGTGGGTCCCGTCGAGCATCTCCTGAGCGTCGCTGATCCCGTCGCCGTCGAGATCGCTGTCGCCGAGCTCGTCGACCATCTTGAGCGGCGCCTGGCGCAGCGCGACCAGGCGCTTCTTGCCGAGGGCCGTGACCAGGTGGTCGCCGAAGTCGTTCAGGATGGGGCTGTCGACCTCGGTGCCGGGCTCGAAGGCGGTGCGCGCGCGGTTGAGCGCCTGCATGTCGGCCGGCGACAGGGCGCCGATCTGCCCGGCGTGGACGCCCTCGGGCCCGTCGGGGTGCGCGTGGCAGAACGCACAATCTATCGTGCGGCCGGAGCGCGCCTCGATGGCCTTCTCGAACTCCGGGTGGGCGTGGGCCGGCCCGGCCAGGGGCAGCAGCGCCAGGGTGAGCGAAATCGTCGCGAGGCGAGCGCGCATCAGTGACCCCCGCTGAACATCTCGTAGATGGCCTGTCCGAAGAGCGTGATGACGATGAGGTAGACCGCGGCCGCGGCGGCCAGCGTCCGCAAGACCTTGCGGCTCGTGCCGCGGAAGATGCGCGGGACGAGGAGCAGCCCCACCTGCAGGACGCCCATGCCGCCGGCGACGAGCCAGAAGGGCAGGAGCTCCAGCGGGTAGTACATCCAGAAGAAGTACCACTCGGGCTTGATGCCATCCGGGGTGGAGCCGAGGGGGTTGTAGGGCGCCCCGAGGGGGTAGTCGAGGAAGGCGTCAAAGGGGATGCAGATCGCGACGACCGCGAGCATCAGGAAGACGACGCCCCAGACCTTGAGGTCCTTGAGGATGAAGAGGGGGAAGAACTTCTCCGTGCGCCCGGTGGGGCGGTCCACGCCGGGGCTCATCCCGTGGAGCTGGACGCTGAGCAGGTGGAAGCCGAGGAGGCCGAGGCTGATGAGCGGCAGCACCACGACGTGGATGGCGTAGAAGCGGCTCAGGGTCGCCTGGCCCACCGTGGCCCCGCCCTGGATGGTCTCGCGGATCTGCCGCGGGAGGTCGGCGAGGTCACCCGGCAGGTACTCGCCGAACTGCTCGATCGAGCCGAGGCCGACCTTGGTCGCGTTGACCGCGATCTGGTGCCAGGGGAGCAGGTAGCCGGTGAAGCCGAAGCCGAAGACGAGGAAGAGCAGCAGCACCCCCGACACCCAGGTCAGCTCGCGCGGGCGGCCGAACGCCTTCATGGCGAAGGTCGTCAGCAGGTGCAGCATGACGCTGAGGATCATGGCCGACGAGGACCACGCGTGGAGGTTCCGGATGAGCGCGCCGCCGGGGACGTTGTTCGTCAGGTGCTCGACCGAGGCGTGGGCGGTGGCGACCGACGGCTCGTAGTAGAAGAGCATCATCAGGCCGGTGACGATCTGGATGACGAAGAAGAAGAGCGCCAGCCCGCCCAGGTAGTAGGCCCAGCTCCAGCGGTGGACCGGCACCTCCTTCTTCTGGACCATGGCCTGGAGGCTCATCTTCTCCGCCGGCAGGCGCTCGGCGAGGAACGCGACGAAGCGCCTCGTGCGTGTAGCGGGCTTCATGCACCCTCCTCGAAGCGCTTGGCGATCCACACCTGGAGGCCGTCGAGGGCGTCGGGCGCGATCGCGTCCTCACCCTCGGGCCAGGTCCGGTTGCCGGCGCCGTCCTGGGTCATCACGACCGTGCCCTTGGTGTCCTTGAGCAGCCAGCCGATCCTCGGCAGCGGCGCCTTGGCCGGCGCGCCCGGGTTAGGGGCGCCGGTCTTGATGTCGAAATACGAGATGTGACAGGGGCAGAGGATCTGCCCCTTGTCGTTGACGTCGGAGGCGACGGTGCAGCCCAGATGGGTGCACTTGGCGGAGATGAGGATCGGCAGCTGATCGGCCCCCTTGAAGGCGAGGGCCGGGCGCATCTGATAGTCGATGAAGTAGCGCCCCTGGCGCGGATCGAGCTGGCCGAGCTGGGCGACCAGGATGGCGTCCTTCTCGAGCCGCTCGAGCTCGAGGGCCTGCTCCTCGCTGGTCGCGCGCAGGCGCTCGAGCTTCTTCTCGAGGAGGTCCACCTGCTCGGAGCGCTCGAGGCGCTGGCCCTTGAAATAGCCGACGAGCTTGTCGAGGACGCCGACGCTCATCAGCACGCCCGCGGCGAAGAGCCCGCCGAGGCCCTTCACGAAGTGGCGGCGCGAGGTCTCGGGCGAGACGCCGCCGGCGCGCGCCGTGTCGCGGGCGAGGCGGCGGCGGGTCGCCCAGATGACCTGCTGGGGGGCGCGGACGAGGTAGCCGAGGGGGATCGAGAAGCCGTGGATGAGGCGCGTGAAGGGGATCAGCGCGAAGGTCAGCCAGGCGAGGCCGAGGTGGAGCCGGACGCTCGGCGGGAGGTCTGCGACATAGGTCAGATCGGGTTGGAAGGTCAGGAGGCTCCAGAGGTAGGGGGACGTCGTGCCGGCCGACCACTGGGCGCCCCAGCGCGCGCTGAGGGCGACGCTGATCCCGACGAGGACCTGCACCAGCAGGAGCCCCAGCACGACGAGGTCCATGCGGTTGGTGACGGCCTGGAGGCGCGCCGTGACGAGGCGGCGATAGACGAGCGTCCCCAACCCGAAGGCGGCCATGGCCGCGGCGGCGAAGCCGATGACCTCGACCGTGAGCAAGAACGCGTGGTTGGCGGTCAGCGAACGCCAGATGTCCGGCACCAGGAATGCGACGAGGTGCCCCGCGAGGAGCACGAGGATCCCGAGGTGCCAGGGGACCGTGCCCAGGGCGAGCTTCTTCCTCTCCAGCACCTGCGAGCTGAGCGACGACACGCTGAACGGCGCCTGCCGAAAGCGGACGATGGTGCCGACCACGAGGATGGTCAGGGACAGGTAGGGGAGCCCGACATAGAGGAATGCGTCCATCTTCAACGTCCTCCACACGCCGCGCCGGCGGCATCCGGCCGCCCGGCGGCCTCGCGCTCGCGTCGGGCGGCGGCCAGCCGCTCGAGGTCCTCGGCCGTCGCCGGGCCGACGAGGGACGCGACCGCGCGCAGCGGCCAACGGTAGGGGTTCGGGGTCTCGGCGAGGGCCGCGTCCATGGCGTGCACCGCGGCGCGCAGGACGTACTCGAGGAGGTCCTCCCAGAGCTCCTCGGTCAGCGCCGGGGCGGCCCGCAGGACCACCGCCAGGTGATCGGGCAGCTCCCCGTCGAGGGCGACGCCGGCGGCGGCGAGGCTCTCGCTGAGGCCGGTCATGAGGCGCGCCCGGCGGAAGCTCTCCTCGCCGAAGAGGTGGATGCTCAGGTAGGGGATGCAGACCGGCGCGACGTCGAAGGTGCGCGTGTAGACCTCTCCGAGCGCGTCGGTCGTGGCGTCGGAGATCTCGGCGCGGAAGCTCGCGAGGGCCTCGGCGCACGCGTGGTCGCCAGGCGCGAGGGACTCCGCGGCGTCGAGGCGCGAGCCCAGGCGGTCGTCGGGGTAGGTGAGGAGCTCGCCGAGGCGCGCGAGCAGCAGCCGTCGTGTTCTGGGGGGGATCATCGGTCAGCCTCCTCGCACCGGGCGGCGGGTGACCCCGAGGCCGGCCATGCCCTTGTGGAGCTCCGGCTCGTGGTCCGGCTCGATCGCCTCCTCGCGCTGGAGCGGCGGGAGCACGAAGCGCTCGTCGACGCTGCTCAGGGCGGTCAGGGCGTAGATGTCATCGGCCTCGGCGGCCGTGAGGCCGGCCTCGCGGAAGGCGCGCTGCAGCGCCTCGTCGGAGACGTCGCCGACGGTCTTGGCGCGGTTGTGGAGGCGCACCACCAGGAGCTTCTTCATGACCTCCTCGACGACCTTGGTGTTGCCGGCGGAGAAGAGGCTCGCCAGGTAGCTCAGCGGCATCCGGGCGCGCTCGATCGAGGTGAAGAGGCCGTCGGGGGTGTGGCCGTAGACGCCGGCCCCCGAGCGGCCCGCGACCGGCAGCAGCGGCGGCACGTAGAAGAGCATCGGCATGGTGCGGAACTCGGCGTGCAGCGGGAGCGCCAGCTGCCACTCCTTGACCCACTTGTAGACCGGCGAGCGCTGGGCCGAGTCGATCATCTCCGGGGTGACGCCGTTGGCCTCCGCGCCGGCGATGACCGCCGGGTCGTGGGGGTCGAGCAGCAGCGCGCGCTGGGCCTCGACGAGGGACTCCTTGGGCGCGGTGGCGAGCTCGGTCAGGCGGTCGGCGTCGTAGAGCAGCACGCCGAGGTAGCGGATGCGCCCGACGCAGGAGTGGAAGCAGGCCGGCGGCTGCCCCGTCTCGAGGCGCGGGAAGCACAGGATGCACTTCTCGCTCTTGCCGCTCTTCCAGTTGAAGTAGGTCTTCTTGTAGGGGCAGGCGGCCACGCAGGCGCGCCAGCCGCGGCACCCGTCCTGGTTGATGAGGACGATGCCGTCCTCGCCGCGCTTGTAGATGGCGCCGGTCGGGCAGGCGGCCACGCAGGACGGGTTGGCGCAGTGGTTACAGATGCGCGGGAGGTACATCATCGCGATGGCCTCCACGTCGAAGAGCGCTTGCTTCTCGTCGGGGGTCAGCGCGTCGAGGTTGGGATCGTTCTCGGCGTAGACGGGCGAGCCGGAGAGGTCGTCGTCCCAGTTCGGGCCGGCCTCGATGTCGATGGGCTCGCCGGTGATGAGCGAGACCGGGCGCGCCGTCGGCTGGTCCTCGCCGGCGGGCGCGGTGAAGAGGTCCCCGTAGCGGTAGGTGAACGGCTCGTAGTAGTCGTCGAGCCCGGGCTGGTTGGGGTTGTAGAAGAGCTTGAAGAGGCCCCCGGCCTTGCTCTGGCTCCTCAGCGCCAGCTGCCGGTCACCCTTGATCTTCCAGCCGCCCTTGTAGGTCTCCTGGTCTTCCCACTGCGTCGGGAAGCCCGTCCCGGGCTTGGTCTCGACGTTGTTCCACCACATGTACTCGGCGCCCGGACGGTCGGTCCAGATGTTCTTGCAGGCGATCGAGCAGGTGTGACAGCCGATGCACTTGTCGAGGTGAAACACCATCGAGACGTGTGCGCGCACATCCATCGTCGGTCCTCCTCACCACTCGAGCGAGCGCAGCTTGCGCACGCAGACGAAGGTGTCGCGGTTGATGCCCTGGGGACCCCAGTAGTTGAAGCCGTACGTGAACTGGGCGTAGCCCCCGATCATGAAGAGGGGCTTGAGGCGCGTGCGGGTGAGGCTGTTGTGCCCCCCGGCGCGGCGCCCGCCGCGGGTCGGCGACTTGGGCACGCCGACGGTGCGCTCGGTCGCGTGGTAGATGAAGCACATGCCCCGCGGGATGCGCGCGCTCACGTTGGCGCGGGTGACGACCACGCCGTTGTCGTTGACGACCTCGACCCAGTCGTTGTCGCGGAGCCCCGCCATGCCCGCGTCCCGGTCGTTGAGCCAGATCGGCTCGATGCCGCGCGACAGGGTCTTCATGCGGAGGTTGTCGGAGAACGTCGAGTGGATGTGCCACTTTCCATGTGGCGTCAGATAGTTCAGGACGAGGCCCGGCTCGCCGTCGTCGGTGTGCGTCAGGTCGTGGGTCACCGAGCGCTCGGCCCGGGGCTTGAAGACGGGCAGGCTCTCGCCGAAGGCGCGGTAGGCCTCGTGGTCGAGGTAGAGGTGCTGGCGCCCGGTGAGCGTGCGCCACGGGATGCGCTCCTCGACGTTCTGGCAGAAGGCGGCGTAGGTGCGGTCGTCGGCGGTGACCCCGGTCCAGTAGGGCGAGGTCAGGATGCGGCAGGGCCGCGTGATGAGGTCGTCGAAGGTGTAGCGGACGCCGCGGGTCTTGGCCGCGAGGTGGGTGTGGTCGATGCCGGTCTTCTTCGACTCGGCCTCGAACGCGCGGTAGGCCATCTCGCCGTTGGTCTCGGCGGCGAAGTGGAGGATCACCTCGCAGACGTCCCGGTCCTGGACCAGGGACGGGTAGGTGGCGTCGTTGGCGACGTGGACCGGGTGCGTCTGGAGGTAGGCGTCGTACGCGTCGTCGACGTGGTACTTGGTCCCGTGGATGCCGATGCCGTTGTCGCGGAAGCTGCGCCCGAGGGCGACGAACTTGTCGTAGACCCCCGGGTAGTCGCGCTGGACGATGGTCACGTTGGGCATCGTCTTGCCGGGGATCGCCTCACACTCGCCGCGCGCCCAGTCCCGGACGTGGCGCTGGGCGAGCTCGGCGGGGGTGTCGTGCTGGAGCGGAGTCAGGACGACGTCGGTCACCATGTCCGGCAGATGCTCGGACGCCATCTCGGAGGTCACCTTGGCGAGGTCCCGGAAGATGGCCCAGTCGCTCTTCGACTCCCAGCACGGCGGCACGGCGGCCTGCAGGGGGTGGATGAACGAGTGCATGTCGGTGCTGTTGAGGTCGTTCTTCTCGTAGAAGGTCGCCGCCGGCAGCACGATGTCCGAGTAGAGTGCCGAGGTGTCCATCCGGAAGTTGAGGTCGACGACGAGGTCGAGCTTCCCCTTCGGCACCTTGTCGTGCCAGACGACGTCCTCGACGAGCGGCTCGGCGACCTCGTCGGCGATGAGGTTGTCGTGGGTCCCGAGGTAGTGGCGCAGGAAGTACTCGTGGCCCTTGGCGGAGGACTGGAGGGCGTTGCCGCGCCAGATGTACCAGACCCGCGGGAAGCTCTCCGGGTTGTCGGGATCCTCCATCGAGAACCGGAGGTCGCGCCGGGCGAGGCGGTCGACGACCGCGGCCTTCAGCTGGTCGGGGGTGACCGCGCCGGCGTCGCGCGCCTTGCGCACCACGTCGTGGGTGGCCTCGTTGAACTGCGGGTAGCACGGCATCCAGCCCGCGCGGACCGCGAGCGCCTGCTTGTCGGCGGTGTGCCCGTGCGCCATCGGGTGCGCGGCGTCGTTGACCGGGCACATCTCGTCGAAGGTGCGGTCGTAGCGCCACTGATCGGAGTGGATGTAGTGGAACGACGGGGCGTTCTGGAGCCGCGGCGGGGCGCCCCAGTCCCCGGCGAAGGCGATGGGCGCCCAGCTCGCGGCCGGCACGAGCTTCTCCTGGCCGACGTAGTGGTTCCAGCCGCCGCCGTTCTTGCCGACGCAGCCGCAGAGCACCAGCGGGGTGATGCAGGCGCGGTAGAGGAGGTTGTTGTGATACCAGTGGTTGACGCCGGCGCCGATGATGACCGAGCACTTGCCGCCGGTGAGCTCGGCCGTCCGGGCGAACTCGCGCCCGAAGCGGACGACGACGTCGGCGGAGACGCCGGTGAGCTTCTCCTGCCAAGCCGGGGTGTAGGGCGCGTCGGCGTCCTCGTAGGTCGCCGGCCAGTCGCCGACGTCGCCAAGGCGGTGGACGCCGTAGGTCCCGAAGAGGAGCTCCATCCCGGTGGTGACGAGCACCTCGCCGGCGCTGGTCTGTACGCGCCGCGCCGGGATGCCGCGGGTCACGTAGACGTCGCCGGCCCCCTCGGTGAAGTCGGGGAAGGCCACGGGCGCGATCTCGTCGGGCGCGTCGAAGGTCAGCGCCGGCTGGAGGTCGCCGAGCTCGAGGTTCCACTCGCCCTTCTTCGCCTGCCAGCGGTGGCCCACGGTGCCGCCCGGCATCTGCGGGCGGTCGGTGGCCTCGTCCCAGACGAAGAACTTCCACTCCGCGTGCTCCTCGCCTGCGGTGTCGGCGAAGTCCGAGGCCCGGAGGAGCTCGCCGGGGCGGTAGCGACCGTCGTCGCCGCGGGTCAGCGTCACGAGGAAGGGCGTGTCGCTGTAGCGCTTGAGGTAGTCGTGGAACGCCGGCACCTGGCGATCGACGAAGAACTCCTTGAGCATGACGTGGGTGGCGGCGAGCCAGAAGGCGCCGTCCTGGCCCTGGTGGACGGGCACCCACTCGTCGGCGACCTTGGCGGTCATGTTGAAATCGGGCGCGAAGACGACGACCTTGGTGCCCTTGTGCCGCGCCTCGACCAGGAAGTGCGCGTCGGGGGTCCGGGTCATCAGCACGTTGGAGCCGACGACGGCGATGAAGGACGACTTGAACCAGTCGGCGCTCTCCGCGACGTCCGTCTGCTCACCCCAGATCTCCGGCGAGGCCGGCGGCAGGTCGCAGTACCAGTCGTAGAAGCTGAGCGCGACCCCGCCCATGAGCTGGAGGAAGCGCGCCCCGGCCGCGTAGCTGACCATCGACATCGCCGGGATGGGCGAGAAGCCGATGAGGCGGTCGGGCCCGTGGTGGATCACGGTGTAGAGGTTGGCCGCCGCCATGATCTCGTTGACCTCGGCCCAGGTCGTGCGGCGGAAGCCTCCCTTGCCACGGGCGTCCTGGTAGGCCGCGCGCGCGTCGGGCTGACGCTGGATCGAGGCCCACGCGGCGACGGGGTCGTCGGGATAGGCCGCGCGGGCGGCGCGCCACAGGTCCTGGAGCGCGCCGCGGATCGTCGGGTACTTCACCCGCAGCGGGCTGTAGATGTACCAGCTGTAGGAGATGCCCCGCTGGCAGCCGCGCGGCTCGTAGGGCGGGATCTCCCGGTCGAAGCGCTGGTAGTCGAGGGCCTGCAGCTCCCAGGTGACGATCCCCTGCTTGACGTAGATGTTCCAGCTGCAGGAGCCGGTGCAGTTGACCCCGTGGGTGCTGCGGACGACTTTGTCGTAGGACCAGCGGTTGCGGTAGAAGTCTTCCCAGCGGCGCCTCTTGGGCGCGAAGAGATCGCGGATCCAGCTCACGGTGCTTCCCTCTGGGCGTCACGGACCAGGCGGGCGCGAACGCCGGCGGGGCCGCGGTTGGGTAGGGCGATTCGGATGAGGACGACCGCGAGCAGCGCGAGCAGCGCCCCCAGCGGCACGACCCAGCCCGCCTCCTCGCCGGCGGGCGTGCTCGCCGCCCGCTCCTCGAAGAAGCTCGCGAGGTGGATCGCCTCCTGCTTGGTCACGGGCCGCGCCGCGTAGGCCGGCCGCATCACGGGGTAGTTGGCGCCCTCGAAGGCCGAGAGCATCGCGACCCGGGGCAGGCGCTCCTTCAGCTGGGTCAGGTCCGGCCCGAGTGCCCCGCCGCGCGCTCCGACCCGGTGGCAGGCCGAGCACGGGAGGCCGCCGTTTCGGAGGGCGCGCGTGCCCGTGAAGAGCGCCTCGCCGAGCGCGGGATCGGGTGGATCCAGCGTCGCCGCCATCACCGTGATCGCGCGCTGGCGTTCGGCCTCGATCCGGTCGCGGACGTCGGCGGCCTTGAGCAGGCCCCCGAGCAGGTCGAGGTCGGCGTCCGAGAGGGAGCCGACGTGCTTCTCCATCTTCTTGATCGCCACGCGGAGGTCGGCGGCCGCCCAGCGCGTCGCCGGCACGAGGTCCGGCCCCTTCATCGGCCCGCCGCCGATGGTGTGGCAGCCGCTGCAGCGGGTGACGAAGGCCTCGGCCCCCGGATCCGCCTGCGGCTCGTCTCCCTCGGTGACGCCGGCGGCGGCGGGGCCCGGGGGCTCGGGCTCCGCCGCCGCGGCCGCCACGGGGGCAACGGCGACATAAAGGATAATTGAGAGGCCGAATGTCTTATTTATAATCACAAGAAGCTCCGACGCTCCGAGGGGGGCCGGTGGTGTCGAGCTACGCGGCTCGTGCGCTGATCTGGGGCTGGCGCGATGGGGGTACGAGGCGGCTCATGAGGACTCCTCGCGGGCGGGCCAGTGCTGCTCGCAGGCGCCGAACTGCATCTTGCAGGCCTCCTCGGCGCCCCCCGAGGGGCGCGCCGGGCAGCGGAGCAGCGCGGCGAGCGTCCACCCGGACAGGGTGCGTATCGTGGCGTCGTGCAGCTCCTTCATCGCGACGTGGTAGCCGCAGACGTGGGAAGGGCGCTCGGAGCCGCGACAGTAGTCCGCCGTGACGAGCCCCTGACACGCCTCGACGATGTCGAGCAGCGTCACGTCCTCGGGGGCGCGCAGGAGGATGACCCCGCCGCGGGCGCCGCGCACGCTCTGGAGCAGGCCCGACTTCGTGAGGAGCCCGAGGGTCTTGCCGAGGTAGCTGGGCGAGCAGTCGAGCCGCTCCGCGAGGGCGCGCGGCGTCATCGGGTCCCGGCTCTGCTCGAGGCCGAGGACGAGGAGGGCGCGGATCGCGAGCTCGGTGGTCGATGTCAGCATTTCGCATAACAGCTATCTCAATTATCCCCATTATGCAAGACAGCCGATACCCCTTTTTGCTCCCCCCTCATTGCGCCCGGAGAACGCTACGTTCCGGCGGAACGGCCCCCTCTTCCTCGTCGCGCCGGCGGTGTGAAGGAGGCCGCGACGGCGGCGAGCGGAGGGAGGGAAGCTCGCACGCCGCCGCGGCAGGACGCGGCTACACCGTCTCGGGCTGGCCGGACGAGCCGTCCGGGAGCTCGGGCGACGCGGGCCGCAGGGCCTTGCGGTGCCCGCTCCAGAGACGCCACCCGAACCAGGCGAGGGTGAGGATGCCGCCGGCGAAGATGATGTCGCCGGGGGCGCGGAGCCAGCGGAGGATCTCCAGCGCGGGCTGCTGCAGGAAGTCCGCCGAGCGGGCGTACCACAGGCCGTCGCTCACGCTCGCCCAGGCCTGCGCGAGGCCGATGGGCAAGAGCGAGATGAGGACCATGAGGGCCAGGCCCAGGTTGAGGTGCCAGAACGCCATCTTGAGGAGCTTGTCGCTCCAGGCGCCGCGGTGCATCAGCCCGCGGAGCGAGAAGAGCATGAGCCCGATGCCGAGCATCCCGTAGACGCCGAAGAGCGCCGTGTGCCCGTGGACCGGGGTCGTGTTGAGGCCCTGGACGTAGTAGAGCGCGATGGGCGGGTTGATGAGGAAGCCGAAGACGCCCGCGCCGACCAGGTTCCAGAAGGCTACGGCCACGAAGAAGTAGATGGGCCACTTGTAGGTCTGGACCCAGGGCTTGACGCGGACCTGCCGGAACGTGTGAACCGCCTCGAAGCCGACGAGGACCAGCGGCACGATCTCGAGCGCGCTGAAGACGGAGCCCAGGGCGAGGACCGAGGTCGGCGTGCCGGTGAAGTAGAGGTGGTGCGCGGTGCCGATGATGCCGCCGCCGAGGAAGATGGCCGTCGAGAACAGGACCGCGGAGGTCGCGGTGCCGGCGCGGACGAGCCCGAGGCGCACGAAGAGGAAGGCGATGACGGCCGTGGCGAAGACCTCGAAGAAGCCCTCGACCCAGAGGTGAACGACCCACCAGCGCCAGTACTCGGCGACTGCGAGGTGGGTGCCCTTGCCCCACATCAGGCCGGCGCCGTAGAAGAGGCCGATGGCCACGGCGGAGAGCACGAGCAGCGCGGTGATCGAGCGGGCGTCGCCGCCGCGCTTGAGCGCCGGCAGGAGCGCGCGGGCGACCATGAAGAGCCACAGCAGCAGCCCCACGAAGAGGAAGATCTGCCAGAAGCGGCCGAGGTCGACGTACTCGTAGCCCTGGTGGCCGAACCAGAAGGACTGATCGAGGCTCAGCTTGTGGTGGACCGACAGCCACTCGCCGGCCATCGAGCCGACGACGATGACGAGCAGCGCGACGTAGAGGAGGTTGACGAGGAGCTTCTGGTGGCGCGGCTCGCGGCCGCCGACCGCCGGGGCGATGTAGAGGCCGGTGGCGACCCAGGCGGTGGCGATCCAGAAGATGCCGAGCTGGGTGTGCCAGGTGCGGGCGACCGAGTAGGGGAGGATCTCGTGCAGCGGGATCCCGAAGAAGCCGTCGCCCTCGACGCCGTAGTGGGCCGTCAGCGCGCCGAGGAAGACCTGCGCCACCATGAGCGCGAGGACCGTCCAGAAGTACTTCGCGGTGGCCCGCATCGACGGGGTCGGCTTCAGCGCGGCCAGCGGGTCCACGTCGGGCACGCGGGGCTCCTCCTCCTTGCGCTTGGCGGCCATGTGCCAGGCGAGGAGCCCGACGCCGAGGAGGAGCGCCACGATGCTGAGGATCGACCACATCACCGTCGCCGCGGTGGGGGCGTTGCCGACGAGATCGTCCGGGGGCCAGTTGTTGGTGTAGGTGATGTCGCTACCGGGGCGGTGGGTGACGCAGGACCAGGACGTCCAGAAGAAGAACGCGCTCAGCGAGGCCCGGTAGTCGACGTCCTCGACGGTGTCGGCGCGCATCGCGTACGCCTCGCGTAGCGGTGCCAGCTCGGGGTCGCTCCCGAACAGCGCCGCGTAGTGCGCGGCGACCGCCGCGACCGCCGCGCGGCGGTCCACGCTGAGGGTGATGGCCCCGGCGTCGGCGTCGAAGGTGTTGGTGCGGAGCTCGGCCTGAAGCCGCGCCTTCAGGGCGGCCTGCTCCTCGGCCCCGAGCTGGGCGTAGGGCGCACCGAAGCGCGCGACGGCCCAGCGGTCGACGAGGGCGGTCGCCTCGCGGTGGAGCCAGTCGGCGGACCAGTCGGGGGCCTGGTAGGCGCCGTGCCCCCAGACGCTGCCGACCTGGTGGCCGCCCATGGCCTGCCAGACGCGCTGGCCTTCGCGGATCTGGTCGCCGGTGTAGACGGTCGCGCCGTCGGCGGCGACGACGCGGTCGGGGATCGGCGGCGCCTCGCGGTAGATCTCGGTGCCGACAAAGCCGAGGGCCGCGAAGGACCCCAGCATGACGAGGGCGAGGGCGATGACGAGTCTCTTGTTCTTCATGGCTGTCTTCTTCGGTCTCCGCTGCGGATCAGCGCGCGACGCGCGCGAACAGGACGTTGTTCTCGAGGTGGACGTGGAGCCGCAGGTCCGCGTCGAGCTGGGCGAGCCCGTCATAGAGGACACGCCAGGTGGTGCAGGCCGCGGCCGGCGGGGTGAAGCGGTCGGTGAGCCCGCGGAGGCGTTCGAGGCGCGTCGCCAGGTCGGTGTGTTCGTCCGTCAGCGCGCCGAGCTTCGCGCCGACCGCCTGGGGGTAGCCGCCGAGCAGCGCAGGGAAGACCACGCTCTCCTCGTCGCGCATGTGGCGCAGGAGCTCCCGGTGGAGATCGGCGAGGAACTCCACCAGCGCCTGCAGCCGCTCGCCGGCCTTGGGCCCATGCACCTGCCGCACCTTCACCGCCAGCCCCAGCAGGCGCGTCAGCTCGTCGGGGAGCGGGCGGTGGAAGCGGCTGACGATGTGGTCCACCAGCTCCGCGGTGGACATCGCCCCCGCGTCCACGTCGGCGTCCTGCGGCCGCTCCGCCGCGATCTCGGCGAGCACCGCGTCCACGTCGTGCCCGCCAGCCTCGCAGGCTTGGACCAGGGGCCGGCTACCGCCACAGCAGAAGTCTATGTCACGGCGCATGAAGACGCGGGCGGCGCCTGGATACCGAAGCGCGATGCGCGCGACGGGGTGGCTCGAGTCGATGGGGTTCATGAGCTGCTCGAGGTGGGCGGATGCAACCGCGCAGGGGGCGCGGCCGGCTCTGCAACCCGCGTGCCGCAACAAATAGCCAATGGTGTTCGACACAACCGCCGCAGCGTCGTCAATGTGACAACACCAATCTCGTTACCGACTTGACTACACGTTGTCGAATAGGTAACGAGCGACATGCTCAGCGCGCTCCTCGACCTGGCCCTGGACCTCACCGCGAGCCTGCCGACAGCGGAGCGGTACCAGCGCGTGCTCGACGCCGTGGCGCAGGTCGTCCCCTGCGACGCGGCGGCGCTCCTGCGGCGCGAGGGCCTCGAGCTCGTGCCGGTCGCGGTCGCGGGGCTTGCGGCGGAGACCCTCGGCGTCCGCTTCGCCCTCGACGCCCACCCGCGCCTGTCGGCCATCGTCTCGTCGCGTGCGCCGGTGCGCTTCGCCGCGGACGACTCCCGGCCCGATCCCTACGACGGCCTGGTGGTCGGGGCGGCCGACGGCCACCCCCACGTGCACGCGTGCATGGGAAGCGCGCTGTATCTAGGCGACGAGCTCGTGGGCGCCATCACCGTGGATGCGCTGGAGGCCGGGCGCTTCGACGGGGTCGATGATCAGGTGTTCTCGGCCTTCGCCGCCCTGGCCGCCGCGACGATGCGGACGGCGGCGCTGATCGAGGCCCTCGAGCGGACCGCCGCCCGACGCGGCAAGGTCGCCGAGCACCTGGTCTCGACGGCGCTCCAGCGCCAGGGCGGAGAGCTCGTCGGCACCAGCGAGGAGATGCGGCGGCTGCGCGCGGAGATCGACGTCATCGCGGGCTCCGACCTCACGATCCTGGTGACCGGGGAGACCGGGGTCGGCAAGGAGCTGGTGGCGCGCACGCTCCACGCCCGCTCGGCCCGGTCC
This sequence comes from Deltaproteobacteria bacterium, assembly GCA_006226565.1. Taxonomy (GTDB): domain Bacteria; phylum Myxococcota_A; class UBA9042; order PHBI01; family PHBI01; genus PHBI01. The sequence continues at coordinate 6,900 of SBGO01000079.1, read as the reverse complement.
GGTCAGCCGCTGGTCTACCTCAACTGCGCGGCCCTGCCCGAGGCCCTCGCGGAGAGCGAGCTCTTCGGGCACCAGCGCGGCGCCTTCACGGGAGCGGTGGAAGACCGGGCGGGCAGGTTCGAGCTGGCCGACGGGGGCACGCTCTTCCTCGACGAGGTCGGCGAGCTCCCGCTGGCGCTACAACCCAAACTGCTGCGCGCGCTCCAGAGCGGGGAGCTGCAGCGCGTCGGGGCGGATCGCGATCTGCGCGTGGACGTCCGCGTCGTCGCGGCGACCAACCGCAACGTGCAGGCCGAGGTCGCGGCCGGGCGTTTCCGCGCGGACCTCTACCACCGCCTCGCCGTCTACCCGATCCACGTCCCACCGCTGCGCGCGCGCCCCGGCGACATCCCCCAGCTGGCGGGCCTCTTCCTCGAGCGCGCCCGAGTCCAGCTGGGACTCGCCAGCGCGCGCCTGACCCCGGCCGGCCGCGAGGCCCTGCTGGGCTACGGCTGGCCCGGCAACGTGCGCGAGCTCGAGCACGTCATCCTGCGCTCCGTCCTGCGGGCGTCGGGGGGGCGACAGCGCGCGGACGCGCTCGTCGATACGCGTCACCTCGGCCTGGGGCCGGCGGTTGGGGCGCTCGACGAGCTCACGGCGGGGGACGGGAGCCCCGAGGCCGCCTCCGCGGCGGGCGAGGCCTCGCTCGTCGATGCGACCCGAGCCTTTCAGCGGCGCCGGATCCAAGCGGCCCTGGACGCGTCGGGGGGCGTCTGGGCCGAGGCCGCGCGGCGCCTCGGAATGCACCGCGCGAACCTCCACCGCCTCGCGGGGCGCCTGGGCCTTCGCTGAGCCGGCTCGAAACCCCAGAGACGTGCTGGGCGTGGCTCACGCCGCCGCGCGGGCCAGCTCGTCCAGGTAGTGGATGGCCGACAGCGCCGCGACCGTGCCGTCGGCGACGGCCGTCGTGATCTGCCGGTAGCGCTTGACCCGCGCGTCCCCGGCGGCGAACACGCCGAGGACGTTGGTGCGCAGGTCCTCGTCGGTCACGATCTCGCCACGCTCGTTGAGCGCCACGACGCCCTCGAGCCAGCCCGTGTTCGGGACGTACCCGATGAACAGGAACGCCCCGCTCGCCTCGGTCCGTAGGAGCTCACCGGTACGCTTGTCGCGGGTGACGACCGCGCTGAGCGTCCCCTCTCCGGCGAACTCGACCACCTCCTGAGACGTCAGGAAACGGACCTTCGGGTTCTTTCGGGCCTCCTCGACGGCCCAGGGCTGCGCCTGGAACTCCTCGAACTCGTGGATGACCGTGACCGACGAGGCGTACTTCGTGAGCGACACCGCCTCCTCGAGGGCCGAGTTGCCGCCCCCGATGACGACGATGTCCTGGTCGGTGAAGAAGTCCCCGTCGCAGGTCGCGCAGTACGAGATGCCGCGCGCCTGGAACGCCTCCTCGGACGGCAGCCCGAGGCGCCGCGGGACCCCGCCGGTCGCCAGGATGACGACGGGGGCGGTGAACGTGCCCTCGTCGTCGACCTCGACGACCTTCTCCGGCCCGCTCAGGTCGAAGCGGACGACGTCGGCGTGCCCCAGGACGGTGCAGCCCACGCCCTCCGCCTGCTCGCGCATGGTCTGGACGATGGACGCGCCCGCCGACTCAGGGACGCCGGGGTAGTTCGCCACGGCGTAGGTGAGGATCATCTGCCCCCCGACCGTGCCGTGGTCGAGGATGAGGGTCTTCTTCCGAGCGCGGCCGAGGTAGATCCCGGCGGTCAGCCCGGCCGCCCCGGCCCCGATGACGATGACGTCCCAGCGCGTATCCATCGTGCGTCCCCTCAGGCCAGCTTGTGGTCGAGGATCTCCTTGACCTGCGCCTTCGACTGGATGCCGCCGGTCGCGTGCACGATCTTGCCGCCCTTGAGGTAGACGGTGAACGGCAGCCCGTAGAAGGCCTGCACCTCGGGGAGGCGGCGGATGGTCTCGCGGGCGACCGGCGCGTCGAACTCCATGTCGAAGAACTTCACGTCGGGGTACTTCGTCTCGAGCGCCTCCATGGCCCCGTAGACCGGGATGCACATCGGGCCCATGCGGCCACAGACGATGGCGGCCTTGCCACCGTCACTGAGGAGGCCGTTGTACTCGGCGGTCGACTGAACGTGCTTCAGGTTGGTGCGCAGCATCTTGGATCTCCCTCGAAGGTGAATCTCGCGATTCATGGGGCGCCACCGGCCGGCCCTCGCCGGGGGGCGACGCGCGGACAGGCTCAGATGGCGTCGGCCTCGACGTACTTGGCGAGCAGCTCGCTCGCCTGGATGAGCAGGAGCTTCTCGCCGTTGTCGCGGATCTCCTCGCCCGAGTTGGCGCGGTAGACGACCTTCTCGCCCAGCGCCAGGCCCTCGGCGCCGCCGCTCGGCACGGCCAGGACCACGCCGATGCTCGGCTTCTCGCGCGCCGTGTCGGGCACGAAGAGGCCGCTGGCGGTCTTCTGCTCGGCCTCGACGGGCCGGACGAGAATGAAGTCGTTGAGGGGCTGAATGTTCATGGTCGCGTCTCTCCTCGTGGCCGTTCCGGCCGTCTGGTACCGAGAGCCGCCAACACCTCGGAGTGTGACCCGAAGACGGGTCACGCCCGGTGTCAGGCGGCCAAACCCAAGAGCTTGTCGATGCGGGCCTTGTCGAAGCCCACGATCCACGTCCCGTTGATGTCGAGCTGGGGCACGCCGGTCTGCCCGGTCTTCGCCACCAGCGCCTGCGCCGCGCTCGGGTCGCGCGACACGTCGACCTCCTTGTAGCGGACGCGCTTGTCGTCGAGGTACGCCTTCACGCGCTGGCACCAGACGCAGGTCGGGCCGGTGTAGACCGTCACCCGCTGCGCCGGCTTGTCGCCGCTGGCCGCCGCGCTCCCGTCGAGGGCGAGGCCCGGACCGAGCAGGGCCGCCTCGTAGGCCGCCTGGGTGTTGAAGCCCACCACCCGCTGGCTCACCTTGCCGTCGTTCACCACCGCGACCGTCGGCACCGCCGTGACCCCGAGGGGCCCGTGCACGTCACGCACGACCGCCGTGTCGACGACGTAGACCGTCGCGTCGGAGTGGGCCGCGCAGAAGGCCTCGAGCTCCGGCCTCGCGCGCCGCGACGCGCTCGACTTGTCGTTGAGGAAGGCCACCAGGACCTTCCCGCGGAGCCCGCCCGTCGCGTCCTGGAGCGCCGCCCAACCGGTCACATCTCGCAGCATCTCGTCTCCTCCTGCCGGCGTCCGTCGCCGTCGCGGAGGATAAATATTCCCATATCGACATATTTCAAGATGGGAACGTATTTTCCCTGACGAGGCCGCGCCGGTCAGCGCTCCCTGGGCGTCTCCTCGGCCAGCGCGCCCAGCTCCTGCAGGATCGCCAGCGCCGCCGAGGCCGCCTGCGGATCGGTCAGCCCGTACTCCCGACAGCGCCCGTCGCTCTTGCAGCAGAGGAGCCCCGCCTCGCGCAGGATCCCGAGCTGCTTCGACACCGTCGCCTGCGCCTCGCCCACCGCCTCCGCGAGATCCCCGACGATCTTCGGGCCCCGGGTCAGCTCGGCGACCAGCCGCGCGCGCGTCGTGTTCGAGAGCAACGACGCCATCGCCGTCACCCGCGCGATCTCCTGGCTCGTCACCATCCTGCCCTCCTGCCCGCCGGCCGTTCGACTATCCGCCCCCCTCGACGGCGGTCAAGCCCTCCGCCCCGGACGCAGCGCTTGCACCGCCACGCAACGGCCCACACAGTCGGAGGCCATGACCCACGGACGCACGCGACCCCGATGAGCACGACCGGCGCTCGCCCTTCGCCCCCGCCGCTCCGGCCGCGTCCCGGCGCCCTCGCGGCGCTCACGCTCGCCCTGGCCCTGTGCGCGCCCAGCGCCGGCGCCGCGCCGCTCCCGGCGGAAGGGCAGCCCATCACGACCTCGTCCTACGCCCTCGACCTCTTCCGCGGGCCGCTCCTGACGGGCACCCGCGCCACCGGGCTCGCGGGCGCGGTGGTCGCCCTCGCCGACGAGACCGGCGACGCCGCCATGAACCCGGCCGCCCCGGCCCTACGGGCCCCGTGGTCCGTCCGCCCCTTCGACTGGGACCTCGGCCTCAGCGCCAGCTTCGCCTCCGCCTTCGCCGACGTCGACTTCGACAACGACGGCGAGATCGGCTTCGTCGCCCGCGACTTCGTCTTCGTCGACCTGGGCCTGCGCCTCCAGATGGGGCGCTGGGGCCTCGCCCTCGTCTACGACCTCCAGAGCTACGCCCTCGAGGCCGACGCCGCGAGCGCGACCTCCGGCCTCGAGCTGAACGCCATCCTCCACCGCGCGCACCTCGTGCTCTCGCGGACCTTCTTCGACGGGCAGCTCATCGTCGGCGGCGGCTTCCGGCTCGCCGCGCTCGCCATCGAGACGCCGGTCGAGGACGAGCGCGCGCGCGAGCTCTTCAGCACCGCCGGCCTCGCCCCCGAGCTCGGCCTCCTCTGGGCCCCGCGAGCGCTCCCGCTGCGCCTCGGTCTCGCCGTGCGCGCCGGCGTCACGAGCGCCGGGACCCCGGAGTCCGAGATCGACCCCGACGCCAACGGCGACCTCGTCATCGACGGCATCATCCTGCCACACCGGGTCGCGCTCCCCTGGGAGGTCGAGGTCGGCGCCAGCGTCCAGCTCGGCCCGCGCCTGCTGAACCCGCGCTGGGTCGGGCCGAAGCTGGCCCCGCTGCTGCCGCGCCAGAAGGTCCTCCTGACCGCCGCGCTCCTCGTGTCCGGGGCCGTGGACGACGCCGTCGGCACCGAGGCCTTCCAGCGCCAGCAGGTCCAGCGCTCCGGCGAGTCGGTCAGCCTGACGCCGCGCCTCGGCGTCGAGGTCGAGCCCATCTCCGCGACCCTCCAGCTGCGGGCCGGCAGCTACCTCGAGCCCTCCCGCTTCCGCCGCGGGGAGGCCCGGCTCCACGGGACCGGCGGCTTCGACCTGAAGCTCCTCTGCTGGAGCGTCTGGGGCCTCTTCGCCGACGACACCTGCTGGCGCCTCAGCGGCGCCATCGACGGCGCGCGCGACTACCTGAACTGGAGCGTCTCGCTGGGCGCCTGGCACTGAGCCGTCGCGTCAGCCCCCGGGCATCAGCGCGACGAGGACGCTGTCCATCACCCGGAAGCCGGCGTCGCTCAGGCGGATGCGCGTGCCGTCGACCACCAGCCGCCCCGCGGCCGCCTCCCGCGCCACGGCGTCGGCGTAGCGGGGCCAGTCCGCGCCCAGCTCGACGCCCACGTCGAGGCGCCGGAGCCCGGTCATCAGCCGCTCGAAGCTCGCCGTCTCGGCGTCGAGCACCTCGCGCTCGGCCTCGGGGAGCCCGCCCGCGGCGAGCGCCTCGGCGTAGCGCTTCACGCGGCCCTGGTTCTGCCACCGCGCCGCCCCGTCGAAGCCGTGCGCGCCGGCGCCGAGCCCGAGGTACGGCCGCCAATCCCAGTAGCTGGAGTTGTGCGCCGCGCGGTGGCCCGGCTGGGCGTAGTTCGAGATCTCGTAGTGCGCATAGCCCGCGGCCCCGAGCACCTCGCGCGCCGTCAGGAGCATGTCGAGCTGCGCCTCGTCGCCCGGCACGTGGACCGCCCCCCGGCGCACGTCGCGGGCGAGCAGCGTCCGCGGCTCGACGGTCAGCCCGTAGATCGACAGGTGCGGCGCCCCGAGGTCGACGATGCGCGCCAGGTCCTCGCGCCAGCTCGCCGGCGTCTGCCCCGGCAGCCCGAAGATGAAGTCCAGGCTCCAGCTCGCGAGACCCGCGCGCGCGAGGCGCCCGATGGCCGCGAGCGCGCCGCTCGTCCGGTGGCGCCGCGTCAGCGCCTCGAGGAGCGGGTCGTGGAGCGCCTGGACCCCCAGGGAGACGCGGTTGACGCCGATCGCGCGCACCGCGTCGACCCAGGCGTCGTCGACCTGATCGGGGTTCGCCTCGACCGTGACCTCGGCGCCGTCAGCGAGCCCCAGGCTTCCCCGCACCCCGTCGAGGACGCGCCCCAGCTCGGCGACCTCCCACAGGCTCGGCGTCCCCCCGCCGACGTAGAAGCTGGCCGCCGGGCCCGAGAAGGCCGGCCCGCGCAGGGCGAGCTCCGCCAGGACCAGGTCGGCGTAGCGCCGCCCGGGCACCCGCCGCGGCGTCTGGAGGGTGAAGTCGCAGTAGGTGCAGCGGTGGGTGCAGTAGGGGAAGTGGACGTAGACCCCGGGGCCGCTCATCGCGTGTAGACCTCGACGGTCTCGGGGAGGTAGGCGTCGTCGAAGGCCCGGTCCCAGCTCGGCCCCTCGACGGCGAAGACGCGCTCGGGGGCGCCGCCCACGACGTCCATCACCGCGATCGTCCCCGGCTGCGTCCGGTCGGCCCCGGAGAGGCGCCCGCCGCGCGGATCCGGCGTCCCGACGTTCAGCACCGCCAGCGCGCCGTAGCGCCCCTTGAAGAAGGTCCGGTAGCCCGCGCTCACCAGCGCCGTCACCCGCGCCCGGAGCAGCAGCTCGTACACGCGGAACTTGTCGTTGAGCACCCCGGCGCCCTCGTCGGCGAACTTGTGGAGCGGCAGGTAGCTGACGACGAAGCGGCTCTCGTAGACCTGCGCCCCCTCGAGCGCGCGCCGCATCCACGCGAGGTCGTCGTCGGTCAGCCCGCGCTCGGGGTCCGACGCGACGACCATGAAGAAGGCGCCCTTGAAGGTGAAGGTGTAGCGCTCGGGGTAGCCCTCGCCGTCGAGGAGCGTCAGGTTCGGCCGCCGCACGCGGGCCCCGGCGGTGACGTCGCTCGGCGACATGGCCCAGGCGAGCGGCACGTTCGCGCCCTCCGCGGGCCGCTCGATGGCCTCGCGAGCGGCGTCCCAGGCGTCGTCTCCGCCGCCGGGCGGCACGATCCCGCCGACGTGGACGAGCAGGCTCGGGCGCGCGCCGTCGA
>SBGO01000268.1 GCA_006226565.1 Deltaproteobacteria bacterium | reverse complement strand
ACCCTCGAGAACACCGGCACGGTGGACGCCTTCGGCCTCTTCATGACGCCCACCCTGCCGGCGGGCGCCACCCTCGAGGGAGACGGCGCCGGCGTCGCGACGATCCTCGGCGCCGGCGGGGGTGAGGGCGCCGCCATCGACCCGACCGGCGTGCCCTTCAGCGGCCCGGTCAGCTGGACCCGGGTCGGCGACCGCGTCGTCCTCGGGGCCGCCGACGCGAGCGCGCCCGACGGGTACCGCCGCGTGGGCCTCGCGCCCGGCAGCCGCGCCGTCCTGCACCTCACCGTGCGCCTCCCGGACGGCCTCACCGACGGCGACGTCTTCGCCACCGGCGCCACGGCGGGCACCGATCTGCGCTTCGACGCGGACCCGTCGCTGCGCGAGGAGCTCCTCGACAACAACGCCGGCGGCTGCGCGTCCTTCGTCTACCGCGCGGACGTCTTCGTGAACAAGACGGTCGTCGACCTCACCACCGGCTCGGACGAGCTGGCGCGCGCCGGCGACCTCCTCGGCTACACGGTCGAGTACGGCAACTCCGGGCACTTCGCCGCCTCGGACGTGCTCCTCGAGGACCCCCTGCCCGCCGGCGCCGTCTTCGTCGTCGGGAGCATCGCGGACCTGTTCACGGACGCGGTCGTCGTCGAGTACGACGACGGCTCGCAGGCCTGGACCTACACGCCCGTGGCCGAGACCGGCACGCCCGACCCGCAGATCCGCGCGTTCCGTGTCCGCTGGCGCGACCCGCTCGCCGCCCCGGCCAACAACGTCTTCGCGCAGACCACCGCCATCGCCTTCGACGGCGACGTGCAGGACGGCGTCGAGAGCGACCCGCAGCGCGACGCGGTGCGTCCGGCCTGGCCGGGAACGCACCCGACGGACGCGGCGTGCGCCCACGTCCGGTGCGACTCGACCAGCCGCTGCAACTACGGCTGGGTGATCGCGGAGGGGGAGTGCTGCCCGACCTGCCGTCCGGACCCGCAGTGCGAGAAGCCGGTGCCGGACTGCGGCACCGACGTCTGCGTCAACACCTGCACCTACTGCGACGAGTCGCAGGACAGCCGCGACTGGTACGGAGACGAGCAGGCATGCCGAGAGCACGTCACGCACGCGCTGGACGGCTGGAAGACCTGCCTCGCGGACCACGGCGGGAGCTTCGAGGCCTGTACGGACCGCGAGGTGCGCGACGCCTGGACGACGTGCGGTGACGCCCCGGAGCTCGGCTTCCCGGTGAGCTGCCCCGACATCCCGCTGACCTCGTGTGAGTGGACCAAGGCCATCCACCCGATCCTGTCTCTGTACTACGACCTCATCGGGCTCTACCGCAGCTGTCTCGAGATCGCCGGCACCGGCGAGGAGGCACGCTGCGCCGGCCTCGCGCCGAGCGCCGCCGTGCTGTCGTGCTACTGGGAGGCCGCCGACGCGACCTGCCCCAGCCCCGACGTCAACGCCAACTGCACCTGGAACAGCTGGGCCGGCCAGAACCAGGGCGCCTGGTCGCACCTCACGTGGAACTGGACCCAGTGCCGCGAGTCCCTCGGCGACCACCCGTTCTGTTCGCCCCTGGAGCTCCAGCACCCGGCCGAGGCGTGCCTCCAGCGAAGCTGCCCGCCCTCCGCGTACTCGTGCTCGTGGGACGCGCAGAACGCCGCCGCCGTGAGCGTGAGCCGCCAGGAGGACTCGACGTGGCGGGGCTGCCTGAACGCGTACGGCTTCGACACGTGCGCCTGGATGGAGCCCCACGACGTGGCGGCCGCGTGCGAGGCGGCGGCGGCCCCGACCGGCGCGAGCACCGCCTGCGCCTACAAGAACTGGAGCGAGAAGGTCGTCTCCGACGACACCGGCCGCGGCGATATCTTCAGATACTGCCTGGCGTTCGCCGAGAAGGCCGGGGAGGACCCGGCCCGCTGCGAGAGCGTGGCGTTCCCGATGCAGTGGCCGCGCCTGATGCGGGAGGCGTGCCCCGCCCCCGACGCCTCGCTGGCCGTCTGGCTGACCTACGGCGAGATCGTGGCGACGGGCTTCCCGAGCAGGTACGTCGACACCTTCAAGGCCTGCATCGCCTACGGCGACCCCGAGACCTGCGCCCGGTTCCTCGAGAGCCCGGCCCCCCTCCAGGAGTGCTACCGCACGGCGCCCCATGACACGCCTTGCGCGCTGACCACATCGCGAAAGGGGTGCGAGCAGGCGCAGGACGGGCTCGAGACCGCGTACACGGGCTGCCTGCGCACGGCCGGCAAGGACCACTGGCAGCTCTGCGCCCCGCTCGCCACGCCCGCGGTCTGCGCGGGGCTCTGGGAGGACACCTGCGAAGAGGCCCAGGCCGCCGGGCGCGCGGACATCGCCAGCGTGGCCAGGGAGTGCTGGTCCTCGCAGTACGGGATCCGCTACGCGCTCGGTGACTGCATCAACACCATCGCCGTGCCGCCTGGCGTCGACGGCTTCGACCACGCGCTCGCGCTCGAAGCGTGCGGGGCCGGGATCTCCGACCTCTCGGCGTGCGGCGGCTGCGACGTCCGGTGCTACAGCGACGACGTCGCCGTCGCCCACGCGCAGGCGGACGCCTGCTCGTACAACGAGAGCGAGCAGTTCCACTCCGTCTGGGGCACCTGCATCGACCAGCTCTCGTGGTACTTCCGCAACGCCGGGTTGGACGTGCCGCAGGCCGTCTTCGACACGTGCGCGCCGCTGAAGGGGCCGAAGTCCCCGTGCGGCATCAACTCCGACACGTGCACGACCACGCTCAGCGTCCCCCGGATCCCCGAGGACCCGGAGGAGACCGTGCTGAGCTGGGACCGGCTCGTCGCCACCACGGATCCGGGCGCGGGCGCGCCGGTGAGCTTCACCGTGACGGACGCCGAGACGGGCGTGCCGCTGCCGGGGCTCGCCGACCTCGACCTCAGCGCGATCGGCGTGGCGGACCTCTCCTCCCTGTCGCCGGGGGACGTCCCCGCGGTCGGGCTCGAGGCCACCTTCCACGGCGGGCCCGAGAGCTGCCTCCGGTTCGCGTTGCCCAGCGACACCCTCCACGGGACCTGGTCGGCCGGAAACCACTACCCGCAGATCCTCGCCAACGACTACCGCGACTCCCGGTCGCACATGATCGTCTGGACCCCGGGCAATCCCGACGTCATCACGGACCTCGACCCGCTGATCGTCGCGCTCGTCCCGAACGTGACCTCGCTCTGGGCCAACTACTTCAGCGAGGCTGGTGACGTCCTCGTCAACGTCTCCGAGAGCGGGTCGCCGAACCACATGATCCTGCTTCACCCGGACACCCCGAACGGCACGAGCTACCACGCGTACGAGTTCGCGCTCGACGACGGTCGCCATCAGGTCAACGACCTGAACGCCCTGGGGTGGATCCTCTGGACCGACCCCAACACCGCGAGCCGGAGCAGGCACGTGTCGCTCCCGGACGGAACGGGCGGGCTCCGCGACATCGAGCTCCCGAACCCGACCGCGTATTACACCCTGACCGACAGCGGGGTCCTCATCGACAACTCCGCCAGCGACCCGCTGCTGCTGGTGCCGAACGCGCCGATCCCGACCGGCTTCGACCCCGTGGCGCTGCCGCTGCCGGACGGGGCGAGCGGCGCGTCTCTCAGCAGCGTCCTGAGCAACGGCGTCGTCACGGGTTCGGCGTCCTACCCGAGCGGCCCCTCGGCCCCGGCCCTGTGGTGGCAGACCTCCGGGAGCTGGCAGGTCGAGACGCTGGAGGGCCTCCTCGGCCCGTTCGCGTCGAGCTCGCCTTACCTGCAAGCGCCCCGGAACGGCGCGGGCCGTCACGTCCTCGTCATGGCGACGCACGAGGATGACAACGACCTGATCGATCTCTTCATCGTGGACACCGGCGACGGGCCGCCCGACACGTGGCGGTTCACGGCGTTCCGCGATCTCTACAGGATGCACAACAACGGCTGGGCCGGCCCGGGCGGCACCGCGCTCTTCCAGAGCCACGACGACCCGCTGTGGATTCGCGTCTTCCGCTTCGACGGCACGTACACCGACATGCCGCACGTGCACCTCAACACCACCGGCACCGTGACCGCCACGGGCGCGGTGATCGGCGTCAGCCCCCAGAGCGGGCGGCCGCTGTACTGGCAGCCCGACTGTGGAAGCTACGGCGCCCCCTGGCTCGACGACTGGTCGCTCCTCTACACGACCGACAAGCACCCGACCTTCGACTACCAGCTCAGCGTGGCGAAGGTGTGCCAGACCGAGGTCACGAACGCCGTCTCCATCGCGACGACGACGCCGCAGATCACCGACGACAACGACCGGTCGAGCGCCTCCATCGCCGTCGAGACCGCCAACGTGCGGGTCACGCTGACGGCGGACAAGGGGGCGGTCCTCGAGTCCGACGCGCTCACCTACACCCTCGCGTGGGCGAACGACGGGCCCGGGGTGGCGCGGGGCGCGGTCGTGACGGCGCTCTTCGGGGATCTCTTCGTCCCCGACGGCGCCACCGGCCCGTGGCCGCTCGGGGACCTCGCGCCGGGCGCGCGCGGCGTCATCACCGTCAGCGGCACCCTCGACGCCGAGGCGTTCGCGCCGAACCTGACCCTCAACGCGAGCGCGGCCATCGAGACGGCGACCATCGACTGCGCGCCGGACGACGACACAGCGAGCGCCGCGGTCGCGACCGGCGGCTTCCCCAACCTGACGGTCGCGGTGACCGGCCCGGCGACCCTCCAGCCCGGCGCGAGCGGGGCGTATGTCGTCCGCTGGACCAACAGCGGCAACCTCTCGGTCGACTCCGCCACGGTCACCGTCGTCGTCCCCGGCGACGCGACGGTCGGGGCCATCGGCCAGGGCGGCGCGGCCGCCGACGGCGTCATCACCTGGGTCGTCGCGCCGCTGCCCGCGGGCGGGGCCGGCGAGCTGACCTTCAGCCTCGCGGCGCCCGGCTGTGACGCCGTCGGGAGCACGCTCCGCGTCGACGCCGAGATCGCGCCGGACGACCCGGAGGTCGTGGAGTCGAGCACGACGGACAACGCCGCGTCGGTGGCGACGCGGCTCGACGGCTACCTCGGCCGGGTGGACCTCGTGGGCGTCAGCGACCGCGCGACCGCCGCGGCCGGCGACGAGGTCGTCTACACCGTCCACTGGGCCAGCGCCGGCGCGGCCGGCCTCCACGGCGGGCAGCTGTCGGCGACGCTCCCGGCCGGCGTGAGCTTCGTCGACGGCTCGGCGCCCGG
>SBGO01000555.1 GCA_006226565.1 Deltaproteobacteria bacterium | reverse complement strand
TGGCGCGGGCGCAGTCCGCGTGGGGGCCTGGAGCGTGCCGGGCTGGGGCTGCCGCGCCGCGGCGGCGGGCGCGTCGTCGATCTGCGCGAGGCGCCGGTGGAGCTCGGCGACGTCGCGAGGATCCATCTGGACGGTCGCGCCGTCGTCGTGGAAGTCCTGCTCCCCGTTGTTGCCGAAGCCGTCGTCCTTTCCGGGCATGGTGCGTCCTCTCGCGCGCGGTGGGGGCCACCCGCAGGGGTGTCCCGAGATCGGCGACACTCTCCCGCCTGGAAACCTGGGCGTCAACTCGCTGTCCGCGGGCCGAGTTTCCAGTAGCCGGCGACGCGAACGCGCTTCATGCTGCCCCGGACGATCCGCCGACGCGTCCCCTGCCGACCCACGGGCGCGGCGACCGCCCGACTCCTCGAGGAGCCTCGATGGCCCGCTCAGAACCGCGCGACCTGACGCGCGGCCCCATCCCGACGCACATCGTCAAGCTCGCGACGCCGGTCGTCGTCGCGATGGCGCTCCAGTCCGCCTACGCGCTCATCGATCTGGCGTGGGTGCGGGGGCTCGGCGCGGACGCGGTCACCGGGCTCGCGACCTCGTTCCAGGCCTTCTTCATCGTCCTGGCCCTGGCCCAGGTCGTCGCGGTGACCGAGCTCGCCGAGCTGAGCCAGGCCTACGGCGCCGGCCGCATCGCCCACGCGCGCCGCCTCTTCTCGAGCTACTCCCTCGTCGGCGCCGCCATCGGCCTCGTGAGCGCCGTCGCCGCCTACTTCTCCGCCGAGGTCTACGTCTCCGCGTACACCTCTTCCCCCGGGGCGCACGCGGCCGGCGTCACCTACTTCGAGGTGATGTCCGTCACCTTCTTCGCGCAGCTCGTCATCATGGTCTTCGGCAACGCCGTGCGCGCGAGCGGCGACTTCTCCACGCCGATGCGCGTGATGGTGGTCTCCGTCCTCGTCAACGCCGGCCTCGACCCGCTCCTGATGTACGGCATCGGGCCCTTCCCGGAGCTCGGCATCGCCGGCGCCGCGTGGGCCACCGTCGTCGCGCAGATCCTCGGCATCGTGATCTACAGCCGGCGCTTCCTCCGCCGCGACCGCCTCGGCCCGCGCGACATGACGTGGGCGCGGCCGGTCTTCCCGCCCGGCTTCTTCCGGCGCCTCGCCACCCGCGGGCTCCCCGCCGGCACGCAGTTCTTCCTCACCTCGGCGGTCCTCGGCATCGTGATGGCCTCGCTCAAGGACCAGGGCGACGCCTGGACCTCGGCGGCCGGCGCCGGCTTTCGCGTGATGCAGCAGACCTTCCTGCCGCTCGTCGCGCTCGGCTCCGCCGCGGCGGCCATCTCCGGTCAGAACCTGGGCGCTCGCCATCACGACCGCGTCCGCGAGGTCGCCCGCCTCGGCGTCCGCTGGGCCCTCGGCTACGCGGTCGTCGTCGGGACGCTGCTCTACTTCGGCGGGGGCGTGGCGGCGCACGTCTTTGCCAAGACCGACGAGGGGCTGGCCGTCGGCGCGGAGTACTTCCGGTGGAGCGCGCCGGCGATGCCGGCGATGGCGCTCACCTTCCTCCCGATGTTCATCCTCCAGGCCGCCGGTCGCGCCATCCTTCCGCTGCTGAGCGCCATCCTGCGGGTCGCGCTGCTCGCGGTCGCGGTCGTCTACGTGGTGCCGGCGCTCACCGCCGACCCGGGCTGGACCTTCGGCGCCGTGACGGTGACGGCCTACGTCGAGGCGGCGGGCGCGTCCGCGCTGCTCGCGCTCTTCGTCACCCGGCTCGTGCGGGGCGGCGCGGCCTCGACCGAGGGTGCGCCGGCGTCATGACCCGGGCGCGCTCGGCGCGAGCTGGGCGAGGTAGCGCTCGCGCAGCTCGGCCAGGGCATCCCGCAGCTGCTGGCGCTCGCGGCGCAGGTTCTCGAGGCGGTCGCCGTGCTCCCACCACGCCCGGATCCCGCTCAGGGTCAGGCGGTGGAGGCGCGCCTCGGTCATGTAGCGGAGCGAGAAGAGCGCCGACGTCGGGAGGCTGGCGGCGTACACGACGCCGACCCCCGGGCCGAGGGCGCCGGCGACGACGATGGTCTGGAGGCCCCAGAGCCCGCCGTAGAGGGCGGCCCCGGTGAGGAGCTTGAAGAGGGCCTGGCGGTCGCGTCGCGGGTCGGCCACGCTGAGGAGGCCGCGCAGGATGAGGTAGGGCAGGGCGCTGTTGAGGATCCCGTAGGCCGCGACCGGGGCCCCGAGGATCAGGAAGCGCCGCGTCTCGCGCCAGCTCGCGTCGCCGCCGCGCACCGCCTCGGTGCGGTGCTGGAGCGCCGGGGACTCGCCGCCGAGGCCGAGGGCGCCGCGCTCGTCGAGGTAGTGCTGGAGCCGCCGCCGGAGCTCGGAGGTGCGATCGGGATCGACGTCCTGGAGCCAGCGGTAGGCGTCGACGATGCGGCGGACGAGCGCCGTCCGCTCGGCCGGGGTCTGCCCGCCGGCGTCGAGCCCCTCCTCGGCGCGGATGTCGACGATGAGGGAGGTCACCTGGGCGATGATGCGCTCGTCCTCGTCCTCCTCGACGTGGATGGCGAGCTCGCGCAGGGCGTCCTCGAGGCGCGCGGTGAGGGCGCGGACGGCGCCGCGCGGGTCGGTCGCGTGCTGCTCGAGGAACTCGGCGACGGGGATCGGCTCGCCGAAGGCGACGTGGACGTCGCTGCGGAAGGCCTGGCGCACGAGGTAGTTGAGGCCGACCGGGACGATGGCGACGTCGAGCGCGCCGTCGGCGGCCGCCTCCGCGTCGAGGGCGATGCGCGCGGCGCCGGTCTTGACCTGGTGGACCTTGAGGTTGTGGTGGGTCCGCCCCTCGGGGAAGATCGAGATGACGCCGCCGCCGCTGAGCACCTCGCGCGCGGCGGCGAAGGCGCCCTGGTTGTCGACCTTGCCGGCGTGGTCGGTCGGACGCGAGATCGGGATGGCGCCGACCGAGCGCAGGATGCGGCCGAAGACGGGCACCTTGAAGAGGCCGTCGCGGGCGCAGAAGGCGACCTGGCGGCGCTCGAGGAGGCCGAGGAGCAGCGGGTCGATGATGCTGTTCGGGTGGTTCGAGGCGAGGATCGCCGGGCGATCGCCGCGCAGGTGCTCGCCGCCGGTCACCTCGATGGTGCGGTAGAAGGCCTTCATGGCGCCGCGGACGGTCGCGCGCAGTCCGCGGTAGAGGCGGCTGGGCGACCCGCTCGGCGCGGTGGGAGTGACGGGTTCCATCGCGGCTCCGGGGATCGTTGTCCGTACGGTATCCGCTGCGCTGTCGGGCGCAAGCTCGCGGCCGGGAGCGTCGCGATTCGGCGCTCACAAAATGTGAAGTGATGGGGTCTGACCCCAGGAGCTCACATTTTTCTAGAAGGCGATGGCGAGCTGGCCGTAGAGGCCGGTCTCGCCGAGGAAGGCCCACTCGACGCCGAGGGCGAGGAAGTCGGCGGGGGCGGCGGTGAGGCCGAGGGCGAGCTGGTAGTGGCCGCGGTCGCTGCCAACCACGTCCTCGCCGTCGCGGGTCCAGAAGACCGGTCCGCCGAAGGCGCGTGCGCTGAAGTAGGGCGTCACGGCGTCGAAGAGCTCGCGCGACACGGTGACGCCGGCGCGCAGGTCGAGCGCGGTGAGGGACGACTCCTCGCCGGCCCCGCCCACCTCGCGAGTCGCGGTGAAGGAGGCGGCGAGGCCGAGCGTGCCGGAGAGCGTGACCGGCCGCGCGACGAAGCGGTACTCGGCCTGCGCGCCGATCATCGCGCCCAAGGCGACGTCCCAGGTGCGGCCCTCGGCGGTCAGCTCGCCGTCGAGGACGCCGCCCGCCCGAAAGCCCACCGTGAGATCGGGCGAGACCCGGTAGCCGACGCTCGCGAGCAGGAGGTACTCGCGCATCTCGAGGTCGAAGCCGGCGTCGAACGAGAGCCCCGCGTCGAAGCCGCCGGCGACCAGCGCGATCTGCCAGTGGCGCAGGCCGTCGTCGTCGGTCTGGGTGCCCACCGGACCGGCGGGCGCGCCGCAGCCTCAGGCCCGGGCCTGGCGGACGGGCAGGGTGACGGCCAGCCACGCCAGGAGCACGGCGACGGCGGAGGCGAGCGCAAGGCTGGTGCGGTTCATGGGAGGATGGTGTCCCGGACGCGGCGATCGGCGCAAGCGGGCGCCGGCGTCAGTCCGCCGAGCCCTCGAGGAGCGCGAGCTCGTCGGCGGTGAGCGGCCGCACCGAGCCGGGGGCGAGGGCCGGGTCGAGGCGGAGGTCGCCGACGGCGACCCGGTGGAGCCCCGTGACGTGCCCGCCGCACGCCGCGATCATGCGCTTCACCTGGTGGTAGCGTCCCTCGTGGAGCGTCACGCGCGCGCGCCCGGCGTCATGGAGCTCGATCCGCGCCGGCCGACAGATCGTCCCGTCGGCCAGGGTGAGGCCGGCCTCGAAGCGGGACGGCGCGTCGTCGAGCTCGCCCTCGTACGTCGCCTCGTAGACCTTCTCGATGCCGCGCTTCGGGTGCGTGAGCGCGTGGACGAGGCCGCCGTCGTCGGTCAGCAGCAGGAGGCCGGTGGTGTCCTTGTCGAGCCGCCCGACGGCGAGCAGCCCGCGCCGGAGGTCGGGCGGGACCAGGTCGAGCACGGTCGGCTCGCGATCGTCCTGGGTCGCGGTGACGACCCCCGCCGGCTTGTGCATCATCAGCACGCGCCGCTCGAGCCACGTGACGACGGCGCCGTCGACCCGGACCGTCTGCCGTGCGGGGTCGACCTGGTCGGCGCCCCGCGTGGTGACGACGTCGTCGATGGAGACCCGGCGCTTGCGCAGGAGGATACTGGCCTCCTTGCGCGTCCGCCCCATATGATGCGCGAGAAATCGATCGATTCGCATGGCGGAACAGACTAAGTACAGCCGACCTTGAGCCGCAATCCCCGAACTCACTCGCGTCACCGGCGGGCCCTCTCGAACGTCGGCGGTCGCGCACGTGGTGCAGGCGACCCCGCGCTCGTGGCGGTCCTGCGCGCGGCGGCGCGTCCCCCCGAGGACGCCGACCCGCGCGCCCTGACCCACGGTTTCCACGCCTGGCCCGCGCGGATGCATCCCTACACCGCGGCGCGGCTGATCGCGGCGAGCCCGGCGGGGCCGATCGCCGATCCCTTCATGGGCGGCGGGACCGTGGTGCTCGAGGCGCTCCTCGCCGGGCGCCCCGCGCTGGGCGGCGACGTCAACCCGATCGCCGTCGA
>SBGO01000269.1 GCA_006226565.1 Deltaproteobacteria bacterium | reverse complement strand
CCCACCGAGAGCCCCGCCGACGCGCTCACCCCGGAGGAGCGCGCCGCGCTCGAGGCGGCGCTCGGCGCCGACGCCTCCGCGGAGGACATGAGGCCCGCGACCGCCCAGCCGACCGGCGTGGCGGCCGTGCTCCAGAGCCTCAACCCGAACCTCTCGCTCATCCTCGACGTCGCCGCGTCGTACTTCTCGAGCGAGCCGCTGCAGGCCGGCGCCCACGACCCGAGCCGCACCGGCTTCACCTTCCAGCAGCTCGAGATGCACCTCGACTCGAACGTCGACCCCTACCTGCGCCTCGACGCGAACATCGTCTTCTCGCCCTTCGGGGTCGAGGTCGAGGAGGCGTACGCGACCACCCTCGACATGCCGGCCGGCCTCCAGCTCCGCGCCGGACAGTTCCTCACGCGCTTCGGCCGCGCCAACGCGACCCACCCGCACAGCTGGCACTTCGCCGACCAGCCCCTCGTCAACGGCAAGCTGCTCGGCGGCGAGGGGAGCCGCGGGCTCGGGCTCGAGGTCTCCTGGCTGACGCCGCTCCCGTGGTACGTGGAGCTCGTCGTCTCGGGCACCGATCCGGCCGGCGCCGCCACGGCGCGGAGCTTCTACGGCGGCGAGGACCTCGGCATCGCGGGCTTCGAGGACGTGCTCTACACCGCCGCGGTGAAGCAGTTCTTCCCCTTCGGCGACGACTGGTCGCTGCTCTGGGGGCTGTCCACCCAGCTCGGCCCGAACCCGACCGGCAACGGCAACCGCTCGGCGCTGCTCGGCACCGACCTCCACCTGCGCTATCGCCCGCTCGAGCACGCCGGCCGCACCAGCGTGGAGCTGACCGTCGAGGCGATGTACCGCGCCCGCCAGGTCCCGGGCGACTCGCTCCGCGACTGGGGCCTGTACGCGGAGCTCGTCTGGCAGATCGACGCCGAGTGGGAGGTCGGGACGCGCTACGACTACGTCAGCGGCGTCGCCGACGACTACCTCGACCCCGACGAGGACGGCGGCCGCCACCGCGTCGGCGTGGAGGCCGCCTTCTACCCCTCCCACTTCTCGCGGGTGCGCCTCCAGGGCGCCTACGACGCCCCGTCGTGGCGCGACGAGCCGATCTGGACGGCGACCGTCAACCTCGAGGTCCTGATCGGCGCTCACGGCGCCCACAGCTACTGAATCCCTGAACAGGAGCGCAAGATGACCCCACGCCCCCTGCTCGCGCTCGTCGTCACGGCGGCCCTCGCGGGCCCCGCGGCCGCCAAGGTCGAGATCGTCGCGACCCTGCCGGACCTCGCCGCGCTCTCGGCCGAGGTCGGTGGCGATCTCGTCCACGTCACCGCGCTCGTGCGGCCGACCGAGGACCCGCACTACGTCGACCCGAAGCCGAGCCTGCTGCTCCCGCTCTCGCGCGCCGACGTGCTCATCCTCAACGGCCTCGATCTCGAGATCGGCTGGCTCCCGCCGCTGCTCGTCAACGCCCGCAACGGGCGCATCCAGCCCGGCGGGACGGGCTACATCGACGCCTCGACGCTGGTGCGGACGAAGCTCCAGGTGCCCGCCGGCCGCATCGACCGCGCCCAGGGGGACATCCACCCCGGCGGCAACCCGCACTTCACCCACGACCCCCGGCGGGCGGCCGAGGTCGCCGTCGGCATCGGCGCGCGGCTCGCGAGCGTCGACCCGGCGAACGCCGACACGTACCGAAAGAACGCCGAGCGCGTCGCGACCGAGCTGCGCCAGCTCGCGAAGGCCGCCACGAGTCGCTTCGCGGCGCTGCCCGCGGCCAAGCGGCGCATCGTCGTCTACCACGACTCGTGGGTCTACCTCGTGGACTGGCTCGGGCTCGATCAGGTCGCGACCGTCGAGGAGAAGCCCGGCATCAAGCCGAGCCCGGGGCACGTCGCGGGCGTCCTCTCGACGATGAAGGCGCAGGGGGCCCGGCTCATCCTCCAGGAGGAGTACTACCCCCGAAACACGAGCCAGACGCTGTCGAAGCTCGCGAAGGGCGAGCTGACGGTCCTCCGCGGCGGCGTCCACTTCGAGCGTGGCGAGACCTACACCGAGCACACCAAAGAGATCGCGGACCTGCTCTATGAAGCGCTCACCAAGTAGCACCCTGGCCGCGCTCGCCGTGGCCGCGCTCGTCGCGCCCGCCTGCGCCTTCGCCGACGGCGACCCGTGGGGCCGCCTCGAGCTCGACCTCGCGGCCCGCGTCGACGCGTCCGCCGATCGCGTCGAGGACGGCGCGATCAAGACCGCGCGCGACTACCTCGTCCGCCTCGACGCCGTCGAGGTCGAGGTGGAGCACGTCGTCGTGCGCCAGCGCGCCGCCGGGGCCGCCGCGGCCTTCGACCCCGCCGATCCGCCCGAGGGCTACTCGCTCTGCCACAACGGCCACTGCCACTCCGCTGACGGGCGCCTCGTCTCCTACGAGGACATCGCGGCCGAGGTGGCCGGCGCGGGCGCCGGCAGCGGGCCGTCGGTCACGCTCGAGGCGCTCGAGGGCGCCGTCACCCTGCCGGTCGCGCCGGCGACCCTCGGCGCGTCCTCGCAGGTGCCGCTCGACGAGTGCCCGGGCGGCTGCACCTTCGCGCGCGGCGACCTCGACACGCTCGAGGTCGCCCTCATCGAGGTGCGCGTCACGGGCGTCGTCCATGACCGCCTGACGGGCGACAGCGCGCGCCTTCCCGCCGCCGGGCGGCGCTTCGACGTGGTGCTCCCGGCGAGCGTGGTGACGGCGTCGCTCGACGGCGCCTTCGACAAGGGCGAGCCCGTGGGGCTCCGGCTCAGCGTCACCGTGGAGGTGCCCGCGTCGCTCTTCGACGGGCCCGACTGGGCGACCGCGGAAGACGCCGACCTCGCGGCGCTGCTCGCGGAGAGCTTCGACGAGCACGCGAGCCTGACGCTCGAGCGCTCGTCCTTCGACTGATTCTCGACGAGGTGCCGGCGGAAGAGGGGGCTCGACCCCAGGCACCCGCACGCCAAGCAGAGGGAGACGACATGATGCGACTGCAGACGGGTGGGGTTTGGCTCGTGGCCGTGGCGACGCTGGCGCTCGGCGCATGCGGCGACGACGGCACGACGGTCGACCCGCGCGCGGAGCTCGAGGAGCACGTGTGCGAGCACTTCGACGGCGGCGACACCGAGGCGGTGACGGCCGGGGCCGAGGCCGCGGCCGCGGTCGACGTCACCGGCACCCACACGCGCTACGACATCACCCTGGTCGACGTCGGGGGCGCGCTCGGGGGCTACGTCTCGATCGCGATCGACGAGGCGTCGGAGTACGCGATCTTCGTCAGCGCCGACGTCGGCGTCGAGGTGACCGACGCCACCGGCGCGGTCGTGACGCCGGAGGAGAGCTTCGTCGGGAGCGACGTGTGCGCGCCCATCGGCGCGAGCACCCACGTCGCCCTGGGCGTCGGGACCTACACGATCGCCCTCGGACCCACCGCCGAGAGCACGGTGCAGCTCGTCTACGTCGAGCCGGGACACGACCACGAGGGCGAGGAGTAGCGGCGTGGGGGCTGGACTTGACAGCCCCGCCACCGCCGCTGTGAGGTGGCGCAGTACCGGAGCCTGGAGGCGCCCCCTGAACGACAACGCGCCCGTCCTGAGCCTCGATGGCCTCGTGGTCGGCTACCAGGGCCGGCCGCTCCTGCCCCCGCTGAGCACCGCGGTCCGGCCGGGCGAGCTCTGGGCCCTCATCGGCCGGAACGGCAGCGGCAAGTCGACGCTCCTGCGCACCCTGCTCGGGCTCCTGGCGCCGGTCGGGGGGCGGATGGCCTGGGCGCGGCGGGCGCGGGTGGCCTTCGTGCCCCAGCGCGGCGAGCACGAGCCGGCGATGCCCGCCCGCGCCATCGACATGGTGCGCTCGGGCGTCGATCGCGGCTGGTCCTTCGTCGACCCCTTCTTCGTCGCGCGCCACCGCGAGGCCATCCGCGCGGCGCTGGAGGAGACCGGCGCGACGGCGCTCGCCGACGAGCCCTTCGCGACCCTCTCCGAGGGGCAGAAGCAGCGCGTCTGGCTCGCCCGCGCGCTCGCCTCGGGGCCGGACGTCATCCTCCTCGACGAGCCGACGAGCGCGCTCGACGCCGTCGCCGAGCGCGAGGCCTTCGAGCTCCTCGACGACCTCCGCCGCGAGCGGGGCCTGGCCTTCGTGATGGCGAGCCACCACATGGCCTACATCCCGCGCTTCGCGACCCACGCCGTCCTGGTCGACCGCGACGACGGCGTCGCGCTCGCCGGCCCCATCGGCGACGTCCTCGCGTCGGCCACCTACAAGAAGCACTACGCGAGCGACGGGGAGGCGTGACGTGGACGGCCTCACGCTCTCCGACTTCTACGCCGCCTGGGACATCTTCGGCGTCCCGGCCCTGACGGGGGCCATCATCGGGCTCGTCCTCGGGCTCCTCGGCGTCTACGTGGTGCTGCGGCGCCTGGTCTTCCTGTCGGCCGCGGTCAGCCAGGCGGCGAGCCTCGGCGTCGCGCTCGCCTTCTTCGCCGCCATCCACCTCGGCGCCGAGCACTGGTACGTGCCCTCGCCGAGCGTCGGCGCGCTCCTCGTGACCTTCCTCGCGACCCTGGTCGTCGCCGGCCGCCGCGGGCGCTCGACCGCCTGGCGCGACGCCGCGCTCGGCCTCGTCTTCCTCCTCGGCGCCGCCGGGACGCTCGCCCTCGGGTCGCGCATCGTCCAGGAGCTCTCGGACATCGACTCGCTGCTGTTCGGCAGCGCCGTCGCCGTCCTGCCGGAGGACTTCGAGGTCGTCGCCTGGGTCTTCGGCGCCGTCCTCGTCGTCCACGTCCTCTGGTGGCGCGGCTTCGCGGCGGTCTCCTTCGATCTGCCCGGCGCCCTCGTGCGCCGCATCCCGACGCGCCTCCTCGAGCTCCTCCTCTTCGCCACCCTCGCCCTCGTCATCTCCCTCGGCACGCGCGTCATCGGCGCGCTCCCGGTCTTCGCCCTGAGCGTCCTCCCCGCCGTCGTCGGCGCCCGGCTCGCGACCCACCTGCCGATGGCCCTCGGCGCGAGCGCGGCGGTCGGCGCCGTCGCCGGCTTCTACGGCTACCTCCTCGCGTTCCTCCACGACCTCCCGGTGGGCGCCGCGCAGACGCTGATCATGGTGGCCTTCGTGCTGCTCGGCGAGGCCGTCCGCCGGGTCCCCGTCCTGCCGATCCGCCTCGCCCCCGGGGCCGCCGGCCCGCCGCCCGCGCGGGTCCAGCTCGCCGTCCGCGTCGGCGCGTGGGTCACGGGGC
>SBGO01000270.1 GCA_006226565.1 Deltaproteobacteria bacterium | reverse complement strand
TCCGGCAACACCTTCACCGTCGGCACCGGCGGGGTCGGCGGCGTCCCCGGCGCCTCCCTCGGCTACACGCCGACCGCGACGATGTACGGCGCGGACGGCGCCGCGCAGAACGCCAACTTCTGACGGTGCGGCGGGGCGCCCGGCGCCCCGCCCGCGTCGCTCGACCGCGACCGACCCGAGGCCCGCGGCCTCGCGCCGCCATCTTCCCCGCCTAGCGGGCGACCGGCGTGAAGAGCCCCGGAGCGTCCTCCATCAGCGAGCGCTCGGGGACCGGTCGATCGGGCAGGAGCCCCTGGAAGGGCCCGACCATCGGCAGGCTGCGGTAGATCTCGGTCAGCCGCCAGGCGCGCCAGAAGCGGTCGAAGGGCACCTCCGAGCGGCTCCCGTCCGCCGGGTCGTTGTAGAGGAGCGTCCCGTCCTCGATCCCGCGCACGACGATCCAGTGGAGGCCGGCGGTGCGCACGTTCCACAGGGTCGCGCTGTGGACGAGCGCGACCAGCGGCCGGCGCTCGACGAGGGAGCGCTTGAGGGTCACGAGGGACCACACCTCGCCCGGCAGCCACGGATGCTGGACCGGGGCGAAGGCGACGTCGTTGGCGAAGTGGTCGAAGGTCGCCCGCAGCATCCCCGCCGTGGTCATGCCGGCGTCGTAGCCCGGCAGGCTCAGCTGCCGGAGCGGGAACGTCTCCCACGACCAGTAGCCGATGGCCTCGCGCAGGGCGCCGAGCTCCCGCGCGTCGCGCGCGCCGTCGTACGCGGCGAGCACCATGGCGGCGGCCGTCGGCCCACAGTTGTTCACGTCGCCCACCTGGGACAGGCCAGGGAGCACCGTGTCCGTGTAGAGCGCCGCGAGCGGCGCCTCGAGCGACGCCGGAGGCGCGGCCACCGCGAAGCGGACCTCCACGCCGGGCTCGGTCGACATCGGGACCTCGAGCTCCTGCGTCGCACGTACGACGGGCTGCAGGGCGAGGCTCGAGCCACCGCTCGTCCCTCCGCCGGGCCGCGCGTGCGCGACCGTGAGCGGCGCCAGCAGCGCCATCGTCAGGATCCCGAGCTTTCCAAGTTGCCGAACCATCCGTACCTCGCTTCGCGGTGCGGCGGCTCGTTCCCTTCCTGGCATGTCCGGCTGGCGGCTCGTCCTGACGCAGAGAGGCATAGCGTCGTCATCGCGACGCCCTGACCGGGGTAACGCTCGAAACCACGCCTCTCTTCAACGAATTTGGGTACGGGGACGGCTCGCGTCCAGTTCTTGGATCACATCGCGTCCTCGCAAACGGCGCGACGGCCGTCTGCCACGGGCGGTCGACCGTCCGAGCGGTCAAGGATTCGCGCCGTCATCACGCCACCCGCGTCCGCGCCGGACCCGCGACGGAGCACCTTGACACCCCCGGTGATACGCGGCACGTTCCCGACACTTTCGCGGGGAGCCCGCCCGGGTCGGAGGAGCCCTTTGGACAACGTCGCCACGGTCGTCAGCCCCGGCATCGTCATCGCCGGAACGGTCAGCGGGAAGGGCCCCGTCGCCGTCAACGGTCGCGTCGACGGGCGCATCACGATCACCGGAGACGTCGAGGTCACGCCCAAGGGGCGCCTCGTCGCCGACGTCACCGCCGACACCGTCGCGGTGGCCGGCGCCGTCAAGGGGAACGTGACCGCCGCCACCTCGGTCGTGCTCGCCGCGGGCGCGCAGGTCGAGGGCGCCGTCGACGCCAAGCGCGTCGAGATCGACCCCCAGGCCCGCCTCAAGGGGCGGCTCGTGATGCCCATCACCCTGCCCCGCGGCGTCAAGGCGCCCCAGGCGCGCAGCTCGTCGGACTGGTAGCACCCCACACCCCTTGGCGCCCGCCCGCCGCGTGCGGCGGCTGCCTGGTAGCTCGAGACAGAGGAACTCATGGCCGAGACCATCATCGGGAACAACATCGCCATCGAGGGCGAGATCACCGGCAACGACTCCCTGACGATCTTCGGGGTCGTCCGCGGCCGCATCCAGGTCAAGGAGCACGTGACCGTGGCGTCCTCGGCGCGCGTCGAGGCCTCCGTCGAGTCCGCCTCCGTCGAGGTCGCCGGCCTCGTGCAGGGCAACATCACCGCGGCCGACAAGGTCGAGATCAAGTCCGGTGGCAAGCTCGTGGGCGACGTGAAGGCCCCGCGCATCCTCATCGCCGATGGTGCCTCCTTCAAGGGCAACATCAACATGCAGGGGTGAGCTGAGTGAGCACCCCGACCCACATCGGCGCCGGGCACACCATCGTCGGTGTCCTG
The DNA here is from genome assembly GCA_006226565.1 of Deltaproteobacteria bacterium. Classification (GTDB taxonomy): domain Bacteria; phylum Myxococcota_A; class UBA9042; order PHBI01; family PHBI01; genus PHBI01. Next base: position 2,990 of record SBGO01000270.1, on the reverse strand, counting down.
CGCGCCGGCGAGGACCTGACGGTCTCGGGCCGCGTCCAGGGCCGCATCGAGTCCGAGGGCGTGGTCATCGTCGAGGCCGGCGCGATCGTCGAGGCCGACATCCGCGCCCGCGAGCTCATCGTGCGCGGGGTGGTCGTCGGTGACGTCGCCGCCGTCGAGTCCGTCGAGGTGACGGCCAACGGGCAGCTGCTCGGCGGCATCACCACGCGGCGCATCCTGATGCGGGCCGGCGGGCGTATCCTGGGCGACGTGGCGACCGGCACCGACGTGCCGCCCTTCGCCTACCCCGAGCGCCGCTCCACCGGCTCGCCCGCGCGCCGCACGAGCGGCCCGGCCGCGTCGGAGAGCCGCCCTGCCTTCTCGGGCCGCGCGTCGAGCGCGAGCACCGCCGAAGGCGCGCGGAGCTGGATCGCGGACCACGTGACCACCGCCCCCGCGACGGCGCCGGCCCGCCGGCCCGAGCCGACTCCCGAGCCGGCCCCGGCGAAGGAAGACGCCCGCGCCACCGAGCCGGTGGGTGAGAAGGGCTGACACCCGGCTCGCCCGTGTGCAGGCGCCGCGATCGCGGCGCTGGCACGCGTCCGCCCTGATGTTGGCGCTGGTGTGGAGCGCGGTCGCCGCAGGCTGCGCGTCCTCCCCCTATCGCGAGAGCCTCGACGCCTGGACCCGCGCCGAGGACTTCTACCAGCTCACCGAGGTCACCTCGGCCGCGCGCGCGACGCTCCTGGCGGAGCCGTTTCGCCGCGCCTACGTCGAGGAGTACACCGAGGTCTTCGCGCTGACGCCGGAGCAGCACGACGCGCTGCTCGAGGCCGAGGTCGAGGACGCACGCGGCGGCTGGACGGTCGTCATCGCCCTCTACACCTCCGATCCCGAGTGGAACGACCTCGACCCGCGCCGCGAGATGTGGTCGGTGCGCCTCGAGGGACCGAACGGCTGGCTCCCCGTGAGCCGCGTCCGGCCGCTCGTGCGGGACAACCCCAGTTGGCGCCGCTTCTACCCGTACTTCGCCGCCCACTACCGGCTCTACGAGCTGCGCTTCGAGCGCGGCGTCGGACCGGAGCCGCTGGCGCGCCCAGGGGAGGAGCTGACCCTCGTCGTCGCCGGCGCGCCGGGGCAGATGCGGCTGGCCTGGCGCGCGCCGTGACCCCCTCGGACACGGCCGCAGCGCGGTGAGGCAGACCCACGCCGCCGACGGGACCCGCCTCGCCTACCGCCTCTTCGGCCCGCGCGAGGCGCCGCCGGTCGCGCTCCTCGACGGGATCTCCTGCGACGGCTTCATCTTCCGCGACCTCGATCCGTGGCTCGCGACCCGCGCGCGCGTCCTCCACGTCCACTACCGTGGCCACGGCCGCTCCGGCCTCCCGCGGGACCCCGAGGCTTGCACCCTGCCCTACCTCGCGGCCGACCTCGCCGAGCTGCTCGACCGCTCGCGTCTCGGCCCCGCCGTCCTGATCGGCCACTCGATGGGGGTGCAGGTCGCCCTCGAGACGGCGCTCCGCCACCCGGAGCGGGTCCGCGCGCTGGTGCTGATGTGCGGGGCCCACGGGCGCGTCCTCGACACCTTCAAGCACACCGACCTCGGCCGGCGGCTCCTCCCCTGGCTCGATCGCACCGCGCGCGGCGGCTGGCGCGAGCCCCTCGCCCGCGCGGTCCGCGCGCTGCTGCCGACGCGGATGAGCTACGCCTTCGCCGCCTGGAGCGAGATCAAGGGCGACCGCCTCGGGCAGGACGACCTCATGCCCTACCTCGAGCACTTCGCGCGGATGCCCCTCGACCTCTTCACGCGCACGCTCACCGACGCCGCCGAGCGCACCAGCGAGGCCTGGCTCGCCCGCGTGACGGCGCCGACCCTGGTCCTCGCCGGCGAGGACGACGGCTTCACCCCCGTCCACCTCAGCCGCGCCCTGGTCGCCGGCCTCCCCGACGCCCGCCTCGAGGTCGTCCCCGGCGCGAGCCACACCGGCCCCCTCGAGCACCCCGAGGCGTTCCGCGCCGCGATCGCCGCCTTCCTCGACACCCTCGAGCCCGAGAAGACCCAGGCCGCGCCTGCCTCGCTAGCCGCTCAGTGGCGCCGCGCCCGAGCGCGCTGACGCCCCCGTCGGCGAAGCCGACTCACCTCCCCCCACATCGTGGGGGGCGCCGAAGGCGGTGGGGGAAAGCGAGCGTGGCGCGCCTGGAACGTCTCGCGCATGAGGGTTCCCGCTGCGGGTTTCGACCTCTGGCGCGCGCTCGCGCGTGGCAGAGGTCGAAACCCGCAGTGGGATGCGCGAGACGTTCCATTTAGGCGCGCCGTAGCGAGCGCATTCGATCAGTGCTCGACGCGGAAGAGCTGCTGGCCGGCGAGGACCAGGGCGCCGCGACGGAGCGGCATCGCCCGCGAGAGCCGGTAGTAGGTCCCGTTCGACGAGCCGAGGTCCTTGAGGAAGTAGCGGTCGTCGCGCTGCATCACCACGGCGTGCAGCCCCGAGACGAAGCCGTCACCGGGGAAGGTGATGTCGCCCCGCTCGCGGCCGAGGTAGATGTCGTTGCCGCCGAGCAGGTACACCGCGCCCCAGGTGTCTGGCGCGATCAGCTGCCCGAGCCGCCCCCACGCCCCCTCGGGGACGGGGCTGCCGAGCCGGATCGCGTCGTCGTGGCCGGGGCGCTCCGTCCGGACGACCTGCGCGAGCAGCTCGAAGCAGAGGAGCTCCTGCCCGATGCGGAAGACGTCCCCGTTCTTGAGCTCGACCTCGTGGCTGACCTGCATGAAGACGCCGTTGGTCGAGTCGAGCGGCGTGAGCACGAGCTGGTTCCCCGAGAAGGCGAACTTCGCGTGCCGCGGCGCGAGGAAGTCGTCGTGCGGGAAGCAGATGTCGGCGTCCTCGCGGCCGATGACGGTCTCGTCCGGCGCGAGATCGTAGACGGCGCCGTCGGTCCCGTCCTCGAGGATCAGCACCAGCCGCGCCGCCGCCGTGCTGACGCGGCGCGACAGCGGCTCGCGGTGGCGC
>SBGO01000361.1 GCA_006226565.1 Deltaproteobacteria bacterium | reverse complement strand
CTGCGCGGCCCCGAGCCCCTTCATCGCCGCGCCGGACGACGGCGTCGTGCCGCCGAACCCGGTCCTCTACCTGCTCGCGCCGACCGGGATGACGCTCGAGAGGGTGCGCGTCGAGGGGCGCGACCAGGCCCCGCTCGGGATCGCGCGGACGGCGGCGGCCGGCACGGAGAGCTGGCAGGTCACCCGGCTCCGGGTGACGGCCGCGAAGCCAGGCAAGATCACGATCGTGGCGATCTTCCGCAGCTGGGGCGAGCGGACGATCGAGGTCCGCCGGGAGCTCACCGTCGCGCGGCCGTCGAAGCGCCCGCTGGCCTCGGGCGGCGCGCCGGCCAAGGCCACGGTCGTCGACTACGGGGTCAGCCAGTACGCCTGGACGTGCAGCCACGAGAACGTCCGAAAGCTCGGCGTCGACGTGCCGGCGCCGGCCTACCGGGTCGAGCTGCTCGCCGGCGACGCGGTCCTCCGCGAGGCGGTCTTCCCCCACTCGAGCGACCGCTTCTACAGCCGCGACGGCGACCTGCCGGTGGTGCTGCCGCTCGGCCACGTCAACTGCCTCGGCCGGAGCTTCGACTGGCGCGGGCTCGGCGACGAGGCGCACCTCCGGGTGACGGCGCTCCTGCCCGACGGCGGCGAGATCGCGAGCGAGGTGGTCCGGGTCCCGGCCCCGTAGCGCCCGGCGCCCGCATGCTGCACTGCGGAAGGCGGTTTCCGGCGCGACGACCACACCCTTGACGCACGCGACGCGCGCACGCAGGATCGCGCTGGCCTTGCTCCGAACCCTCCCGACGCGCGCCGCCAGGCGGCCCCCCGAACCCGGCCAGCGCCTGACGCGGTGCCTGATGGCCGCGTTGTCGGCGGCGCTCCTCCTCGGCTGCGCGGACGGCGGCGAGCCGCTGGACACGACGACCACCCCCGAGGGCCCGGGCCTCACCATCGCGGCCGCCGTCGGCGACACCGACTTCTTCGACATCGAGCTCGACCTCGGCGTCGCCTTCTGCTCGACCGCCGTCGGCTGCCCGACGTCCGTCGGGGGCACCACGAAGCCGTCGCTGGTGACCGGCGCGACCTGCAGCATGGCGACCAACTGGGACGGCTTCCTCCTCTACGCGCGGCGCCTCGCCTGCTACACGGGGGGCACCCTGGCCACCCCCTCGACGTGGACCGGCGAGTCGGTGATCACCGCCCCCGCGACCACCACCGAGGAGCGCGCCTACAGCGCCGTGATCGCCTCGAACGACACCGAGTACGTCAACAGCACGCAGTACCTCGAGCCGCTCGAGACCGGCTCGCCGAACCACTGCTACTACGAGGCGGAGGCGCTGGTCGTCCCGACCGCCCTCGATGCCAACCCGCGCGCGGTCTACCACCGCCAGTTCCCGGCGCGCATGACCTGGGCCGTCGTCATCGAGCCGACCGGCAGCAGCACCTTCGACTGCCACTTCAGCGGCAGCCCCGCGCTCTCGGGGGTCGACGTCGACTACCCGACGAGCGTCACGGTCAGCCTGCCCTCGGACACGGACAAGGGCGACTACCCGGCGACCTTCGACTACGCCACGATCTCCCCGCTCACCATGAACGACGGCGCGGACTTCGGGGCGGCCCGCATCCGCTACGTGCTGGCCGCGACGATGCCGGTCACCCCGACCGGGATCCCGAGCTGGAGCGAGCGCGACCTCTGGGTCAAGGACGGCGCCAACGCGCTCGACGCCGACATTGACGCCACCTGCGCCCGCGTGAACAGCAGCACCGGCGCGCTCGTCGCCATCGGCGTCCTGCTCCGCGACGCCACCGACGGCTCCCTCTTCGGGCTCGTCGAGGTCCTCTCCGACAACAGCGGCACGCGCTTCGACTGCGTCCGCGAGGTCGACGGCTCCTGCAGCTTCATCAGCTACACCAGCGGCGCGGGCGGCGAGGCCGCGTGCGGCGAGGTCGTGCTGCGCTGCCACGACGGCAGCCAGAACTACACCGAGACCGGCGTCGACTGCGGCGGCGACTGCCCCGGCTGCACCTCGGGCCTCGGCTGCTCCACCGACGCCGACTGTCTCTCGGGCTACTGCGACGGCGGCACCTCGCTGTGCGTGGCCCAGACGAGCTGCCTCGCGCTCTACACCGCCCGCACGAGCACGCCGAGCGGCATGTACGAGCTCGACCCCGACGGCGCGGGCGGCGCGGCGCCCTTCATGGCCTACTGCGACATGACCAGCGGCGACGCGGGCTGGACGCTGGTGATGAAGCTCAGCACCAACACCCAGAACCTGACCTACGGGGACGCCGAGTGGACCGGCACCGGCCTCCTCAACGCGGCGGGCCCGCGCCCGAACACGCTCTTCGAGACCTCGACCGACGCCAAGTACCCGGCCTACAACACGGTCACGGGAAGCGGCCTGCGCCTCGACTGGATCGGGGTCTCCACGGGGGACTGGACGTACACCCTCGGCGGCGGTGAGACGACGGCCCTCAGCGTCTTCTCGGGCTCCGAGAACCTCATCGCCGGCGACGAGACCTACGACGCCTGCAACAGCGCGCTCCTGAGCTCCGCCGCGAACTACGACGGGACCCACATGAAGTTCACCCAGGGCGCCCAGTTCTACGGCATCAACGGGGACAACGGCGCCACGACGCCGCTCAACCTCCGCTGGGGCTTCGGCTCGAACGACGAGGTCGACGGCACGCCGTCCGCCAACGGCGAGGCCTGGGAGCCCCTCGTCGGGGTGGGCGGTCCGAACGACTCGATCTTCTGGACCACCGCTAGCGACGCCTACGCCAACTGCGGCGACTACGGCAGCGGCGCCACGACGTACACGAACCTCGCCGGGAACCTCTGGATCAAGTAGGCGCGATCGCGCTCACGGGCCTTGTCGGCGCACGGCGGCTGGTGGAGACTCCGACCGACCGCAGCCACCCCCACGGAGCGCCTGCATGAAGCCGTTCGCGCGTCTCTCCCTCGCCCTCCTCGTCGCCGCCGGTGCCCCCGCCGCCGCCGCCGCGGAGACCCCCACGGTCCACGTCAAGCAGAGCGACGTGAAGGACTGCAACACCGACGGCGGTCGGGTGCAGTGCTCGGTCGGCGTCAAGACCATCGCCAAGGGGCTCTTCTACGGGCTCGAGGAGCAGCCCATCGCGTGCCCGGACGTCAAGCCCGGCGTCTACACCCTCGCGCTCCTGTACGAGTACAACGACGGCACCGTGCTCTTCTACTCGCACGAGCTCGCGTCGATCGGGGACAAGCAGGCGGTCAAGACCACGCCGCTGGTGGACGAGGAGGCGCTGCGCGACGCCTACGGCAAGCGCCTCAAGCGCCTGCCCAACCTCCCCGCCTGCATCCGCGAGCAGGCGATGCCGCGCCTCGCCGGACTCCTGCTCAAGCACCTCGACGTCATCCGCCCCATCGACCCCGACGCCGACGTCCGCGCGACCTACACGCTGAAGCTCGAGGTCCGCTGACCGCCGCCTCAGCCCGGGAGGTCGGCGTCCGCTAGCGCCTTGTAGTCCTTCCGATCCTTGAGCGCCCGGGTGAGGGTGAAGATCTCCTCGGGCGTCTCGCAGGGCCGCCCCGGCCACGCCGCGGCGACGTTCGCCCGCAGCGTCGCCGAGCCGTGGCGCAGGAAGGGGTTGGTGTCGCGCTCGAGGGCGATGGTCGACGGGAGGGTCGCGCCGCCCTCGGCCCGAACGGCGCGCGCCGCGACGATGCGCGCCGCCAGCGCGGCGTTGTCGGGCTCGACGCTCCAGGCGAAGCGCAGGTTGTCGAGGGTGTACTCGTGCGCGCAGCAGACCCGCGTCTCGCCGGGGAGGGCCGCGAGGCGCTCGAGGCTCGCGTGCATCTTGGCCGGCGGGCCGTCGAAGAGGTAGCCGCAGCCGGCCCCGAAGAGCGTGTCCCCGCAGAAGAGCGCGTCGCCGAAGACGTAGCTCAGGTGCCCGTCGACGTGCCCCTCGGTCCGCATCACGCGCCCCGCGACGCCGCCGAAGACGACCGTGTCCCCCTCGTCGACGGGCTCGGTCAGCCCGGGGATCGCCGCGGCGGTGCTCGCCGCCCCGACCACCCGCAGCCCGGCGAGGCGCCCCTGGCGCGCCAGCTCCCGGTTGATCCCGACGTGGTCGCCGTGGACGTGGGTGTTGAGGATCGCGGTCAGGCGCAGGCCGTGGGCCTCGCAATACGCCACGGTCCCGGCGGCGTCGGGGCCGTCGACGGCCGCGGCCGCGCCGGTCGCGGGATCCACGAGGAGCCACACGAGGTTGTCGCGCGCGGCGGGGATCTGGTGCACCTCGAGCCGGCCCCCCGCGACGGCGAAGGGCGGGTGCGGCCGGGTGACGACGTGGGCGACGGCGCTCATCGGATCCTCCTCGGTTGGCTTCGGTTTTCGTGTATAAGGCCCGCCATGTTGGTCTGGATCCTCGCCGGCCTCGCCGTCGCCATCGTGCCGTTCATCGTCGTCGCGCTCAACGCCCAGCGGAAGTATCGCCCGCTCTTCGACGACACGCACTTCGTCGAGCTCGCGGAGATCCTCGCCCGGCTCAAGGTCGAGGCCGACGAGCGCGACTCGAGCTCGGCGATCAGCTCCCACGACCTCGCGGTGACCTGGGACGCCACCCGCCCGGAGCTCGCCCTGTCGCACCGCGACGGCAAGCTCCACGAGGCCGCCGGCGCCTTCCTCGCCCACATCGCCGTGACGCTCCTCGCGCCGCCCGCGGGCACCGACCTCCGCTACGTGAAGGGCGGCGGGCGCTACCTCGTCCGCTTCGGCCTGCCCGAGGGCACCGACGCCGCCTTCCGCGCCGCCCCGGTGAACGTCCCGACGACCGACGAGCTCCCGCAGCTCCGCGCCGCCGCCGCCGACGCCATGCGCGGGACCCGGTTCGAGCCCGCTTGAGCGCTCCGGACGAGCCCCGCGCCTCCGCACGCGGCGCGGACCTCGCGCTGATCGCGGTCGGCGGCCTGGGCCTCGTCCGGCTCCTCCTCTCCATCGCCAGCTTCGCCGTCTCCTCGGCCATGACGCTCCGGATGGAGCTCGACATGGGCGCCTCCGGCACCCTGTCCCTGTGGCGCGAGGTCACCGCCCGCGGCACGGCCCTCGCGGACGTCGGCCTCGCCCTGGCGCTCTTCGCCCTGGCCCGCACCGCGGGGAGCCGGCTCGACCGTGCCGCGGCGCTCGCCGGCGCCATCGGCTTCGTCATCGCCGCGACCGTGGCCAGCGTCGTCTTCCTGCTCGCCACCGGCGCGGGGGGCGGGCTGGGCGCGCAGCTCGGCATCGCCGCCATCG
>SBGO01000330.1 GCA_006226565.1 Deltaproteobacteria bacterium | reverse complement strand
TGGCCGCGGGCGGGGCGTCCGCGGGGGCGTCCCGCACCACGACGACCGGCGCGGCGTGCTCCGACGGTGGCGCCTGCGCCTGGAAGCCGACCTCGATGGCGTCGTCGACCCGCACCAGGGACCCCGCGAGGGGGCGCTGCCAGACGATACGGGCGCTGTCGGTCGGGCCTTCCGGGGCCGGGCCGACGAGATGCAGCAGCAGCCGGGCGCCCTCGACCTGGAGCCGCGCGCCGGCGACGGGGAGGCCGACGAGGTCGGGGACCTGCACCCGCGCTCGCTCGGGCGTGGCCACGGGCGCCTTGTTCCCCTTCACCGCGCCGATGACGAGGTGCATCGCCCCCGCGCCCACCAGGGACACGAGGAAGGCCAGAACCAACACCCAGACGGTGACGGACTCCCGCGGGGGGCGGGGCGGCTGAGGGGGAGGGGCGATCGTCTGCCAGCGCTCTTTCATGGTCGCACCGAATCAGCTTTCGGTGGCCATCGCAACCGCTATGGCACCGCCGCTCACGCGGCTGCGTCTCCGCTGGCGCCGCCGATGCCCTCGACGGTGCGCCGGCCCAGGGCGAGCCAGAACGTCGTCCCGCTCCCCGGCTCGGACGTGAAGCCGACGTCGCCGCCCAGGTAGCGCTCGCCGAAGAGCTTCATCCCGTAGGTGCCGAGGCCGCGCCCGCGCCCCTTCGTGGTGAAGCTCCGCTTGAAGACCTGGTGGCGGACGTTCTCCGGCATCACGGCCGGGTTGTGCACGTAGAAGGTCGGCCCGCGCTCGTCGCTCTCGTAGCGGACGCGCACGACGTCGCCGGGGCGCGAGGCCTCGACGGCGTTGAGGACCATGTTGCCGAGGACCCGGGAGAAGATCTCCGGGTCGGCCAGGAACGGCCGGTCGTCGCCGTGCTCGTCGAGCTCCACGCGCACCTCACCGTTGCGCACGCCGCGGAACCCGCCGACGAGCTGGCGGAGCTGGTCACGCGGGCGGAGCTGCTCGGGCGCCACCCGGAGCTCCCCCTCCTCTGCCGCGATGAGGGTCTTGTGCCCCTTGATCTCGCGGGTCAGCCGGCGCGCGAGGGAGACGATCTGGTCGGCGGCGTCGTGGGCGTCCACGTCGTCCTGCGCGAGCAGCGCGCTCCACCCGACGATCCCGCCGACGGTGTTGGAGATGTCGTGGAGGAAGAGGCGCTCGAGGACCTGGCGACGCTTCTCGGCGCTGATGTCGTGGAGGACCATCGCGGTCAGGTCGTGCCCGTCCACGCGCAGCGGGGTGCAGCGCACGCGGAACTCGGCCGCCTCGTGCCCGCTCTCGCCCAGCGACATCAGGCACTCGCCGGTGGTCGCCTGCCCCGTCCGCTGGCTGGTGACGATCGTCAGCGCCGCCCCGCAGCTCCGGCACGCCTTGCCGGTCCCGCAGCCGCTCGGCGCCTCCGTCACCTTCGCGCAGTCGAGGCACTCGCCCGGACGCAGCCCCAGGATCGGCGCGGCGTCCCGCTGGCCGACCCGCTCGAGGAAGCTCCGGTTGGCCGCGACGATCTGGCGGTGGTCATCGAGGATGAGACAGTCTCCCTCGATCACCTCCAGCATCGCCCGGACGGTGGGGTCGTGGTCGGCCTCGAGGGCGGTCGCGGCGATCTCTGCGTCGGTCGCGCGCTCCCAGGAGGCGAATTCGGTGATCTCTTCGTATCGCATGGGGCTCGATCCCGCCTGAACGACTGCAATATTACCGCGCTTCGGCCGGGCGCGGAATCCGCGGACCCGTGAAATCTCGCCCCGAACCCCCGCGGGACCCTTGAAACGAGCGGCGCCCGGGGCTCTGATCGCGTCGTGGAACGCGCTCTCCTCGCCCTCACGCTCGCCTCCGTGCTCGCCTCCGCCGGGTGCGGCGATATGTCGCACTCCGGCGGCTGTCGGCTCCCCCCGGGCGCGACCGCCGACTACCTCGTCGCGCTGGGCTGCCCGGAGGACTTCGCCGCCCTCGCGAGCGCGCCCCTCGACGTGCGCATCCCCGGCGCGCGCTCGGTCAAGACCGTCATCGATCGGGCCGACGACGACGCCCTCTACTTCCAGAACAGCGAGCGCTACCGCGTCCACTGGGACTTCGCCCGGCGCTTCCTCTCCGGCTCCGGGCACCCGCTCGTCCCCGACGTCGCCGCCTTCAGCCGCACCGAGTACTACAGCCCCTACCGGCGCTTCGTCCTGGGCGCGCTCACCCGCTACGACGAGCCCGGCGTCTGGGTCTACGAGATCGCCCCCTACGACACCGCCGACGCGGCCATGGTCGCCGCCGCCTGGCGCCGCATCGCCGACGCGACCTGGCTCGGCGCGGATCTCCGCTTCCACCCGACCTCCACCGCGATCGAGGCGGTCGCCGCGGCGCTCCCCGCCGAGGTCCCGGTCATCACGACCGGCGAGCTCTTCGCCGGCATCACCTACCAGCCGCTGAACCCCGCGACCGCCATGGGGCGCCTCCGCTTCGCGAGCGCCGACGAGGCGGTGAGCGGCGCCCTCGGCTTTCGCGACGTGGTCGTGCTCGATCGCGTCCCGAACGACCTGCCCGTCGTCGCCGGCGTCATCACCGCCGAGCTGCAGACGCCGCTCTCCCACGTGAACGTCCTGTCGCAGAACCGCGGCACGCCGAACATGGCGCTGGTCGGCGCCGTCGACGACCCGCGCCTGACCGCGCTCGACGGCCGCTGGGTCGAGCTGGTCGTCGGCCTCGACGCGTGGTCCATCCGCGAGGTCGACCAGGCCACGGCGGACGCCTGGTGGGAGGCGCACAAGCCCGCGCCCGTCGCCATCTCCGCGCCCGACCTCGAGACGACCGCGCTCGCCGCCACCGACGCGCTCCTCGACGTCGACGGCGCCGGCGGCCTGGGGCCCGCGCTCGCCGCGGCCATCCCGGCCTACGGCGGCAAGGGCAGCCACTTCGCCGCGCTCGCCGGGCTCGGCGACCCGGTGCGCGTCCCGAGCGGCTTCGTCATCCCGCTCGCCTGGTACCATCGCCACCTCGCGGAACACGGCCTCGACGCCGAGATCGACGACCTCCTCGTCGACCCGGCCTTCACGGGGGACCCGACGACCCGCGCCGCGCGCCTCGCCGACCTCCGCGCCGCCATCGCCGCCGCCCCGGTCGACCCCGAGCTCGTCGATCTCGTCGCCGCGCGCCTGGCGAGCGACCTCCCGGGCGAGCGCGTCCGCTTCCGGTCGAGCACCAACGCCGAGGACCTCGACGGCTTCACCGGCGCCGGGCTCTACACCTCGGTCGGCGTCGACGCCGAGGACGGGCGCGCGGGCATCGCGGACGGGCTCCGCGCCGTCTGGGCGTCCACCTGGAACCTCCGCGCCTTCGAGGAGCGGAGCTACCGGTCCATCGACCACCGCGCCGTCGGGATGGCCATCCTCGTCCACCGCGCCTTCGTCGGCGAGCGCGCCAACGGGGTCGCCATCACGGCCAACACCTTCGATCTCGCCGGCATCGAGCCCGCCTTCGTCATCAACGTGCAGAAGGGCGAGACGAGCGTCGTGCGGCCGCCGCCGGGCGTGCTCAGCGACTACTTCGTCTACTTCCACGCCTACCCGACCCAGCCGACGGTCTACCTGACCCACTCGAACCTCATCTCCGAGGGCACGACGGTCCTCCAGCCCGCCGAGGTTCGCGCGCTCGGGCAGGTCCTGGCCGCGGTCCACGCCGGCTTCCGGGGCGTCTACGGGAGCCGCGCGTTCTACGCGATGGACGTCGAGGTGAAGCTCGGCGGGGGCCCGGAGGCCACGCCCGTCTTCTGGGTGAAGCAGGCGCGGCCCTTCGGCACCGGCGACTGACCCGCGCGCCGAGGGAAGCCCCAGCGGACGAGACGTCCGCCATCTGGCGCAAAACAAAAGCGCGGGGTCGTGCGTTTACCCCTGCACCCATTCGGGTCATCTTGGGTGGAACGCCATGAACACCACGTCTCGAGCCACTCCGGTCGACCTGCTCGACCGCCGCATCGCGGAGCTGTCGCGCAGAAAACGCACGGCCGCGCGGATCCGCCTGCTGCTCCCCGCCGTCGCCGTCTCCCTCGGCCTGGCCGCCGTGGTCGTGGTCGCCATCCGCCTCGGCTTCCCGGAGGCCGCGCCCGCCGCCCCGTGGATCGCCGGCGGCGCGCTGCTCCTGCCGCTCCTGGCCGCGCCCCTCTTCGGTCGTGTCCGGCCGCGCCGCGCCCAGCTCGCCGCCGAGCTCGACGAGCTGGTCGACGCCCGCGGGCTCGCCATGGGCCTCGCCGCCGAGCCGGCCGGCGCCCGCGACGAGCGCTGGACCTCGCGCCTGCGCCGCCCCCTCGAGGAGGTCGAGTGGCCGCGGCACGACTGGTCCCGGCTCCCGCTCGTGGGGCTCGCCATCGTCGGCGTGGTGGCGGCGCTCCTCGTCCCGCAGCGCTTCCCCGACCCCATCGTCCCGCCGCCGCCCTGGCAGGCCCACTTCGAGCGCACCAAGACGCGCCTCGCCGCCGCCGAGGCCCACGGCGTCCTCCCGCGCGCCGAGGCCGAGCGCCTGTCCCAGCAGGTCGACCGCCTCGAGGCCCACGCGGCCGAGTCCGGCATGTCCCAGGCCGCCTGGGACGGGCTCGACCGCGTCGACCGCGACCTCGACCGCGCCATGGCCGACGCCCGCGCCCGCCTCGCCGAGGCCATCGCCGCCGCCCAGACCACCGACCAGCCGCGGGCCGGCGACCCGAAGCCCGGCACCCCCGAGTTCGAGGCCGCCGAGGCCGAGCGCCGCCGGCGCGACCGCGACCGCCTGAAGAAGAAGAACCCGCCGCAGCCGCCGGGCGAGCAGGGCGAGCAGGCCGAGGCGCGCAAGCGGATGCTCGAGCGCCTCACCCGCGACCGCGAGGACGAGCGCCTGCAGCAGCTCGCAAAGAGCCTCTCGGGCCTCGCCGAGGCCGCGCCCGGGCTGATGGGGCGCATGGACCAGGAGAGCGTCGACGCCCTGCAGAAGGCGCTCGAGCAGATGAACGCCCTCGACCAGCTCTCGCCCGAGGCCCGCGAGGCCCTCGAGCGGATGATGCGCGACGCCGCCGAGCAGGCGGGGCAGGGCGGCCAGGACGGCCAGAACGGGCCCGACGGGCAGCCCGGCGGCGACCTCGACCCCGAGGCCCTCGCCAAGGCGCTGAAGGCCCTCGAGAAGGCCCTCGAGGAGGGCGCCGGTCAGCTCGGGCAGCTCGGGGGCGAGGGGGAGCCCGGCGGCGGCGCCAGCGAGGGGCAAGCCGCGGCGCTCGCCCAGCTCGTCGCGCG
>SBGO01000159.1 GCA_006226565.1 Deltaproteobacteria bacterium | reverse complement strand
ACCCGAGCGCGCAGCGCGGCTTCGAGGCGCTGCGCGAGCGGCTCGGGGTGGCCCCCGACGCGGGCCGCTGGGCGCGCGCCGACCTCCTCGATCTCGGCGTCCCGAGCCCGGCCCCACGGGAGCGGCCCGCGCTCGTCCTCCTCGACCCGCCGCGCGCCGGCGCCGCGGAGCTGATGCCGTGGATCCGGGGGACCGGCGCCCGGACGATCATCATGATGAGCTGCGACGTCGCCACCGGCTTCCGCGACCTGGCGCTCCTGGTCGAGGGCGGCGCCTACCGCGTCGACGAGGTCACCGGCTGGGACATGTTCCCCCACACCGGCCACCAGGAGATCCTCGCCCGGCTGACCCGCCGCTGAGCCGAGAGCCGCGTTGTCGCGACGGAAGGGGCGTCCGCCGAGCGTTTGGCCTGCGCTCGTCCCGAGCGCGGCGGGAGCCCGCGCGCCGTGTGTCCCGACTTTTCTTGTCGCGAGAATACGCAGCGGTGGTGGGGGTGACGGCCTTTTTTGCACCTGCCCGGACACTTTCGCTCAAGGAATCCAGACCGCCTGACGAAGGAATCCGTGAGCATGGGTGCGTGGGGTTGTGCACCTGTCGGGGGGGGCTAGATGTCGGGTCGTCGGTCGTTGTCCGTGGTTCTTCTTGCCGTATTCACCGGGCTCGCGCCCGCCGCGCTGGCGACGCCGGCGCCGAGCCCAGAGGTCTCGGCCCTGCTCACGAGCGCGTCGGCGTTCGACGTCGCGACCGGCCTCCGGGCGCTGGCCGGGACCCCGTCGCCGGGGCTCGAGGATGCGCTCTACGCCGCGGCCCAGCGGCCGGAGGCCGAGCTCTCGAGCGCGGCGCTCGACCTGCTCGCGCAGACCGGTGACGCGCGCGCCGTCGATCTCCTCGAGGCCGCGCTGCGGTCCCTGGACCCCGCGCGGGTCTCGGTCGCCTGCGTCTGGCTCCCGCGCTTCGGCGCCCTCGGCCTCGACGCCGCCGAGCGGCTCGTCGACGATCCGGATCCGGTCGTGCGCCGCGCGACGCGCCGGACGCTCGCGTGGTTCCCGCCGAGCCCCGAGGTCCAGACCCTGGTCGAGCGCGTGGCCGCGGGGATGCCCGCCGTCGCGGCCTCCCGCCTCGCGGACGGGGCGACGCACCGGCGATAGGTCGCCGCGACGCCATGAACGAAAAAGGCGCCGCCCGATCCCGGGTGGCGCCTTCTCGCGTCTCAGCGTCGCTGCACGTCGCGTCGGCTCGAGGCCGGCGCGGCGCTGCGCTCAGATCGCCGCGAGGGCCGCGTCGTAGTCGGGCTCGGTGACGATCTCGGGGACGAGCTGGGTGTACTTGACCGTGCCGGTCTCGTCGATGACGACGACCGAGCGCGCCGCGAGGCCGGCGAGGGGCCCGCTGGTCATGCGCACGCCGTAGGCGTCGAGGAACGCGCTGCGGAAGGTCGAGGCGTTGATCGTGTTCTCGATCCCCTCGGCCGAGCAGAAGCGCTTGTGGGCGAAGGGCAGGTCGGCGCTCACGTTGATGACCTTGACGCCCTGGAGGCCGGCCGCCTTCGCGTTGAAGGTGCGCACGGAGGTCGCGCAGACGCCCGTGTCGAGGCTCGGGAAGATGTTCAGGACCTTCGTCCCCGAAAACGAGTGGAGCGAGATCTCGCTGAGCTCGGTGGTCACCAGGGTGAAGTCCGGCGCCTCGCTGCCCACGGCGGGGAGCTCGCCAACGGTCGACACGGGGTTGCCCTTGAAAGTGACAGTCGCCATGAGTGATGTCCTCGGGTAGTTGTCGTCGCGTCTGGATGGCCTCGGACCGGAATCCGGGCGAAGGTCTGACTGCACTACACGCGGAGCGACCGGCGCGCAATGGTCAAGTCGCCGAGGGCGGTTGACGGCAGCCCCGCTTCACGACATTCCCCGAGCGTCCCGGACGCCCACGACGACGCGGAGCGCACGCCTTGACCGAGCCCCACGAGCCCCTCGCGAGCCGCCCCCTGGCGAGCCCGACCGCGCTGGGCCAGACCGAGCACCTCGTGCGCCTCGACGGCGCCGCGGTCGCCCGCGTCCTGTGGGGGGCGCTGCCGTACTACCTCCGCGCGGTGTGGTCGTCGCGGGCCGAGGCGGTGCCGCCCGACAAGATCCGCGCCTACCTGAGCGCCGACGCGTCGCCCGTCGCCCTCGCCCTGGCGGCGCGCAACGACACGCTCCCTCAAGATATTCGCGATCTTGCGCGGCTCCGCCTGGGCCAGGCCGGGATCGCGCCGGACCGCGTGCGGCGCCTCGAGAAGCACCTCGCCTCGCTCCTCAAGCGCTCGCGCGCGAAGCTCCTCACCCATATATCGGTGGCGGAGCGCGCCGATCCCGAGCTCGATCGTCTCGATCTCCTGGCCGAGGTGGTCGCCCTCCGCGACGCCCAGGCCGACGTCCAGGCCGAGCGCTCCCTCGCCCGCGCGTTCCGGGCGATGTTCCAGACCCGCGACCCCTACGTCGTGTGGATCCTGGTCTGCGTGTCCTTCGCCGCCTTCATCGTCTTCGACAAGCTCGCGACCGGGGCGGGCGGCCGCGCCGCCTATCACGCCCTGGTGCTCGAGCCGTCGCTCACGCGGCCGTGGACGCTCCTCTCGTATTCGTTCCTGCACCTGATCGGCGAGTGGCGCCACGTCACCCTCAACATGATCTCGCTCGTCCTCGTCGGGCAGATCCTCGAGCAGGTCCTCGGCCACACCCGCTTCCTGGCGGTCTACGTCGTGGGGGCGGTCGGCGGCGGGCTCGCCAGCGTCCTGGTGAAGGGGCTCCTCGACATCCCCTTCGCGACCGTCGGCGCCAGCGGGGCCATCGCCGCCCTCGCCGGCATGGCGCTCTTCCTCGGCCTGTGGTTCCAGAGCCGCTACGGCCGGATCCCGCTCCGCTACGCCACCAGCACCCTGGTCGGCGGCGTGATCCTGGTCAGCAACATCTTGATCAGCGCGACCTCGGGCGACATCTCCGTCGACCACGGCGCGCACCTGGGCGGCCTCGCGATCGGCGTCGCCGTCGGCGTCTGGCTCCGCCCACGGCTCGCCGCCCGCGCCGACGCCCGCTTCGGCCGCTGAGGTCGACCCGCACCGAGCGGCGTCAGGCCAGACCCAGCTCGCGCATCCGGAAGAGCAGGCCGCGCTCGGACACCTCGAGGCGCTCGGCCAGGGCGCGGAGGTCCGCCCCGACCTCGGCGCGCGCCGCGCGGATGCTGTCGGCGGTCAGGTCCGAGGCCTTCCGGATCCGGTCGCTCCGCGCGATCAGGTCGTAGAGCGACGGCCGCGGGATCCCGAGCGCGACCGCCGTCGGCGCGATCTGCCAGCGGTTCGCCCGGAGCGCGGCGACCAGCTCGTCTTCGCTGACGTCGGCCGGTCGCCGGGCCCGCGGGGTGGTCGTGTCCGCCGCCTGCGGCGCCTCTGGGGCCGTGGCCGCGGTCGCCTGGCTCGTGCTGCGGGAGAGCGCGCGGTCGAGGTGCTCTCCCAGCTCGGCGCGGGGCAGCCCGCGGCTGGCCACCGCGATCTGTCGCGCCGCGTTCCGCAGCTCGCGGACGTTCCCCGGCCAGGGGTAGGTCATCAGCCGCTCGAGGAGGCGCGGCGCGAGCCACGGGCCGCTCGGGTCGTCGAGCCGCGCGGCCTCGCCGAGGGCGGCCAGCTCCTCCCGGAGGAAGGCGTGGAGCAGCAGGCTCACGTCGGCCCGGCGCCGGCGGAGCGGCGGCACGGCGATCACGAAGCCCGCGAGCCGATGATAGAGGGGCGAGCGGAAGGCGCCCTCGGCGGTGGCGGCGTCGAGGTCCCGGTCGGTCGCGGCGAGGACGCGCACGTCGACCCGCTGGGCGCGCTCGCCCCCGACCGGCACCACCTCCGCGGTCTCGAGCGTGCGGAGCAGCATCACCTGCACCTCGGGGGGCGTGTCGCCGATCTCGTCGAGGAAGAGGGTCCCGCCGTGGGCCTGCTCGAACAGGCCGCGGTGGCTCCGCTGGGCGCCGGAGAATGCCCCGCGCTCGTGGCCGAAGAGCTGGGAGGCGGCGAGGGTGTGCGGCACGCTCGCCATGTTGATCGCCACGAAGGGGGCGTCCCGGCGCGGGCTCTGGCCGTGGATGGCGCGGGCGACGAGCTCCTTGCCGCTCCCCGTCTCGCCGCGGATGAGCACCGGAATATCGGTGTCGGCGACCTTCTCGATCTCCCCCCGGACGCGCTCGATACCCGCGCTCACCCCGAGCATCCCGAGCCGCTCGGCGGCCGAAGGGCGCGGCGCCGGGAGCCGCGACAGGAGGAGCGTGACGCGGCCGGCGAGGGTGACGAGCGCGCCCTCGTCGAGGGCCTCGAGGGGGACGTCGTGCACGCCGTCGACGCGCTGGCCGTCGACCTCCACCCGGGTCGCGGTGCCCGCCGTCGAGAGGCGGATCGCGTCCTCGCGCCGGTGCAGCGTGACGGGCGCGCGCGAGACGTGGGCCTCGGCGAGCGGCCGCGCGCCCCGGAGCGTCGGGGGGAGGAAGTCGGGCGCGTTCCGGGAGAGGCCCACCTGGCCGCCGACCTTGCCGAGGTCGACCAGGTACGCCCGGTCGCCGAGGCGGGCGGTGTCGGGGTGGCCGACGACGGTCAGCGCCGGCATCAGCGCCCGGGTGAGAGCCGGGCCGTCGTCGTCGGGCCGGGTGTCGAGGGTCAGGAGGGTGGACTCGTCGCGCGCCATGGTGAGGCCGATCTAGCCCGACGCCGGGCCATCGGCCAAGGCTACCGACGGATCGTCACCACCTCGACCGAGCGGGCGAAGCCGAGCCGTCCCCGCAGGTCGGGCAGGGCGCAGTCCGCGCCGGCCGCGCTCGTGGCCTCCGCGAGGTGGGCCGCGTCGAGCCGCGCGCGATCGAAGGGCGCGTTGGCGAAGACGCCGACGATCCAGGCGCAGCCGCCCTCGGCGTCGAGCTTGGTGGTCCCGGCGAGGGGCGCGCGGGCGGCCCCGATCCCCTCGGCCTGGTCGCCGCCGAGGACGCGGATCGCGCCGCGCGCGTCGAGCTCGACCACCATCGCGTAGCCCTGGATCTGCGAGGCGTGCTCGAAGGTCAGGGCGTCGCCGGGGGCGGGCAGCGCGCCACCCGCGGCGAGGGTGGTCGCCTCACCGGCGGCGGAGGTCGCGTGGACGAGCAGGCGGTCGGTCCCGGAGCCGCTGACGCTGGCGCCGCTCACCGCGGCCTCTTCGTTCGTGGGCCCGCCCTGGCCGACCATCAGCGACACGCCGACGACGGCCACGAGCGCGGCCGCGAGCGCGATGATGGCG
>SBGO01000271.1 GCA_006226565.1 Deltaproteobacteria bacterium | reverse complement strand
TCCCGGCGCGACGGCGACTTCCTCGCCGCTCACCGCCCGGCCTGCGCCGGCCAGGGGACGTGCGTGGCGCTGGCCGACGCCGACTGCCAGGGCGCCCGCATCTGCGACCTCGAGGGGCGCTGCACGGCGCGCGACGGGGTGTGCGTCGCCGCGCGCGACGCCGACTGCAAGAGCGCGGAGCTGTGTCACGAGCTCGGCCACTGCAGCCTCGACGGCGACCACTGCAGCGCCCGGACGGTGGCCGACTGCGCGCTCTCGGTGGCGTGCCAGGACCGCGGCGAGTGCGGCGTGAAGAGCGGCGCCTGCACGAGCTGCGGGCGCTCGGAGTGGTGTGCGCTCGAGGGGCTCTGCACCCTCGGCGTCGACGGCTGCCGGGCCGGCGGCGACGGCGACTGCCGTGGGAGCCGGGCCTGTCAACAGGAAGGGCGGTGCCGCGCCCAGCTGGGGCGGTGTGTCCGGTGAGCGAGATGAACGAGACCCGCTACGTCTACGCCTTCGGCGCCGAAGAGGATCCGGCGGCGATGACGCCGCTGCTCGGCATGAAGGGCGCGAGCCTGGCGCAGATGGCGCGCCTCGGCCTCCCCGTCCCGCCGGGCTTCACCCTCACCATCGACGCCTGCCGGGCCTACTGGGCGGCCGGCGACCGGATCCCCGACGTCGTCCGCGAGCAGGTCCGCGCCGCGCTGTCCGACCTCGAGCGGCAGACCGGCGCGCGCCTCGGCGACCCCGCTCACCCCCTGGTCTTCAGCGTGCGCTCGGGCGCCGCCGTGCCGCTGCCGCGGATGATGGACACCGTCCTCAACCTCGGCCTCAACGATCAAACGGTGGTCGGCCTGGCGCAGCGGACCGGCGACGCCCGCTTCGCGTGGGACGCCTATCGTCGCCTCCTTCAGATGTACGGCGACATCGTCATGGGCGTCCGGACCGACGTCCTCGACCAGCTCCTCGAGCGCAAGAAGGAGGGCGAGGGGGTCTTCGCCGACAGCGAGCTCTCGGACCGCGCGCTGCGCGAGCTCGTCGCGATCTTCCAGCGCAAGATCTTCGAGTCGACCGGCCGCGCCTTCCCCCAGGACCCCGAGGCGCAGCTCTGGCAGGCGATCGAGGGCGTCTTCCGCTCGTGGAACAACCGCCGCGCGCTCGAGTACCGCAACGTCAACCAGATCCCCCACGACCTCGGCACCGCCGTGACCGTGCAGGTGATGGTGTTCGGCAACCTCGGCCACGACAGCGCGACGGGCGTCGCCTACACCCGTGACCCGAACACCGGCACGCCGCAGCTCTTCGGCGAGTGGCTGCCGACCGCCCAGGGCGAGGACGTGGTCCACGGGATGTTCGCGCCCCAGCCGCTCAACCTCGCCTCGGGCGCCTTCGACGCCGACGAGACGATGGAGGCGGCGCTGCCCGAGGCCTACGCCGAGCTCGCCCGCATCCGCCCCGTGCTCGAGCGCCACTACCGCGACATGCAGCACGTCGAGTTCACCGTCGAGCGCGGGCGGCTCTGGATGCTCCAGACCCGCGCCGGCAAGCGCAGCCCCGAGGCGGAGGTGCGCCTCGCCGTCGACATGGTGACGGAGGGGCTCATCGACCGCGCCGAGGCGATCCGCCGGGTCAGCACGCGGACGGTCGAGAAGCTGATGCACCCGCGCATCGACCCGCACGCCGACCGCGTGGTGCTCGCGCAGGGGCTCGGCGCCTCGCCGGGCGCCGCCACCGGGCGCCTGGTCTTCAGCGCCGAGGCCGCGACCGAGGCCGCCGGCCGCGGCGACGCCGTCATCCTGGTGCGGCGCGAGACCGCCCCCGAGGACGTCAAGGGCCTGCTCCGCGCCAAGGGCGTCCTCACGACCCGCGGCGGCATGACGAGCCACGCCGCCGTCGTCGCCCGCGGGATGTCGAAGCCGTGCATCGTCGGCTGCCGCGGCCTCGAGCTCGACCCGGTGGCCGGCATCGTCACCGTCGGCGACCGCGAGCTCCGCGCCGGCGACGTCATCACCATCGACGGCGCGACCGGGCTGGTCATGGACGGCGCCGTCCCGACCATCTCCCCCGAGGCGTCGGCCGAGCTCGAGCGCCTCATGTCGTGGGTCGACGACTTCCGGCGGCTGCGCGTGCGCACCAACGCCGACACCGTCCGCGACTGCCGCATCGCGCGCGACTTCGGCGCCGAGGGCATCGGCCTGTGCCGCACCGAGCACATGTTCTTCGAGGACGACCGCATCTACGCCGTCCGCGAGATGATCCTCGCCGCCGACGAGGACGGGCGCCGCGCCGCCCTCGCCAAGATCCTGCCGATGCAGCGCGGCGACTTCATCGGCATCTTCGAGGTGATGGCCGGCCTGCCGGTCACGATTCGCCTGCTCGATCCGCCGCTGCACGAGTTCCTCGTCTCGCGCCACGAGGACATCGAGACGATGGCCGGGCGGCTCGGCGTCCCGTACACCGAGCTCGAGTCGCGCTACCGGGCGCTGACCGAGACCAACCCGATGCTCGGCCACCGCGGCTGCCGCCTCGGGATCACCGTGCCCGAGATCTACGAGATGCAGGTGCGCGCCATCCTCGAGGCGGCGTGCGAGGTCACGCGGCGCGGGGTGTCGGTGCACCCGGAGATCATGATTCCGCTGGTCGCGGACGCCCGCGAGGTCGAGCTCCTGCGCGCCGTCATCACGAGCGTCGCCGACGAGGTCCTCGCCGAGCAGCGGACCGAGGTGCGCTACCACGTCGGCACGATGATCGAGCTGCCCCGGGCCTGCTTCGCGGCGGGCGCGATCGCCGGGAGCGTCGACTTCTTCAGCGTCGGCACCAACGATCTCACCCAGACCACCTTCGGGATGAGCCGAGACGACTGCGGTCGCTTCTTGCCTCTTTACGTGGAGATGGGCATCTTGCCCGGCGATCCGTTCGTGACCATCGACCCGGTGGTCCGCGAGCTGGTGACGCTGGCGACGGAGAAGGGACGCGCTGTGAAGCCTGGGTTGACGGTCGGCATCTGCGGTGAGCACGGCGGCGAAGCGCGAACCATTCGCTTCTGCCACGACCTCGGGCTCGACTACGTCTCGTGCTCGCCGTTCCGGGTGCCGGTCGCGCGGCTGGCGGCGGCGCAGGCGGCGCTGATGGCCGGGGGGGAGCAGGCGTGACCCGTACACTCGCGCTGGCTGCGCTCCTCTCGTCGCTGGTCGCGACCGCCTGCACGGGCGGCGAGACCGGCCCGGCGCACCCGACCGACCGGCTCGACTACCCGGTGGCGGTGACGGCGGACCCGAGCGGGGCCCTCGTCTGGGTGACCAGCGGCAACTTCGATCTCGCGTGGCGCGGCGGCGCGATCCTGGCGATCGACGTCGCGACCAACCGCTTCGTGCCCGGCTCGGCCTTCGAGGTCGGCGGCTTCCCCGGTCCGCTGACGCTGCTCGAGCGCGACGGCCGCGCGGTCGCCGGCTACGTCCTGAGCCGCGACGAGGACGCCCTCTACCAGGTCGGCTTCAGCGGCGACCCGGCGGCGCCGGTAGTGACCTGCGCCGGCGGCAAGAGCAGCGCGGACGCCGGGACCAAGATCCTCCACTGCGACGCCGACGAGGCCTTCGACTCGCAGAAGGTCAGCCGCGACGGCGAGTCCGAGGAGCTCACGGTCGGCGGCGACCCCTACGGCGCCCTCGTCCGCCTCGGCCGGAGCGAGAGCGAGCCGGACCTGCTCCTGACCGGCGCGATGATCGACGGCAACGTCGCCACCTGGACCCTCGACGCCGACGGCGCGCCGACCCTGGCCGGCAACCTCGACCTCTTCAACGGCCTCTACGCGATGGCCGAGAGCCCGACCGACGGCCGCGTCTACACCACCACGAAGTCGGCGAACATCTTCCAGGTGCTGCAGATCGTCCACCCCGACCCGGACGTCGAGCCCGACCTGGTCAACCCGTGGCTGGCGATCGTCGCCCAGGTCGTGGTGCCCGAGGCGACCGCCGTCGACCGCGCCCGCGACATCGCCGTGTCGAGCGACGGGACGCGCCTCTACGCGACCTACCGCGCGCCGTCGAGCCTGGTCATCGTCGACATCTCCGACGACGCCGCCGGGAGCCCGGCCGACCGCGTCATCGCCAAGGTGCCGCTCGCCTCGGGCGCGGGCGACGTCGTCGTCGTCCCGAACGGGGACGGCACCGACCGCGTCTACGTCAGCTGCTACTACGCCGACCGCGTGGAGGTCGTGGACCCGCTGCGCGCGCAGGTCATCGCCGGCATCCCCACCGGCGACGGGCCCTTCGGGATGGCCTACGTGGACAACGCCGACCTCGGCGTCAAGCGGCTCTACGTGGCGCACTTCAGCGACGACTCGGTCGGCGTCATCGAGCTCGACCCCGCCTCGCCCTACTACCACACCGAGGTCGCCGAGATCCGATGACGACGTCGACCCCGAAACAGCTCCTGCTCGTCACCGCGGCGCTCGCCGTGGTCGCCTCGGGGTGCACCAGCACGCCCGCGACGCCGAGCTCGGCGTTCTCGCTGCCGATCGACTTCGCCTTCGCGTGCGAGGGCGACGGCCAGACGGTCGCGCCGGAGAACGACGAGACCGCCAGCTCGCTCAACGACACCCGCATGTGCCCCGACCTCGCCTCCGGCGCGGTGCAGGGCGAGCTGTACGGGGTCGTCCTGAACCGCCAGCCCCCCGGCCTGGTGGTGGTCCAGATGAACCCGGCAGTCGGCAGCCGCGACGTCATCGACGCCGACGCCTTCGTCCCCGGGCACTCGCCGATCCCGGTCGGGCGCGAGCCGATTCGCGTCCTGACGGCCGCGGACTACAGCGCCTTCTACGTGCTGTCCGCCGGCGACCTCGAGGTGGACCGGGTGTCCATCACCGGCCACCCCGACGAGCTCACCTACACGGTCGACGCCTTCGCGCTGCCGGGCGTGCCGGCGACCGGCGTGATGGCCGGCGACACGCTCGTGGTCGCGGCGGCGTACGCGGCCGAGCTGTGGCTCTTCGACCTCGGCGCGGACCCGGTGGAGCCGCCGCTGACGGTGGTCCCGGTCCCCGGTCGGGTGCAGGAGCTCGTCCGCTACGGCGCCGACGCGCTCGTCGCGACCTGGGTCGATCGGCCCGTGGTGACCCGCCTCGGGCTCGACGGCGCCGTCCTCGGTGAGGCGGGCCTCGCGCCCGAGTGCCGCGACGGGCTCGACAACGACGGCGACGGCGCCACCGACGGCGGCGACGAGGACTGCCTCGACGCGGACGACGACGACGAGAGCCCGGCCACCGGCGCGGCGCGCCTGGCCGCGGTGCCCGAC
>SBGO01000604.1 GCA_006226565.1 Deltaproteobacteria bacterium | reverse complement strand
CGGCGGCGGCGGCGGCGGCTACGGCGGCGGCGGCGGCGGCGGCTACGGTGGCGGCGGCGACCGCTGGTAGCGCGTGACCTCGCTCGATCGTGAGCCCTCCCGGCCGTAGCGCCGGGGCCACGAAGCGCAAGCGTTGATGAGAACGGCCCGGTGATCACTCACCGGGCCGTTTTCGTTGGAGCGCCCGCGGGCGCGTCAGCGGGCGTCGGGGTTGATGGCGTAGAGCCCGACCAGCTCCGCGGTGGCGAGGACGTGGCCGGCCATGGCGGCGCGCAGGTCATGGCCCGTGAACTTCTCGGGCAGGTCGAGGGTCGCGACGTCGAGGGCGTAGACGCAGAAGTGGTAGCCGTGGACGCGCTCGTCGTTCCACGGCGGCGCCGGGCCGTCGTAGCCCGCGTAGTCGCCGCCCATGTCCGGGTCGCCCGCGAACCAGCCGGTGTAGTCGTTCAGCCCCTGGACGCCCCCGCTCGGCGTCGCGCCGAGGGCCTTGCCGCGCGGCGTCACGCCGCCGGAGTGGCTCCCCTGACCGATCTCGGTCACCGAGACCGGGAGGTTGGCGACGACCCAGTGGAAGAAGTCGACGCGCGGCAGGTCGATGGGGACGGTCTTGCCCTCCTGGTTGACGTCGTCCCCGCGCGACGGCACGTCGGGATCGTAGCAGATGAGCGCGAAGGAGCGGGTCTCGGCCGGGGCGTCGGACCAGGCCAGGTGAGGGTTCTGGTTGCCAGCGAGGGCGAAGTGCGTCGCCGGGTCGTGCTTGCCGAAGGCGAGCGCGGGAGCCAGGCGGGCGTACGGCGTGAAAGAGTCGCTGCGCAGGTGCATGGGGCCTCCTACCTCGGGGGTGCTGTGCGGCGAGGATACGCCTCAGCCGAGGGAGGGCAACCAGCCGCGACGCGGCGCGCACTTCGAGAATGGCGGGCGCGTCCGTCGAGTTGTATCCTGCGCGACGGTCGACCGGCGTCTCACGCCGCGACCTGCCGCCCACTGGAGATGGAGGCGCCGCATGAGCCTGAAGAGGAGTTCGACGATGTGGCTGAAGAGGGCGCTCGCCGCGCTCGCCCTGGTCCTGCTCGCCGCCCCGGCCGCGATGGCGCAAGACCTCGACTTCCAGTTCAAGACGGTCGTCAAGGGCAAGGACCAGCCGTCGCTCATCGTGACCCCGGCGCGCCCGCTGAAGGCGCTCAAGATCGAGCTCGTCGACCAGGACGGCAAGAAGCAGCTCCTCCGCGTCGGCGCCCTCAAGCGGAACCAGAGCAAGCGCCTGACGTTCAAGCAGCCCTCCGGCAGCAGCCACTACAAGGCGAACATGGAGGCGAAGTGGAAGGACACGGGTGAGACCCAGCTCTTCGCCATGGAGTTCGACGCGACGCGTGTCGGCGAGCTGAAGATCGAGATCAGCGCCGAAGACGTCGACATGGACGAGAGCAAGCTCCGGTGCCGCGCGACCAACCCGGTACGCCGCATCGAGCTGACCGTGCTCGGCGAGGACGGCAAGGTCCTCGACGAGGTCTCCGAGAGCTTCGACGACGCCCCCGCCCCCAGCGGCGAGTTCATGGAGCTGAGCTGGACCTCGACCGAGGAGAAGATTCTCCGCATGGACCTGCGCGTGACCGACATCGCCGGCTTCTACACCGGGATGCGCATCATGCCGTTCACCATCGAGATCCCGCACGACGAGGTCGTCTTCGAGACCGGCCGCGCGGACGTCCGCGAGAGCGAGGCGCCGAAGCTCGCCAAGACGATGGAGCACATCCACGAGGCGCTCGCCAAGCACGGCACGCTCCTGACGCTGCGCCTCTACGTCGGCGGCTACACCGACACGGTCGGCAGCCCGGGCTCCAACCAGGAGCTCTCCGAGCGGCGCGCGCGCTCCATCGCGAGCTGGTTCCGTCAGCACGGCCTCAAGATTCCGATCTACTACCAGGGCTTCGGCGAGCGGGTCCTCGCCGTGCCGACCCCCGACGAGACGGAGAACGAGGCGAACCGGCGGGCGGTCTACATCCTGTCGAGCCAGACCCCGTCGGGCGAGCAGGTGCCGAGCAAGGCCTGGCATCGCCTGTAGCCCAGGTTACCGCCCCGGTGTGAATGACGGGCATCGGGCGTGCGTCCGTGGCACGTTGTCAGGGACCCGACGAGGAGATGTCACATGACCCGGTTCACCGCGCTCGCCCTCGCCTTCAGCCTCGCGTTCCCGGCGCTCGGCGGCTGTGACCAGCTGCTGCAGGCGCTCGACGACAACAGCACCCTCGGCGCCGAGCTGGCGCCGGAGGTCGAGGTCGGCGCGCTCGAGCTCCGTCACGAGCCGTCCCTCGGACAGCTGGGCGCCTACTACTGCCCCAAGGTCATCGACGACGCGCTCGTCGCCCTCGGCTGCAGCGTCGCCCTCGGCTCCCCGCCGCCCAAGTCGCAGCTCGTCTTCGAGTTCGGCGTGGTGGTGAACATCCACAACCCGAACGACATCCCCGTCCCGGCCGCCGACGTGCTGCTGGCGCTCACGCTCTTCGACCAGGACCCGGACGCCCAGGCCCTCGGCGCCATCTGCGTGTCGCTGTGCGGGACGGATGACCCCAGCTGTGACGGCACCCCGCGACCGGGCGCCTGCGAGGCGCAGGGCGACGACGTCCGCAGCATCGACGACTTTGTCGCGCGCATCCCGGACCTCATCGCCGACTTCGCGACCGGGCAGGCGCAGGAGGAGCTGCAGAAGTCGACCATCCTGGCCGGCGGCGACGTCAGCATCGACCTCGCCTTCGACCTCGGCATCGACGCGGCCCTCGACGTCTTCGAGAAGACCGCGCTCGAGTACGTTGAGGCGCTGCTCAAGGGCAACAACGCGTCGCTCTCGGTCCCGGTCCGCGCCGACGGCACGGTCTACTTCCGCCTGCCGGTCCTCGGTCGCATCGGTGTGGACTTCGGGCCCTACCGCTCGACCTGGCAGATCCTGTAGGCGGTTGCGTGGCCGCGGCGGTCTGATACCGTCGCGGCTTCATGCAGCAGCACCTCCTCCGGCTCGTCGCGCCCGCGCTCGTCGTGGCGCTGGCGCTCGCCTCGCCGTCCGCCGACGCGAGCCCGGTCGATCTGTTCGGCCTGGGCGCGCGCGGCCTGGCGATGGCGGGCGCGGTGGACTCCACGGCCGGCGGCTTCGAGGCGACCTACTACAACCCCGCCGGGCTCGCCTTCGACCGGCGCCCGAGCTTCGCCCTCGGCTACCAGAGCGCGAGCTTCGACCTCACGCTGAACGGCGAGGCCCGCGCCGCGCGGGAGGCCCCTGTCCTCACCATCGGCTTCGGTGTCCCGCTGCCGCTCGGCGAGCCCCTGAAGGACCGGCTCGCGCTCGGGCTCGCCTTCGCGATCCCCCAGAGCGCCATCCTCATCGCCGACATCCCGCGTCCCGGCGCCCCGAGCTTCGTCATCGTCGAGAACCGCGCGCAGACCGTCAGCGTCCTCGGCGCCCTCGCCGTCCGCGTGAGCCGCGAGCTCTCGGTCGGCGTCGGCGCCCTCGCCCTCGCCGAGCTGACCGGCGACATCGCGGTCGCGCCCAACGAGGAGGGCAAGCTCGGGACCCGGGTGAAGGACGAGCTCCTCGCGGACTACGCCCTCATCGCGGGCGCCGCCTACCGCCCGACCCCGTGGATCGACCTCTCGCTCACCTGGCGGAGCGCCTCGACCGCGCGCTTCTCGCTGCCGATCACCGCCGACCTCGGCGAGAGCTTCGGCATCCCCCTGCCCCGGCTCGACGTCTCGGGCACCGCCCAGTACGACCCGGCCGAGCTCGCCGTCGGCGTCGGCGCGCGCCCGGCCCCCTGGCTCCTCGCCGCCGTCAGCGGGGTCTGGCAGCGCTGGAGCGCCTTCCCGCAGCCCGTCGCCTACACCGCCGTCCCCGAGGGCACGCCCGCGCAGCCGCCGCCCGACTTCCACGACACTGTCTCGGTCCGGCTCGGCTTCGAGGGCCGCTTCCGGCTCGCGGACGACGTGACCCTGCTCCCGCGGCTCGGCGCCTCCCTCGAGCCGACCCCGGTGCCCGACCAGACCGGGTTCCACAACCACATCGACGGCAACCGCGTCGTGCTCGCCCTGGGCGCCGGGGTGCTCATCGGCCCCGTCCGCGTCGAGCTCGCCGGCCAGGCCCACCTCATCGGCGAGCGCACGAGCACCAAGGACCCGGCGCTCGTGCCCGACCCCGCGACCAACCCCGGCGCGCCCACCATCACCGGCTCCGGAACGATCTTCGTCGGCGCGCTCCAGCTGGGGTTGGACCTGTGAGGAGGCGGCTCTCCTGGCTCGTGGCCCTCGTCGCGCTGGTCGCGGCGAGCCCGGCCGCGCGCGCGAACCCGGTGGACGCCTTCGGCCTCGGCGCCCGTGGCGTCGCGCTCGGTGGCGCCTACGGCGCGCTCGCGAGCGACTTCTCGGCCAACTATTACAACCCCGCCGGGCTCGCGACGGGCGACGACCTCCGCATCGAGCTCGGCTACGTCCTCGTCGACCCGACCCTCGAGCTGAACGGCGCGGACCTCGACGTGGACGGCGTCCACGGCCTCCAGGTCGGCCTCGTGATGCCCGGACGCCTCTTCGGCCGCCGGGTCGCGCTCTCGCTCGCCCTCTACCTCCCCGACGACCGGCTCACCCGCGTCCGCGCCCTGCCCGAGCGGCAGCCGCGCTTCGCCCTCTACGACAACCGCCCGCAGCGCATCGTGCTCACGACCAGCGCCGCCTTCGAGGTCGTCCCCGACCTCCTGTACGCCGGCGTCGGCCTGACCTACCTCTCCGACACCGGCGGGCGCCTCG
The DNA here is from genome assembly GCA_006226565.1 of Deltaproteobacteria bacterium. GTDB lineage: Bacteria > Myxococcota_A > UBA9042 > PHBI01 > PHBI01 > PHBI01. The sequence goes on along the minus strand of SBGO01000604.1, from coordinate 21,677 downwards.
ACATCGCAGGAATGGTGGACCTCGAGGACGCCGGCGGGACCACCCTGGTCAGCGGCGTCGACGTCACCTTCGAGGCGGTGCGCTACCTCCACGCCGGCCTCCTCCTCACCCCCGGCGACCACCTCCGGGTGGGGCTCGCCTTCCGCGACGCCTTCGACCTCTCCCTCGACATCGGCCTCGTCGTGAGCGGCGACATCGTCCTCGACGGCGCCAGCCCCAGCCCGACCCCGCTGGTCGAGGACGCCTCGCTGACCGTCATCAGCGTCAACTCGAACCTCTTCTCGCCGCGCCAGCTCGCCCTCTCCCTGGCCTGGGTCGAGCCGGGCTGGGCCCTCGCCTGCGACCTCACCTGGCTCCAGTGGAGCGGCTTCAAGAGCCCCACCTCGCACCTGACGGTGGCCCTCGACGCCGGCGTCCTGCCCCTGTCCATCCCCGAGACGCCGCCCCCCGGCTCCCCCGGCTTCCACGACATCGTCGTGCCCCGGCTCGGCGCCGAGGTGACCGTGGTCGACACGCGCCAGGTCGGCCTCGCCCTCCGCGCCGGCTACTTCTACGAGCCGACGCCCGCGCCGCCCCAGCCGGGCCGGACCAACCTCGTCGATACCGACAAGCACGGGCTGTCCGTCGGCGTCGGGCTCCGGCTCTCCGAGGTCACCACGCTCTTCCCGAAGCCGCTGCACCTCGACGCCGCGCTCCTCTGGATCGCCCTGCCCGACCGCACCTATCTCAAGGACGACCCCGCCGACCCCACCGGGGACTACGTCGCCGGCGGGTCGTTCCTCGGCTTCACCACCACCCTCTCCTTCCGGTTCTGACATGAGCAGAGCGCCCATCCTCGCGTTCGTCCTCGCCGGCCTCGTGGGTGGCGCCTCGGGCTGCGCCGCCCAGGGAGGCGAGGACGGAGGCGGCGCCAACCTCCCGAACCGCGGCATCGTCCCGTGGACCCGCGTCACCCCGGACGAGGCGGCCTTCATCCTCGTCCCGCCCGCGGACGCGCCCGCCGTCCGCTGGCGAGAGCCGTGCGCCCTGGTCACGGACGGCGCGGTCCGCCTCTACCTCGAGGCCCGCGACACCGACACCGGCGACGCCGCGGTCCTCTGGGCCGAGAGCCCCGACGGCGCCGCCTTCACCGCCCCGTCGGTGGCGCTCGACGACGCGGCCGCGCCGAGCGTCACGGAGGCCCCGGACGGCACGCTGTGGATGGCGTTCGTCAGCCCCGACGGCGCCACCCTCGGGCTCGCGTCGAGCCTGGACGGCGAGCGCTTCACGGTCGTCGACCCCGCCGTGGTCGTGGCCGACGACGGCGCGACGGTCGACGCCCCGAGCCTCGTCCACGACGGCGCGCAGCTCATCGTCTACTACGCCCGAACCGACGCGGATGGCAGCACCCACATCGCCCGCGTGCGCGGGGTCGACGGGAGCGCGCTCCCCGCCGAGGTCGTCCTCGAGGCGGGCACGGGCTGCGTCGACCCGAGCGGCGACGCCGAGCCGTGCTGGGACGCGGACGGCGTCGACTCCCCAGACGTGCGCCTCGCCACGACGGCCGCCGGCCGCCGCGTCTTCCGCCTGTTCTATCGCGGCGCTCGCGGCGCCAGCGGGGGCCTCGGCTTCGCCGCCTCCTACGACGGCCTGAGCTTCTCGCGCTTCGCGTTCAACCCCGTCTACGACGAGCGCTTCGACGAGCGCGGGCCGAGCAGCGTCCGCCTCGGCGACCGCTACCTCCTCTACTGGGCGGAGGAGCGCTCCGCGACCGTCCACGGCGTCGCCGTCGCGGAGGACGCCCCGGACGCCCCGGCCGACACCTGGTAGTCGGCGCGCGCCAGCGCTACTCGGGCACGCCCTGGCAGACCTTGTTCACCGCGCGCGGGGTGCCGCGGTTGCCGCCGCCGTAGACGGAGCTGGCCTCGCACCACCACGCGGGGTCGTCGTTCTGCGTCCCGTCGGCCCCGTTGTGGAGCTGCATCGCGTAGCCGGTGCGGCTCGGCCAGTCCCACGCATAGCTGACGCGGTCGATCTCGGCCCCGCCACAGCGCACCACGATGGTCTGGCTCGTGTTGGCGAGCGCGTAGGCGTCCCCCCACGCCCAGCCGACGTAGGACAGGGTGCCGTTCTCGGCGGTCGTCTTGCTGGTCGCGAGGAGGTAGTAGCCGTTCGCCGGCACCACGATGGGCACCGGGCCGTCCACGGTGAAGGCCTGCGCGTCGTCGTCGCTGATCTCGCAGCCCCGCAGGTCGATCGCGCTGTCGGTGAGGTTGTGGAGCTCGATCCACTCGCCCTTGTCGGGCTGGGTCACGACGCTGTCGCGCATGATCTCGTTGATGACGAGGTCGCCGGGCTGCGCGGTCACCGGCGGCTGCCCGCAGGTGCCGGTCTCCGCCGAGCACCCACCGTAGGAGGTGCAGCTGAAGAGGACGGTGCCGTAGGTGCAGACCGCCTCACCGGTCTGTCCGTCCACGGCGCAGGTCCCGGGCGTGACCGAGCCGTAGAGGATGGCGCCGGAGCAGGTGTTCGCCGGCGCGACGGCGCACGGGTTGGGGACGCACACGCCCGGCTCGACGGTCACGGCGCCCTCGGCGGCGGGCTCGTAGCCGTCCCCGTCGCGGTCGCAGTAGCGCCAGCTCGCCCCGTCGTCGGCGCTGAACCGGAAGGCGGTCGCGTAGGTCCCCGGGGTCTCCAGCGTGGCGCTCGCGGTCCACTGGTCCCAGCCGGGCGCCGGGCCGTCGCTCCAGCCCAGGTCCGCCGACGCCGAGAACCAGCGCCAATCGCTCCCGACGGGGTCGCTGCCGCTCGGGCCGAAGCCGACCTGTCCCAGCGTCCCCGGCGCCGGGTCCGCCCCCGCGCGGACGTCGGTCACGCCGATGTCGTAGAGGCGCCCCGACACGGCGAAGGCGGTCCCCGCGTCGACCGTGAGCCCGGCCGGGTCGACGACGACGCAGTCGTCGAGCGTGGTGTCCGGCGGCGGACACAGCGGGTTGAGCGCGTTGGGCGAGGTGGCGCCGACGGGGCACCACCACGCGGGGAAGTCGTTGAGCGCGGCGTCCAGGCGGTTGCCGGCGAGCGACAGCGCCTGCCCGGTCGGGATGACCCAGTCGTCCTCGATGTTCCACGCCACCAGGTCGACCACGACGTCGTCGCACATCAGCGCGACCCAGTCGGCCGCGTTGGCGAGCGAGATGCCGGTCATGACCTCGCGCGGGCCCGCGCCGCCGTTGATCGACGAGAGCGCGTGACGCGCCACGGTGAGCGCGGTGCCGGGGGCGATGACCGCGTCGGTCGGCCCCTCGGGGGCCGGCCACGCCCAGACCTCGTCCGGGCCCGACTCCAGCCGACAGCCGGTCAGGTCGAGCGGCGCCCCGCCGGGGTTCGAGATCTCGAGCCACTCGCCGTTCTCGCCGGTCGACGGCACGATGACGAGCTCGCTGATGACGGCGTCCCCGGGCCCTGGCGTCCGCGGGAAGTTGGCGCACGCGCCGGCCTGGCACTCCGCGCCCACCTCGCTGCAGTCCTCGACCACGTCCTCGATCCACGTGCAGACGGCAGCGTCGGCGTCGTCGAGGGTGCACACCGCCGGCGAGCGGAGGTCGAGGACCACCGTCGGCGGTCCGGCCTCGCCCTGGGCGAGGTCGGCGCACACGTGGCCGGGCGAGTCGCCGCACGGGTCCGGGTAGCAGGCGCTCGCCGTGGACACGAGCTGCTGCGGCGTGGGCTCCTCCCCCGGGGCGACGATGGCGTCGAGGTCGCAGAGCGACCAGGTGTTGCCGCCGTCGGCCGTGACCCGGGCGAGCAGGTCGCGCGTCCCCGGCGCCGGAGCGACGAGGCGGAGGAAGTAGCGGTCCTCGGCGAGGCTGGTGCCCACGACGACCGACGCATACCAGGTCGTGTCCGGCGAGGCGGAGAACCAGCTCCAGTCGGCGTCTCCGGGGCGCGCGCCGGCGGGGCCGTGCCCGACCTCGACGAGGAGCTTCGCGCTCACGTCGGTGCGGACCGACTTGTTCGTGATGCCCTGCTCGATGACACGCACCACCACGTCGACCTCGACGCCCGAGCGCGCCGCCAGCGTCGCGTCGCCGAGGAGCCAGCAGCTGTCCACCGGCACGACGTCCCCGGTGCAGGCCGGGTTCTCGCCCCCCGGCGTCCCGCGGTCACCGACGCCGAAGGTCTCGGTGGCGACGCACCACGAGGCGCTCAGGTCATTGTCCGCCGCGTCGGTCCGGTACGGAGAGAGCGAGGCCGCGGCCCCGAGGCTCGAAGGCCACCCGGTGCCGGTCCCGAAGGGCACCGCGTCGATGACCACGTCGCCACAGCCGAGCGCCAGCTCGAAGGCGCTCGTCGGCAGCGCGAAGCCCTCGCCCCACGCCATCCCGACCGGCGCGCCGCCGTTGACGCCGGCGTCCGCGCTCGCGCCGACGACCTCGCGCCGCCCGGTCGGGAGCACGAGCGACCCAGGGAAGGTCCAGCTGACCGGGTCGCTGCCCGCGGTCGGCGTCGCGGTGAGCGTGCAGCCGCCGAGGTCGAGCGGCCTGTCCGCGTGATTCGTCAGCTCTATCCACTGCCCGAGCGTCGCGTCGACCGCCGCCGGGCGGACGAGGAGCTCGCTGACGACGACCTCTCCAGGGGCGTCGGGCGCCGACGCCAGCGCCCCGCAGGCGCCGCCGTCGCAGACGCGCCCGGACGCGCCGCAGTCGACGACGCGCGGGGCGTACACGCAGTCGAAGGCGTCGACGGCGGTGGGGACGCAGGCGCCCTCGGGCTCGAAGGTCTCGACCCGCACGCCGTCCGCCGCGCACACGGCCGCGTCGGGCGTCTGACAGCTGTCCGGCTGGCACGGGGTCTGGATCACCGTGACGCTCGCGGCGTCGGCGACGCTGTAGCCGTCCTCGGCGCCGGGGTCGCGGTCGCAGTAGCACCAGGTGGCGCCGCCGTCGCGGCTCGCCCGCGCGGCGACGTCGCGCACCGTCGGGGTGGCGAAGACGAGCCCCCGCTCGTAGCCGTCGAGGCGCTCCGCGTCGCCGACCCAGCCGGGGGTCGGCTCGCCGGCGAGCCAGGTCCAGACGGCGGCGGCGGGGTGGGTCCCGGGCGGGCCGTGGCCGAGCTCGACGAGGAGGTTGGGCGAGACGTCGACGCCGCTCGTGAGGTCGGTCACGCCGAACTCGCCGACGGCGACCGTGACCGTCACCGGATAGTCGGTGTAGCCGGTCGTCCCGGCGGGCATCGTGAGGACGCAGCGGTCGACCGTCGTGTCGAGCTGGAAGCAGGGCGGGTTCTCGCTCCCCGGGGTGCCGAGGTCGCCGTCACCGAAGCGGACGACGCCGTTGCACCACGACGCCACGTCGTCGTTCGACGCCGCGTCGACCCGGGTGGGGTCGAGGCTCAGGGACTGCCCGCTGACCAGGCCCCAGCCGAGCGCCGTCCACGCGACCCGGTCCACCTCGACGCCGCCGCAGGTGACGACGACCTCGTCGGCGACGTTGTCGAGCAGCATGGTCGCGTACACGACGTCGACGTCGACGCCACCGTTGGCCGCGACGTCTCCGTCGGGCGCGAGCACGAGGAGGTCCCCGGGCGCGAGCAGGAGCCCGCCGCCCTCGCCCGTGAGCGTGAAGGCGTCGGTGCCGTCGTCGTGGACGACGCAGCCCGCCACGTTCAGGGTGACGTCGGCCGCGTTGTACAGCTCGATCCACTCGCCGTGGATGTCGCCCACCGCGTCGGGGTCGATCATGAGCTCGGTCACGACGAGCTCTCCGACGCCGGGCGTCGCGACGGCGGTGCTGGGCTCGCACAGCGTGGTGCACCCGTCGAAGTCGTTGTCGTTTCCGTCGTCGCAGGTCTCGCCGCTGTCCTCGACGCCGTCGCCACAGCGCGCGGCGGTGCAGTCCGTGCGGCAGTGATCGGGGAGCGTGTCGGAGTTCTCCGCGTCGCCGTCGTCGCAGGCCTCGCCGAAGTCCTTCACGCCGTCGCCGCAGCGGGGCGGGGTCCAGCCGTCGAGGGTGTCCTGGGGGCCGGTGTCCTCGGCGGTGTCGGCGACCGCCGTGTCGTCGCCCGCGGTGTCCTCGGCGGTGTCGACGGGGCCCGTGTCGTCGGCGCCGGTGTCCTCGGCGGTGTCGGCGGGGACGGTGTCGTCGGGGACCGCCGTGTCGGTCGCGTCCGCGTCCTCGCTCGCGGTGTCCTCGGAGGAGGTGTCCTCGCCGCCGCCGCCGTCGCCGGGGCAGCCCGCCACGACCAGCGCGCAGCAGGCCGCCGCGAGCCAGTTGGGGAGCCGGAGAGCCACTGTCCTCATCGATGCCTCGTCGACCACGTCCGCGCCCAGCGCGCGCCTGAGCTGTAGCGAGCGCGCACCCGGGAATCTAGCCCCGATGCACCGGCCGAGTCCACCGCGCCGGCCGCCCCGGCGCGGTGGCGCCCCGTGCCGTCACGGGGCGGCGAAGAGCTGCTCGAGGTACTCGCTGGCGCTGACGTAGGGCGTCCGCTCGTCGCACCCCGCGCCCAGCCCGGAGAGGGTCTCCTCGCCGCGGCGCATCGACCAGCTCCCGTCGAGCCCGAAGTGGAGGCTGTCGACCCCCATCAGCTCGGCCGACGACGGGGCCAGGGTGAGGTCGATCCCGCCGCCCGGGGTGTAGCTCGCCTCGGCGAGGCTCTCGTGGGGCAGGAAGTAGGGCTGGGCTGGCCAGCTCCAGCCCGCGGGCGCGTTCGTCAGGCGGACGTAGACCCGATACATCCACGGCGTCTCCGCGAAGGGGTAGAGATCCGCCGCGGGGCGCTCGGTCAGGACCTGAAGGACCCGTAGATCGGCGTAGGGGCTCTGGCAGCGCGCGCCCTCGACGCGACGGGCCACCGTCCGCAGGTCGCGCGGCAGCCACATCGCGAGCTTCACGGTCGACAGCCAGGGATCCGCCTGGTCCTCGACCACCGGGGCGCGGTCGAGCACGCGCACCTGCTTGTAGATGAGGCGCTCGGGCAGCGTCTCCCCCGAGGCGAGGGCGGGCCAGCCGGCCGCCATGCGCTTGATCTCGAGGTCCAGCACCAGGGCCCCGGCGCGCTCGGTGTCGGGGACGCTCTCGTCGGGGCGATCGAGCCAGGCGTCCGCGAGCACCGAGACCTGCTCCCCGAGGGTCGTGAGCTCCGCGTCCGAGAGGATGACCGTGCCGCTCTCCACCTCGGTCGACGCCTGGACGCGGCGAATCGAGACCGCGCCGTCGGGATCGATGAGCACCTCGTCGATCTCAGGGAGCGCCAGCGTCCCGCCGGGGTTGGTGACGCTCAGCGAGCCCTCCTGCACGTTGACGACGAGCCGCCGCTGGGTCGGGGTGAACCAGCGCGAGACGTGCATGGTCATCACGCCGTTGGCGTCCTCGAGGGCGTCGTCGAAGCGCGGGTGGACGAGCACGCCCATGTTCCCCGAGAGGTGGTCGACGCGGGCCACGCGGCGCTCCTCGAAGGCCGGGAAGCCCCAGTAGCTCGCCCAGGTCTTCTTCAACGCCCAGGCGACGCTCTTCTTGCGGTCGTCCGGGTCGGCCTGCTGCTCGGGGTGGAGGAAGCCCGTGTTCGAGTCGTAGAGGCCGGCGCCGTTGAAGCCGGGCACGTCCTCGGCGGTCGCCGACGAGCGGAAGCGGAGGCCCTGGGTCGGGGCGAGCCAGGCGAAGCGCTCGGTCAGCGCGGCCGTCAGGGTCGCGAGGGTGTCGGGGGCGATGGCGAGGTCGCGGACCATGCGCTTGACGCCGCCCTGCCCCACGACCTCCCCGTAGAGGTCGCCCTGGTGCGCGGCGATGAAGCCGGTGGCCCAGGAGAGCGCCTGGACGTCGCCGGCGTGGGCGTCGCGGAAGTCGTCCTCGCCCTCGAGCGTCAGGAAGCGGACGCGGGCCTCGGCCACGAACGCCTCGGACGTGAGCAGCGCCTCGAGGGTCGCGCGCAGGGGCGCGATGTGCTCGTGGTAGGCGCGGATGCTGATAGCCAGCGGGGTCCCCGGGGTCTCCATCTCCGGGAAGTCGCGGAACGCCAGCATCCCGGCGCACTTGCCGCCGACGAGCGGGACCCGGGCCGCGAGGTCGGCGAGGCCGCCGTCGGTGACGTCGACGACGTACGGCAGCGTCGCGATGTCGACCTGGGTGATGGTGCGGGTCGGCACGGTCTTGAGCGCGCGGTAGGTGTCCCACTCCGGGCACACCGTCCGGTAGGTGTTCTCGTCGACCTGCTCCTTGTGGCAGGCCAGCTCGCGCCAGGCGATGTCGTCCTCGGTCACCTTGACCGCGACCGGCTGGCGCGTGTAGTCCCAGCTCCCGAGCTGCTGCCACTCGAGGATGCCGCCCACGTAGGCGTTCGGCGTCCCGCGGGCCTTGGCGAGGAGGTTCACGTGGGCGAGCGGCGTCTGCGGGACCGCGCTGATGAGGGCGGCCACCGGCGGGATGTCGTCGGGGACGCGGGACAGGATGACGATCTCGTCCGGGTCGGCGTCGGTCGAGGTGATCTCGCCCTGGAAGACGTGGACGTAGCCCGCGGCGACGCCGGGGTTGTAGCCGACGACCTCGCCGTCGACGACCAGGTCGTCATAGGTCAGGACGCGCTGGGCGTAGGGCCCGCCGCCGCTCTTGATGACGGCCCCGAGGGTCTCCTGGGTCGGGGAGCGGGTGAGCCACATGAGCTGGTCGGACACCTCGGCCGGGAGGCTCCCGCCGAGGACCTCGAAGAAGCGCTCGACCTCGGGGAGCTCGGGGCGATCGACGTACTCGAGCTCGAAGGCCCAGAAGGCGTCCGGGTGCGCGCGGTCCGGGTTCTCCGGGTAGTAGAGGAGCGAGCCCACCCCGAAGAAGCGCGGCGCCGCCATGCCGGGGGCGAAGCCACACTCTGCGTAGAACCTCGGCGAGTAGAGGCGGTTGCCCTGCGGGACGAAGAGCAGGTCGAGGGGAAGCTCGGTCTGGCCCTGGAGCGCGTCGTAGATGGCCGCGACGGTCGCGAAGTGCCCGCCGGGGAGGGGGGCGAGGCTGTAGCCGGGGATCGCGGCGCCGTTGAGGAGGCGGAACCACGACCACTCGTCGTGGAGCTGGTAGAAGCCGGGCTCGAGCCAGTGGACGTCCGGCTCGGCGCTCTCGAAGTCGACGGCGACGAACTTGAGCTGCAGCGGGACCTCGCCGGTGTCGCCGTACGCGAGGAGGCAGTCGAGGCGGTCGAAGCCGAGGACGCTGTGATCGTCGAAGTCCGCCGGGGTCTTCCGGACGCATGGGCCGACGGTGTCGACCCACGACGTGTCGCGCCCGGTGTCGGCGTCGGTCGCGTCGGTCGCGTCGGCGTCGAAGGCGTCGTGCCCACCGCCCCCGCCGGTCTCGCACGCGGCGAGGCTCAGCGGGAGGGCACACAGGGCGACGAGGCAGAGGTGGCGCAACGGTGGCCTCCGGGGCGAGGGGGTCGTTCAGCCCCTGTGCAGCCAGCGTGCCACTTGTAAGCCCCTGAAACAACAAGCGCCGCGAGCTCTCGAAGGAGGTCGCGGCGCGCGTTTGATGACCAGATGGGAAGATTCTCTACACGACAGGCGCCGGCGTCGAGCGCCCAGGCGCGGCAGAGCGGCTCAGCCGGCGAGGTAGAGGCGCGGCGGGCCGACCGGCAGGCCGCCACGGCGGGCGAACGCGGTGCCGTAGCGCTCCTCGACCCAGGCGACGAAGCGCTTGTAGTCGTGGCGACGCAGGGTCAGCGTGAGGTCGTCGGCGAGGCGACGGAGATCCTCGGGGGTGCGCAGCGTGTGCAGACGCAGCACCTCGCGGCTCATGAGGTCATCGAACCCCATGCGCACCACGGGACGGCGCGGGTCCGCGGCGCACTCCTCGTCCTTCTTGGCGCCTCTCAGCTCGGTGATCTCTTCGCGGCAGCGGATCATGAAACGGTCTCCCCATCTCTTGGCGTCCCGAGATTGAGCAAGTTCCGTGCCAGCGCTGTGAAAGCCGAACGAACGGCCACGTCGGCGTCACACTCCCTTTTATTCCGAGATGTTGCGCGGGTTTTTCAGGCTGGGGTCGGGCGACCCCACGGTGCCCTTGACGCAAATCGTGTCTCGCAGGCGGACATCGTCTCAAATTTGAGACCGGTCAGAAGCCGCTCGCCACCTTCCGCTCCGCGTCCGCCCGGGCGCGCGCGAACAGGTCGTCCTCGAGCGCCGAGTGCTCGCCGAGGTCCGCCTCCAGCTCGAGCATCAGCGTGTAGAGCTCGCACAGCGCCGGAGACGCGCCGTTCGGCGGGGTCCAGCCCCCGGTCAGCTCGCGGAGCTCGCCCAGCAGATCGTGGGCGAGGCGATGCTCGTGCTCCATGACGGCGAGGGGCACGCCGACGAAGCCGGCGGCCGCGCGCACCATCTGGAAGGCGAGGCGCTCCTCCTTCACCATGTGCTGGGTGAGCTCCTCCGACAGCACGGTCAGCTTCTCGAGCAGCGGCGAGACGAGGCCCGGGCGGCGCGGCAGATCGACGCTGTGGACCGCCTCGGCCAGGCGCGCGACCTCGGAGATCTGCTTCCGCAGCGCGGTGTGGTAGCGCGTGACGATATGATCGATGACCTCTCCGACGGGGCGCTTGCGCCAGTCGGCGATGTCCTTCGGGGGTGCGTGCGGGGTCATTGGAACACCTCGACGTCAGGGCTCCGACGTCCAGCATGCACGTCGGACGCGTCCGGCGAAACCCCTGGGACCCAAGAGGATCGATACTGAATAGTCACTCAACTCTGCGTTGCGAGCGCGGCACACCCGGAGCATATTGGCGGCGGACGCCGCAAAGGAGGCTCTGATGCGCGTTCTCATCGCAGACAAGCTCCCCCCCTTCGTCATCGCTCGCCTCGAGGCCGCCGGCTGCTCCGTCCGCCTCGAGCCGGACCTCGGCGGCGAGACGCTCGCCGACGCGCTCCGCGCCCAGGACCCCGAGGTCCTCGTGGTGCGCTCCACCAAGGTGCAGGAGGCCCACTTCGCCGCCGGCCGCTCGCTGTCGCTGGTCATCCGCGCCGGCGCCGGGGTGAACACCATCGACCTGGCCGCCGCGTCGCGCGGCGGCGTATTCGTCTCGAACTGCCCGGGCAAGAACGCGATCGCGGTCGCCGAGCTCACCATCGGGCACCTCATCAACCTCGACCGGCGGATCGCCGACAACGTCGCCGCCCTGCGGTCCGGCAAGTGGGACAAGAAGGGCCTCGGCAAGGCGCGCGGCCTCTACGGCCGCACCCTGGCCGTGCTCGGCGCGGGCCGGATCGGGCGCGAGGTGATCAAGCGGGCGCGCGCCTTCGGGATGCAGGTCCGGGTCTGGGACAAGTTCTTCACCCAGGACGACGCCGAGGAGCTCGGCGTCGCGCGCTGCGAGACGGCGCTCGAGGCGTGCCTCGGGGCCCACGCGCTGACCGTGCACCTGCCGCTGAACGACGAGACGCGCAACCTCGTATCGACCGAGCTCCTCGCGGCGCTGCAGCCCGGCGCCTACGTCGTGAACACGGCCCGCGGCGGCGTGGTCGACGAGGGCGCCCTGCGTGTCGCGATCGCCGAGCGCGGGCTCCGCGCCGGCCTCGACGTGTACGAGCACGAGCCGTCGGCGAGCGCCACCGCCTTCGACGACCCGCTCGCCCAGGAGCCGTCCATCTACGGCACCCACCACGTCGGCGCGAGCACCGACCAGGCCTCGGACTCGGTCGCCGCCGAGACGGCGCGCATCGTCGAGGTCTACCAGAAGACCGGGCGGCCCCCGAACTGCGTCAACATCGCCGAGCGCTCGCCCGCCACGCACCTGCTCGTCGTGCGCCACGCCGACCGGGTCGGTGTCCTCGCGGGGATCCTCGACGCCCTGCGCGCCTCGGAGACCAACATCCAGGAGATGGAGAACATCATCTTCACCGGCGCCGAGGCCGCCTGCGCGCAGATCCACTGCGACAAGGCCCCCGACGACGCCGTGCTCGCGGCGATGGCCGCCGACTCGGCCATCTTCGCCGTGACGGTCGTGCCGCTCGAGGCGAGCTGATGGGCCGCGGGCGCCCGACCCGGACGGCGCCGGGCGCCCTCCCCTCCTTCCTCGCCGCGCTGGCGCTGCTCCTCTCCCTCGGCGGAGTGGCCCGCGCGGCCGAGGCGGCGCCCACCCTCGACCCGGCGCACACGTGGACGGTGATCGCCGGCGTCCTGAAGTGGGACCTGCCCGAGCTGCCGTCGTTCTCGCCCCACCATCGACGCGACGTGGCGCTCGACGCGCTCCTCGCCGCCCGAGGCGTCCCCGACGCCCAGCGGACGCTGCTCCTCGACGAGGCGGCGACCGCGAAGGCCGTGAAGGCCGCGCTGAAGCGCGCCGCCGCCGCGGCCAGGCCTGGCGACACGCTCATCTTCTACTTCGACGGCCACGGCATCCTGCACGAGGGCCGCGAGGTCATCTTCGCCACCTCGGACATCCAGAAGCGCGTCCGCTCGGGGCTCCACCTCACCGACCTGCCCCCGCTGTTCGCGGGCTTCCGCGGGGCGCGCGTCATCCTGCTCGCCGACTGCTGCCACTCGGGCGGCCTCCAGCAGGTCGCGCGGGCCCTCGTCGCCAAGGGCATCGACGCCGTCGCGCTGACCTCGGCCACGCAGTCGAAGGTGTCGACCGGCAACTGGACCTTCACCCAGGCGCTCATCGACTGCCTCGGCGGGAGCGCGCTGTGCGACGCCGACGCCGACGGCCGCGTCACCCTCGACGAGGTGCGCGGCGAGGCGAGCGACACCATGCTCCACCGGGAGCAGCAGAAGATCGGCTGGCTCGACGCGAAGCGCCTGGGCGGGCTCGTGGTGGCCACGACCCGGCACGACGATCCGGCGCTCGAGCCCGGACAGGCGCGCCGCGGCGAGTGGGTCGTGGTCGGCTACCGCGGACGGCCGCGGGCCGCGCGCGTCCTGCGGGAGCGTGACGGGCGCCTCCTGGTGAGTGTCTACGACTACGCCGACGAGGTGCGCCTCGAGGTCGACGCGACCAGCGTCAAGGCCCTCGACCTCGCGCAGGGCTGGAAGGTCGGCGACGAGCTCGACGTCGCGTACGAAGGCTCCGCCTACCTCGCCCGCGTCGAGCAGGTCGACGGCTGGCTCTGCTACATCACCTACCCCGGCTACGGCGCCGAATGGAACGAGTGGGTCGGCCCCGACCGCATCGTCCGCCGCCACGTGCCGGGGAGCCCGGTCAAGTACGCGCTCGGCGACGGCGGCGCTGCGCCGACGAGCGCCCCGGCCCCTATCCACGCGACCTCGCCGACGAGCGGCGAGGTCCTCATCGAGTGGCACGGCCGCTGGTACCCGGGCGTCATCACCGGTGAGAAGGGGGGCAAGCGCTGCGTCCACTACGACGGCTACGACGCCTCGTGGGACGAGTGCGTGACACCCGACCGGCTGCGTCCGCGCGAGCCCTAGCGCGGAGAGGGCGTCTCAATTCGAGACACCCAAACAACCCCACGCGGCGCCGCGACGTCTCAGGGCGAGAACCGCGCGCGCCCTCCCGAGGCCCTGCCCGCAAAAGTGTGAAGAGTTGGGGTCTGACCCCAACTCTTCACACTTTCTACGACAGGGGCGTCAGAGCGAGATGCGGATGGAGTTGCCGTTCACGACGTCGACGCGGACGATCGAGAAGTTCTCGTGGACGAGGAGCAGGTCGCCGTTGGCCGTGTCGACCCACATGCCGCCCTCGTTCTGGTAGCCGGCGATGAGCGCCCCGCCGAGGCACAGGTCGCGCCACGGTCGGTCGGGGTTGTTGGTCTGGCAGAAGGCCTCGGTGCGGTCCCCGGTCGCCGGGTCGACCGCCGTCAGCATGCGCCGGTTGAGGGTCCCCGAGGCCCACCACAGGTCGCGCGCGTCATCGTAGACGACCCAGCGCTGGCCGATGCCGGCGGCGCCGGTCGGGCCGCCGCCGAGGACGGCGCTGGTCGAGGCCGACGAGATGCGGGTCCGGTTGCCGGTCGCCAGGTCCACCTTGACGAGGGTGAGGTACGCGTTCTGGATGGCCCAGAGCGCGCCGTCCTTCAGCGTGAAGCCCTGGTAGCGCCCGCGATCGAAGAGGTAGCCGCCGCCGACGTCCTGGCCCGCGTAGTCGTTGAGGTACTGCGCGCCCGAGCGGGTCACGAAGCTGCACGCGCCGCCGTCCGCCGCGATGCGGACGACGCCGACGCCCTCGCCGTAGGGGCTGGTGTTGGTGAAGGGGAGGTAGAAGCGGCCCTGGTCGTCGACGGCGAAGCCGCGGTCGTTGACCTGCACCCCGAGGCGGGCCGGGTCGCCGCTCGGGCACTGCATGAAGGTCGGGTCCTGGGCGCGCCAGACCAGGGTCCGGTTGCCGTTCGTCGGGTCGATGCGGACGATCTCGAGGTCGACGCTCGAGCCCGGGACGCTCAGGGCGTAGAGCTTCCCGTCGGGGCCGCGCTGGACGTCGATGACCTTGTGGAGGGTCGGGCCGCTCCCGGTCTCGGTGAACCCGCTGGCACCCTCGTAGCCGCCTGAGATGAGGCGGCGGTTGCCGCTGTCGACGTTCACGGCGAGGACGAGGCCCGACTCGGGGTGCGCCGCCGAGGACCAGTCGACGCCGACGACGAGCTCGCGCGCGGCGGCGTCGAAGAAGCCGCCGTTGATGTGCGGCTGCGCCAGCGGGCGGACGCGGGTGCCGGTCCCGAAGGACACCGCGGGGTCGAGGTACTGGGCGCTCACGCACTCCGCGATGCCGCTGACCGGGACGCGGTTGTTGGAGCAGCGGCAGTCGCCCTCGAGGATCGTGGGGTGCTCGATCTGGTGGACGAGGCCGCACGAGCGCTCGTAGTAGGTCGCGTCCTCCGAGGCGACGGAGCTGCGGCAGGCCGGGTCGCCGCCGATGGCGTTGCAGGTGATCTGCCCGGGGCAGTCCTCGACGAGCACGACCGGCTCGTTGCAGCTGCTCACCTGGTAGAGGTCGCCGTAGTAGCAGGCCTCGGTCCCGGTCGTGGCGCAGGTGCAGTCGTTGCCGCACGAGGTGGCGTCGGAGCAGGTCGCGCCGGCGCCCGCGGCGACGCAGGTCAGCGGGCTCTCGCAGGTCTCGAGGATGGCGCCCTCGCGGCCGCAGGAGTCGAAGCTGTGGACGTGGCCGTCGGCGCCACAGCCGATGGACGCGTCGGCCTCACAGCCGCACTGGGGGCCCGCGTTGGTCACGCCGCAGAGCTCGCCGGCGCCGCAGTCGGTGACGACGACGCTGTCGGAGCCGTTGGCGTTGCACTCGCGGATGGTCTGGCCGTCGCAGAAGCGCGCGCCCGGGGCACACACCTGGGACAGGCAGACGTCGAGCTCGCAGAACTCGTCGTCGGCGCAGTCGGCGTCCGTGTCGCAGGCGTAGATGGAGCGGCACTCGGGGCCGGTCTCGCGCTCCTGACATGGGGACTGCAGACCACAGGACTCCGCGACGCTGGTCGGGTTGCCGCAGCTGTTGAAGCGCTCGACGTTGCCGTTCCAGCAGCCGAGGTAGGCGTTGGCGGTGCAGGAGCAGACGAGCGTGTTGTTGACCGGGCCGCAGACCTCGCCGCCGGTGCACTCGTCGAGCGCCTCCCAGGCGGAGCCGCGGGTGTCGCAGCGGAGCAGCGTGTCGCCGTCACACTGGCGCGCGCCGGGCGTACAGACCTGGTCGGTGCAGTGGTCGACGTCGCAGAAGCGGCCGCTCGCGCACTGCGAGTCGGCGGTGCAGGTGACGGGCTCGCCGCAGTAGGCGACGCCGTCGGCGCCGATCTGGCACACCTCGGGCGCGGTGCAGTAGGCCGCGAGGGTCTTGCGGTTGCCGCACGAGTCGAAGTTGTAGATGTCGGTGTTGTAGCAGCCCTTGAAGTCGCCGAGGACGCAGGCGCAGGTGGCGCTGCCGCTGCCGGTGACGCAGACCTCGCCGCCGACGCAGGTGTCGAGGGTCTCGATACCCGAGCCATCGACCTTGCAGCGCTGCACGGTCTGGCCGCTGCAGAAGCTGGTGGTGCCGCTGCACACGTCGAGGCGGCACTCACCGCTCTCCACGTCGCACCACTGGTGGCTGTAGCAGTCGGCGTTCGAGGCGCAGACCGGCGGCAGCGCGCAGTCGGCGGTGGCGCCGTCGGCGACGCAGATCTCGGGGGCGGCGCAGTAGCGGCTGAGGGTCTTGCGGTTTCCGCAGGAGTCGTAGGTGTAGACGTCGTCGTTGTAGCACCCGAGGGTGCCGTCGAGGACGCACTGGCAGCTCGCGCTGTTGGTCCCCGCGACGCAGACCTCGCCGCCGGTGCAGGTGTCCGACACGGTGGTCCCGCTGCCGTTGGCGGCACAGGTGAGCACCTCGCCGTCGGCGCAGCTCTTGGCGCCCGGGGTGCAGACGTCGGGCTTGCACTCGCCGCTGGCGGTGTCGCACCACGAGCTCGCGTAGCAGTCGGCGTCGCTGCCGCAGGTGGTCGGGAGCCCGCAGGCGATGCTGCTGCCGGTGTCGACGCAGGTCTGGGGCGCCACGCAGTCGGCCTGGCGGGTGCCGCGGACGCCGCACGAGTCGAAGTGGTAGACGTCGCCCGCGTCGCAGCCGAGGGTCGCGTTCAGCTCGCACTTGCAGCTCGCGCTGGTCGCGGTCGCGACGCAGGCCTCGCCGCCCGCGCAGGTGTCGACGACGTCGTAGCCGCTCCCGTCGGCGCGACAGCGAACGACCTGCTCCCCGTCGCAGACGGAGTAGAAGGTGCTGCACACGTCGGCCTTGCACTCACCCGTGGCGGCCTCGCACCACTGGTTGGCGTAGCAGTCGGCGTTGGACGCGCAGGTCGGCGGCAGCGCGCAGGTGGCGGTGCCGCCATCGGCGACGCAGCTCTCGGGGCTCATGCAGTAGTCGTGGATGGACTTTCGGTTGCCACACGAGTCGAAGGTGTAGACGTCGCCGTTGTAGCAGCCGAGGTCACCGTTGAGCTGGCACTTGCAGCTCGCGCTGGTCGAGGTCGCGACGCAGGCCTCGCCGCCCGCGCAGGTGTCGAGGACCTGGAAGCCGCTCCCGTTGCCGAGGCAGCTCACGACCTGCCCATCGGCGCAGGTCGCCGGGCCCGCTGTGCAGACGTCGGGCTTGCACTCGCCGGTCGCGGTGTCGCACCACTGGTTGGCGTAGCAGTCGGCGTCGCTCGCGCAGGTCGCCGGGACGTCGCACGTAGCGGTGGCGCCGGCGGCGACGCACGTCTTGGGCGCGTTGCAGGTCTGGGCCTTCGGGCCACGAACGCCGCAGGAGTCGAAGTTGTAGACGTCGCCGTCGTAGCAGCCGAGGCTCGCGCCTTGCTGGCACTTGCAGCTCGCGCTGGTCGAGGTCGCGACGCAGACCTCACCGCCCTCGCAGGTGTCGAGGACCTCGTAGCCACTCCCGCCGACCTTGCAGCGGACGACCTGGTCGCCGTCGCAGAGCGACTCGAAGGTGCTGCAGACGTCGGGCTTGCACGCGCCGGTCTCGGTGTCACACCACTCGGCCGGGTCGCAGTCGGCGTTGCTCGTGCAGGTGGTCGGGGCCTGGCAGCTCGCGTCGCCGTCGGCCTCGACGCAGACCTTCGGCGCCGTGCAGTCCTCGTAGCGCTGCCCCTGGGCGCCGCAGCTGTCGAACCAATAGACGTCACCGGCCACGCACGCCCTGTAGTCGGCGGTCACGCAGCGACAGCCGGCGCCGCCGGGGCCATCGGTGCAGCGCTTGCCGTCCGTGCAGGTCGCGCTGAAGGTCGTGCTGCCCCCGTAGCCGTCGCACTGGTGGACGTCGCCGTCGACGCAGACCGACGCGTAGGGCGTGCAGATGCGCTCCTTGCAGGTCCCGGTCGTCGTGTCGCAGTACTCGAGGTTGGAGCACCCCACGTCCGGCGTGCAGCCGCTGGCGACGCAGGCGGCGACACCGTCCCCGTCGGCGTTCTCGGCGCAGTGGCTGCCGACGCCGCAGGTGTCGACGAGCGCGCCCTTGTTCCCGCAGGAGTCGTAGGCGTAGACGTCGTTGACGCTGCAGTGCCGCTCGGCGTCGGGGGTGCAGGCCGGGGTCGTGTCCTGACACACGGGCGTCCCGTCGTCCCCCACGACGCACTCTTCGGGGGCGGTGCAGTAGGTCGCGACGTGGTCGACCTGTCCGCACGAGTCGAACCAGTAGATCTCGGTGTCGTAGCACCCCTGGCTCGCCATCTTGGTGCACGACGAGGTGTCGCCACCGTTCGCCGTCCCGCCGGTATCACACGCGCCGACCGCCGCGCACATCACCACACCGACGCCGAGGCGTCGCCAAGCCTGTCCTGTCACGGGCCCTCCGAAGAATCGTCGCTGCTGGATTCGAGCGCGATTTCCTGCTCTCGGGCCCCAGCATTTGCAACCGGAATCGCCGGGACAAGCGCGATCGCGGGGGTGTGGGGGGCGTGTGGGATCAGCGGCGACGCAGGACGAATCGAGCGATCGCGATACCGTCGCGCTCGCAGCGCCACTCCCGCCGGGACTGCTGGGGGCACGGCGGCCGCTCACGGGTCAGCGCGCCCGGATCGGCCGGGGCCAGGAGATCGCTCGCGGCGATCGCGGACGCCATCAGGTCCGCGTACCACGAGACGTCGGTCGCGACGTGGAGGAGCCCCCCGGGGCGCAGGACGCGCGCGGCGTCCGCGAGGAAGTCCGGGGTCACGAGCAGGCGGCGACGCGCCTTCCCCTCGGGCCAGGGCGTCGGGAAGAGCGCCTCCAGCACGTCCACCGAGGCCTCCGGGAGCGCACCGGCCAGGACCGCGCGGGCGTCGAGCCGGAAGGCGTGGAGGTTGTCGAGGCCGTTCTCCGCGGCCCAGGCCCGCGCCTCGGCGACGCGCTTGGCGCGGACCTCGAGCCCGACGACGGTCCAGTCGGGGCTCGCGCTCGCGGTCGACGTGAGCCGCCGGCCGTGGTCGAAGCCGACCTCGAGCAGGACCCGCCCCGCCCCGCCGAGCAGCGCGCGCAGCCCCGCCAGCTCGGCGGCGACCTCGGGCACCTCGAGGATACGGCTCCCGCCGAGCGCCCCCGGGACGTCGCGCACCGGCGGCGTCACAGGCCGAGCCCCAGCTGCCCGGGCATCCGCTTCGGCGGCGGCAGGCGGAAGAGGTGCGTCAGCGGGCCGAGCACGTCCACCACAGCTTCCGGAAAGGCGCGCTCGGGAAACGCCTGGCGGACGCGGTCCTCGAGCTCGAGCGCCTGCCCGCGGACCGCCTTGAGCGCGCGCCGCTCGCCCTTTCGGCCCCGCTCACGGTCGGCGTAACGCCGGAGCAGCCGCGCCAGGGCGATGACCAGGAAGGTCCGCTCGTCCTCGTCGCGCATCACGACCTGCCGGTCGACGTGCGCGGCCAGCGCCTCGGCCGCCGCCACGACCTGCTCGAGGTCGCGGTGCGCCGGCCCCGTCAGCCCCTCGACCGGGTAGGCGCGCAGGTGCGCGACCCACGCGTCGATGCAGTCGACGGCGCTGAAGGCGGGCATCAGTCGAGCCCGAGCACCCGGAAGCTCCGCGGCGCGAGGCTGAGGGTGCCCCCGGCCTGGCTGGCGTCGTCGACGAGGTCGGTGTAGCTGCCGTCGGGGATCGTGACGTCGGCCGCGACGTCGCCGCGGTTGATGGCGACGACGACGTCCTTCACGTCGCCCGAGCAGCCCCCCATCCGGTAGACCCAGGTGTCGGTCCCGACCGAGAGCGTCGTGCGGATGCCGCGGCTGAGCGCCTTGTGGCTCCCGCGGAGGGTCGCGAGCTTGGCGACCGAGGCGCGGAGCGCGAGCTGGTGCGCGTTGAGCGACGCGTCGTCGAAGACCATCATGCGGCGGTTGTCGGGGTCACCGCCGCCGGCGAGCCCGATCTCGTCGCCGTAGTAGATGAGCGGGATGCCGGGGTTGGTCATCATCACGGCGAAGGCGACGCCGAGGCGCTCGTAGGGCGCCGCGTCGGCGGGCTGGTCGTAGTCGCTGGTCCAGCCGTTCGAGCCGTCGCTGCCCTGGGTGCAGGCGGCGATCTGCCCGGAGGCGAAGTGGATGGCGCGCGGGACGTCGTGGTTGCCGATCCAGGTCGTCATCAGCGAGCGCTTCGAGGCGCCGGCGATGTCGTAGAAGTAGTCGTTGTCGGCCAGCCAGCCGGCGAGCCCGTCGAGGCCGCCGTGGAAGACCGCCTCGCAGAGCTGGCGCTTGAACGGGAAGTCGAACTGCCCGTCGAGCATCGTGTCCGGCTGGATGTAGCGCTTGAGGAGCCCCCGGTCGAAGTAGTCGAAGGTCTCGCCGACGAGGTAGAAGCGGCCGCCCGCCGGCGTCGCGAAGGCGTCGTTGAGGCGCGCGCGCAGCTGGGTCAGCCACGCCAGCGGCACGTGCTTGATGGCGTCGAGGCGGTAGCCGTCGATGTCGAAGGTCTTGGCCCACCACAGGGCGTCGTTGACCGACCAGTCGCGCGGCGCGGCCTGGGCGAAGTCGAAGGCCGGCAGGTAGTCGGCGAAGGCGCAGCGGGTCCCCCAGTAGGGGTCGTCCCACCAGTTGTTCGGCTGGCAGAGCGGGATCTCGTCGCCGTTCTTGGTGAACCAGTCGGGGTGGGCCGCGGCGAGCCCCGAGGCCGCGTCGACGTGGTTCATCACGTAGTCGAAGAGCACCTTCACGCCGTGGCCGTTGGCGCTCTCGGCGCCGTGGGCGGCGCTCACGAGGGCGTGGAGGTCGTCGGCGTCGCCGATGCGCGGCTCGACCAGCGGGGTCGGGCTCGGCGCGTCGGGGTCGGCGTAGCTGATGTCGGCGGGCGACGGCCAGTAGCCGTGGTAGCCGGAGTACATGTTGGCGTCGTAGAGCCCGGCGCCGGCCAGGTCGCGGTTGTCGACGGGGGCGGTGATCCACAGCGCGGTCACGCCGAGGTCGGTCAGGTACGGCATCTTCGCCGTCAGGCCGGCGAGGTCGCCGCCCTCGTACTGGCCGCTGGTCCCGCGGCCGTTGTCGCCGGTGGCCCCGTCGACCGGGTCGACGCTGCCGTCGCCGTCGTAGAAGCGGTCGATCATGGCGAAGTACATGACGGTGTCGCGCCAGTCGAAGGCGGTCGGGTCACCGCACTCGGCGTGTGCGACGCAGGCGCCCCCCTCCTCGGTGTAGCCGGTGGCGCAGTCGGCGCAGGTGTCGCCCTCGTAGTTCGGCAGGCACGCGCAGACGGCCGCGCCGCTGTCCGAGTCGCAGCTGCACGCGCTCGCGTGGCCGCTGCAGGCGCCGTCGTAGCACGGGTTGGGGTCGCACTTGCTCGAGCAGACGTCGAGCACGGAGTTGAAGCCGCCGTTGCCGTCGTCGACGGTGTTCGGGTTGGCCGGGTCGTGGGCCCAGACCGTGCCGCCGTCGATAACGAACTTGTAGATGACGTGCTGGCCGAAGTCGAAGGTGACGGTCGCGGTCCAGACGCCGTCGGCGCCCTTGACCATGTCGGGGGCCGCGGCGAGGTCCCAGACCGGGGTCGTGAAGTCGCCGGCGACCTGGACCGAGGTCGCGCTGGGCGCGCTGTAGCGGAAGGTCACGGCGTTGCACGGCGGCCCGCCGGCGACGCACTGGTCGCCCACGGCGAAGTGGTCGTCGTCGCAGTGGTCGCAGAGCGGCCCGTCCCACCCCGCGTCGCAGCCGCAGGCGAGGCCGCCGGAGGCGCTGTCGCAGGTGCAGGTGCCGTGGGCGCACGGGTCCGCGGCGCACGGGTCGGCGGCGCAGGGGTCGAGGCAGGTGTCGCCCGAGGCCGTCCAGCCGTCGGCGCAGCTCTCGCAGGCGGGG
>SBGO01000445.1 GCA_006226565.1 Deltaproteobacteria bacterium | reverse complement strand
TCGGTGCAGAGGTCGCCGTCGTCGCAGCCCTCCCCTTCGGCGACCGTGACGACGCACGCGCAGGCCACGCAAGCCACGGCGCGGCAGCTCTCCGGGGTGCCGCAGTCCTCGTCCGACGCGCACGCGCACGCGTCGACCTCCGCCGTGTCGGATCCGGTGTCGAGCCCGACCGCGGTGTCCTCCGACGACGCGCTGTCCTCGACCGCGGTGTCGCTGGCCGACCCGGTGTCGTCGGCCAGCGCCGTGTCGTCCTCGACCGTCCCGTCGGCGACGGCCGTGTCGGCGGCGTCACCGCCCGCGACGTCGGCGGTGTCGTCGGAAGGCGGCACGGCGTCGGTCGGGCACGCCCCGAGGAAAAGCGCCGCAGCGACGAGGGTGAACGAAACCGAACGGCGAGAGGGCGTCGAGCGCATCGTCGGTGCTCCGGGGTCCCCGCAGGTGTGTGAGCGCGGGAAATGACCCCGAAAACGACCGAATTTCAATCCAGATCAACACACGGCCAGAGATTCCTGACCGGCCGTCGCGGGCTACGGCGCGATGGTGATGGTCTGGTCGCCCGGGTACCAGTCGTCGCCCGCGTGGAAGAGCCAGTTCACCTCGCCGACCGCGGTCTGGTCGAAGGGCCCGAGCTCGAGCGTGTACTTGCCGTCGCCGTCGGGGCCGCTCAGCGGCGACTCGATGGCCTTGCCGTCGGTCCACGCGGTGGAGCCGGCGGGCCAGTACTCGGCGGGCGGGAGCTTCCAGCCGTCGACGCCCCAGTGGACGTTGGCCGGCTGCGTCCCGACGATGGTGATGACGTCGTTCCTGGTGGGGTTGGCCGGCGTCCAGAGCGGGTCGCCGGTCGGGTTGGTGGCGCCGCCCGAGCCGACCCAGACGTGCATGATGGGCGAGCGCGCCTCGCGCCCCCCGCTGTCCTTGGCGAGCACGTAGTAGTCGACGAGCGTGTCCTTGGCGGCGTCGACGCGCGCGCTGTAGGCGCTCGCGACGTAGGTCGGCGACGGGTTGGTGGTCGCGTTCACGTCGGTCCGGGTCATCGCCAGGGCCGTCCAGTCCCCGCCGGCGTAGATGTCGTTGGCGCCGGTGCGGACGCCGTCGGCGTCGACGCGGACGTAGAGGGACACCTCGGCGAGGCCCGACACGTCGTAGGCGAAGGTCCAGACGTCGAAGTCCTCGGGCTCGTTCCCCAGGCCCGGGTTGTAGGGCTCGCGCTGGGGCAGGTAGATGGTCGGCGGCACCGTGTCGGCCCCGCCCCCGATGACGTTGTCGGCGTAGGGCACGGCGAGGTTCGCGGCGCGCGCCGGGTGGCTGTCCCAGGCCCCGGTCCCGTCCCAATACCAGTAGCAGGACGTCTCGCCGTTGAGGAGGTAGTGCCAGGCCTTGTCGGTGTCGTTGCCCGACCCGTCGAGGATGGCGTCGACCGAGGTGTGCGGGGTGATGGCCTCGGCGGTGAGCACGCGGTTCTTGGCGGCGGTGATGACGGCCCACGAGGTGCGGTCAGGGGAGTAGCCGTCGCCGGCCGGGTCGCCGTTCCACTTGTGGAACTCGGGGTCGCCGTTGTCGGCGCCGCTCCACGAGCCGTCCTCGACGTGGATGACGTCGTCCGGGTCGGGCGGGAAGAGGTCGAGGTAGTCCTGCACGGTGGTCGCGACGAAGCGGTCGGGCTGGCTCTGCACCCAGGCGACGAAGTTCTGGAAGTTCGCGTGGTAGTAGCTGTCGGTCCCGCCGCCGTAGTTGTCGCCGTCGTGGTGCAGGACGACGAGCATCGGGTGGTCGGGATCGGTGTTGTAGGGCTCGTGCTGGCTCAGGACCTTCTCGTAGCTGAGCGCGCCGAAGCCGCCGCGGGCGTCCTCGTTGCCCTCGTAGCGCGCGGCCGGGACGGCGATCATGCGGCTCACCTCGCAGGTCGCGGGGTCGCGGTACTCGACCCAGTGCGGCTGGTAGCCCCAGGGCGCCGACACCTTGCCCGGCGCCCAGAGGTCGTTCAGCGACTCCCAGCTCAGCGGCGCCTGGTTCGTCTGGTCGGCGCGGTTCGGCGCCGGCAGGTTCGACTCGGGGGCGAAGGGGTAGTCGCGGTGCGCCCGGTCGAAGTGGATGTTGTCGACGAAGGACCACTCGAGGCCCTCGGCGACCAGCGCCGGGATCATGCGCTCGCTGAAGGCGCACTCGGGCGGGAAGATGCCCTTGCTGCGCGTGCCGCCGAAGTGGCGGTCGGCCATCGTCCGGTGGGTCGCGAGCTGGAAGCGCATGTCCTGCGGGTCGATGAGCCCCATCAGCGGGTGGTGGTAGCCGAAGGCGACGAGGTCGAGGCGGGGGTTGCCGAGGCTCGTCTTCATCGCGGCGCCCTGCTTCCACGGGTCGACCCAGCCGCCGAAGCCGGCGCCGGCGCCCGCCATGCTGTCGAGGTTCTCCATCAGCGAGCCCGAGAGGGAGACCTGCGCGCCGAGGTGCGCGAGCCCCGCGCCCGCCGCGACGGCGTTCTTCGGCCAGCTCGTGTAGTTCCCGTAGCGGTCGTTGTGGATCTGGTAGAACGAGTAGCCCATGTCGCCCTGGTGGCTCGCCTCGGTCTGGCTGATCTTCTCGTAGGGCCAGTAGATGGGCTGGTGCATGTGCCAGTGGAAGGCGATGTAGATCGGCGGCTTCGCTGCGTTGACGCAGGTCGCCGTGCCGGACGTGTCGGAGCACGCCTGGCCGCTGCCGCACGCGAGGGCCGCCGTCGCGCACGCGGGGAGGCAGCTCCCGTCGTCGTCGTGGTCCTGGTAGCCGGGCTCGCAGAGGCAGGCAGGGCCGACGCCCTGGACGTGCTCGCAGCGCCCGTGGGCGCCGCAGCTGAGCGTGCAGTCGCCGCAGACCGGCGGCTGGATGGGCGTCACGGTGTCCGGCGTCCCGCTGGTGTCGCCGGGGCCGGTCGTGGTGTCGCCGGGGCTGACGGCGGTGTCGGTCGGCGTGGTCCCGTCGTTGGTCGCGGTCCCATCCTCGGCGCCCGCGGTGTCGCCCGTGAGCACCCCGGTGTCGGCGGCGTCCCCGTCGGTGACGTCGGCAGGGCTCGAGCTCGAGGGGTCTCCACAGGCGCTGAGGAGAAGGGCGGCGGCGCAGAGCGCGCGGACCGGACGACGCAGCATGGTGGGCTCCAGAGACACGGGGACGGTCGACACGCTGCCAGCGCGATAACCTGAAGTCATAATGAAATTCGACTTCTCTTCTCGGAGCGTTGCCCGGCGCGGCTTTCCGTCACTCAAAAACGAGTCACTCACGACGACCCGTCGCCCGGCCCCCGATCGCGCTCCGCCCCGGCCTTGCTCCCGATCGCCGCGCGTGGTGTCATCCGCCGGCGAACACGGAGAAGCGATGCGCCCCTATCTCGACCTCCTCCGCCAGGTCCTCGAGCACGGCGAGAAGAAGACCGACCGCACCGGCACCGGCACCCGGAGCCTCTTCGGCGCCCAGGTCCGCTACGACCTCCGCGACGGCTTCCCGCTCGTGACGACGAAGAAGGTGCTCTTCGACTCGGTCGTCCGCGAGCTGCTGTGGTTTCTCCGCGGCGCGACCAACATCCACGACGACCTCAACACCGGCATCTGGAACGCCTGGGCCGACGCCGACGGCGAGCTGGGCCCCATCTATGGCTACCAGTGGCGGCGCTGGGGGGCGACGGCGGACGACCCGGGCATCGACCAGATCTCCGGCGCCATCGACCTCATCAAGCACAACCCCGACAGCCGCCGCATCGTCGTCAGCGCCTGGAACGTCGGCGACCTCGACAAGATGCGCCTGCCGCCGTGCCACGCCTTCTTCCAGTTCAACGTGGCCAACGGCCACCTCGACTGCCAGCTCTACCAGCGCTCGGCCGACCTGGCGCTCGGCGTGCCCTTCAACATCGCCAGCTACGCGCTCCTGATGACGATGATCGCCCAGGAGTGCGGCCTCACCCCGCGCCACTTCGTCCACACCCTCGGCGACGCGCACGTCTACGACAACCACGTCGACGGCGTCCTGCGCCAGCTCGAGCGCGAGCCCTTCCCGCTCCCGCGCGTCGTGATCGCCGACAAGCCGACGCTGGCGCTCACCTTCGACGACATCCGCCTCGAGGGCTACCAGCACCACCCGTTCATCAAGTTCCCGGTGGCGGTGTAGCGATGTCGACGGCGCCGACCTACACCGCCATCCTCGCGGCCGACCTCGCCGGCGGCATCGCCCGCGGCGGCGACCTGCCCTGGCACCTGCCGGCGGACCTC
Organism: Deltaproteobacteria bacterium; assembly: GCA_006226565.1. Classification (GTDB taxonomy): domain Bacteria; phylum Myxococcota_A; class UBA9042; order PHBI01; family PHBI01; genus PHBI01. The sequence continues at coordinate 1,072 of SBGO01000445.1, read as the reverse complement.
CGCTACTTCAAGCAGACCACGGTCGGCGACGGGAACAACGCGGTCATCATGGGGCGCGCCACGTGGGAGTCGATCCCGCCCCGCTACCGGCCGCTCCCGCGCCGCCGGAACATCGTCATCAGCCGCAACCCCCACTACCGGGCCGGGGAGGAGGCGCTGACGGCCCACGACCTCGACGCGGCGCTGGCGGCCTCTGCCGGCTGTGACGCGATCTTCGTCGTGGGCGGCGCCCAGGTGTACGCCCAGGCCTTCGCCGACCCGCGCTGCCGGGTCGTGCTGCTGACCCGCATCGAGGCGGACTTCGGCTGCGACACGCGGGTCGCGTTCCCGGTGCCGGGCTACCACCGCGTCGGGGCCTCCGAGCGCCACGTCCACGACGGCGTCGGCTTCACCTTCGAGCGCTGGGAGCGCGGCTGAGCCGCGCGGGGAGGCCGCCTTGGCCGAGGACAGCGAGCTCTTCGTTCACGACCCGTTCGGCGCGGGCGACGTCTACGGGCTCGGCGGGCAGCTCGCCTGGGAGCCGCTCGACGACCACCTCGCGGCCCTCCTCGCGGTCGACGAGGCGCCGGACGGCGACTGCGAGCGCTGCGAGCTGACGTGCTGCACCTACGTCATCACGGTCCCCGAGGTGGAGGTCGGCCGGGTCACGCAGGCCGCGGCCCGGGTCGGCCTCGCCGGGCCGGCCCTCTTCCAGGTGCGGGGCGCGGAGGACGACCCGAACGCGCGCCTGCTGAACCGCCGTGACGGCGGCCACTGCCTCTTCCTCGACGGGTCCTCGCGCTGCCGCATCCACGCCGCCGCCGGCCCCGAGGCGAAGCCGAGCGTCTGCCAGCTCTACCCCGGCCAGCCGACGGTCACGCCGCTCGGCGCCCGCGTCCTGACGCGCGCGGAGTGCCCGTGGCCCCGCCGGACGCGCGACGACGAGGCGGTGGCGCGGTACGGCCGCGCGCTGGCGAGCCGACGGGGCGTGGCGCCGCGGCTCCTGGTGCGCGTCGCGCCCGACGAGATCCGAATCGACGCCGGCACCACGGTCCCCTTCGCGGCCTTCGACGCCTGGCTCACCGAGGCGGTG
>SBGO01000226.1 GCA_006226565.1 Deltaproteobacteria bacterium | reverse complement strand
GCGGCTGTCGAGGTAGCCGCCCGCCGCCGCGCCGCCGCCGCCGCTGCCGTCCGAGGTGGTCCCGGTGCCGCCGTTGCCGCCCACCGAGCACTTCCCGCCGCCGTAGCCGCCGTAGACCGAGCCCGCGCCGCCGGGACCGCCGCTGGTCGCGTTGCAGTTCGAGCAGCACCCGCACGCGCCGAACACGCAGCAGCCGCAGCTCGTGTCCTTCGAGCCGCCGTAGCCGCCGTTTCCGCCGGCGGTCCCGCTGCACGCCGAGTTGGAGGCGGCCGCGCCGCCGGGGGTCTTGTCGAGCCCGCAGACCTCGACGCCGCGGCTGGCGTTGCCGCCCTTGCTGCCGCCCGGCGCCGTCCCGCCGTAGTCGCTCGCGCCCGCGCCGTTGCTGCCGTTCGCGCCGTTGCCCTGGTAGACGTCGACACGCTCGAGCGTCACGTTGGAGCCGTCGGCGTAGACCGCGTAGGAGCTCTTCCCGCGCGAGCCCACCGTGCCCGAGGCGTTCGCCGCGTGGATGAACAGGTCGGCGAGGCGGGCCCCGGCGGCCAGCGCCACCGCGCGCACCGCGATGTAGCGCCCCGAGTAGCTCGTCCCGTAGATGTGGACGCCGCGCCCGCTGTCGGACCGCGGACCCCGCTTCCAGGCGCTGTCGTAGCCGCCGTAGATCTGGGCGTAGGCCACGAGGTTCACCGTCTCGGAGTAGTCGCCGGCGCGCACGTAGACCTCGCGCCGCGAGCTCGTCACCTGGCCCAGCGCGTAGGTCAGGGTCCGGCACGGGCTCGTCATCGTGCAGCTGCCGGTGTCGCTCCCGGTCGGGGAGGGCGCCACGAAGATGCCCGTCGCGACGTTCCCGTCGATGCCGTCGCAGTTCTCGTCCGCGAAGGCGCTGCTGGGCGTCTCGGTCTGCCCGTAGCCCGGCACCGAGCTGTAGTCGACGACCCAGCCCCCGGACCCGGAGCAGCTCTTCCGCGTCCCCGAGCACGCGCCGTTCTGGTTCGGGTTGAGCGGCCCCGTCAGCCCGTCGTCGGTCCCGCCGTCGCAGTCGTTGTCCTTGCCGTCGCAGCGCGTCTCGGTCGCCTCCCAGGCCGCGGAGACGAGGCTGTACTGCGCCGCGCCGCAGGCGTGCCAGGTGCCGGCGTAGCAGAGCGAGGCGGCCCGCATCGCGCCCTCGCACTCCCCGTCCTGGTCGTCGCACAGCACCAGGGCCAGCGAGCTGTCCTGGGCGTCCGTCTTGCCGTCGCAGTCGTTGTCGATCCCGTCGCAGATCTCGCCGCTGGCGGCCGCCAGCGACGGGCACACGATCCCGGTCTTCGCGATGTTGCAGGTGGTGGTCCCGCCCGAGCACGCGCCGGCGCCGCACGCCTTGCCGACCCCGCTGACCTGCGCCCCGTCGAGCGTCGTCAGGCTGAAGTCCTCGTCGGTCTGCCCATCGCAGTCGTTGTCGGCGCTGTCGCAGTGGATCTCGCCCCCCGGCTCGAAGCGGGCGTCGTGCCCCGCGTAGTCGGCGCCCGAGCAGGCGGCCCACTCCCCGCCCTGACACTGCGCGGCGGCGTGGCGAGCGCCCGTGCAGACCCCCAGCTGGGTCTCGCAGAGGGCGAGCACCAGGTCGGGATCCTCCGCGTCGGTCAGCCCGTCGCAGTCGTTGTCGACGCCGTCGCAGATCTCCGCGCTCGCGTTGCTCGCCGTGCTGCAGGCCAGCGTCGTGGGCCCGGCGCACGCCGTGAAGCCGCCCGCGCACGCCCCGACCCCGCACGCCGCGCCGACCCCGACCGCGGTGGCGCCGTCGGGCATGAGCAGCTCGAAGTCCTCGTCGGTCTGGCCGTCGCAGTCGTTGTCGTAGTCGTCGCAGGTGTCCTCGGCGTCGCCCTGGAAGTAGCCGCTCCAGTCCACGTAGTTCGCGTCGGTGCAGCCGGCCCACTCGCCGCCGGCGCACATGTCGGCGCGCTTGGTCGCCCCCTCGCAGACCCCGAGCTGGTTGTCGCAGGGGACCCGCACCAGATCCTCGTCCTCGGCGTCGGTCAGGCCGTCGCAGTCGTTGTCGACGGCGTCGCAGGTCTCCGCGGCGGCGGCGCTGTCGGTGGGGCAGGTGATGCCGTCGCCGGCCGTGTTGCAGACCGTCGTCCCGCCCCCGCAGGTGCCGAGCCCGCACGCGGCGCCGATGCCGGTCACGACGCTGCCGTCGGCCTGGGTCAGGTCGAAGTCCTCGTCGGTCAGGCCGTCGCAGTCGTCGTCGAGGCCGTTGCACGCCGTCTCCGGACCGGCCGTCCAGGTCGCCGCCGTCGCCTGATAGTCGCCGGCGACGCACGGGAGGTAGGCGCCGTCCTGGCACTCGCCGGTCGTGTGGAGGGATCCGGCGCAGACGCCCTCCTGGTCCTCGCACGGGGTCCGCACGAGGCTGGCGTCCTCCCCGTCGGTGAGCCCGTCGCAGTCGTCGTCCTCGCCGTTGCAGACCTCGGCGACCGACGCCTCGTCGTCGTCGCAGGCGAGGGCGCCGCCGACGCAGACGGTGACGCCGTCGAGGCAGGCGTCGGCGTCGCCGCCGTCGCAGGGGGCGCCGTCCTCGGGGAAGCTCTCGTCGGTCTCGCCGTCGCAGTCGTCGTCGATGTCGTTGCAGCGCTCGACGCGCGGCGTGTCGTCCCCGACGCAGGTCAGCGCGTGGTCCTCGCCGCAGGTCCAGACCCCAAGGGCGCACAGATCGTCGTCGGGCCCGTCGCAGGGCTCGCCCAGCTCGGCGAAGTCCTCGTCGGTCTCGCCGTCGCAGTCGTTGTCCACGCCGTCGCAGCGCTCGGCGACCGGCTCCGGCGCGTCGCAGGCCGTCAGCCCGTCGTCGTCGCAGACGCGCTGGCCCTCGCAGATGCCGGCCTCGGAGGTCGCGACGCAGCTCGTCGCGGCGCCGGTCGAGGTCGCCCACAGGGTGCACTCGCAGGTGCCGTCGTCGGGCTGGCAGTAGCTCCCGCCGGCCTCCTCGTTCGCGTGGCAGCTGGCGCCCTCGGGGCAGTCGAGGTCGCCGTTGCAGACGGTGGCGCAAAAGGCGCCTTCGCCGGCGGCGAGCTCGAGGCAGCGGTGGCCGGCGGTGGGGTTCATCGGGTCGACGCAGTCGGCGTTGGCGTCGCACGGCGCGCAGTACGGCGTGTGGCCGTAGACGCAGATGAAGGCGACGTCGATGCCGCCGCCGATCGGCAGGCAGCTCCAGCCGACCGGGCACGCCTCGGTGCAGGTCTTCGAGCACCAGCGCCCCTCGGGCCCCTGGACGCAGTAGCCGCTGAGGCAGTCGTCGTTGCCCTGGCACGGCCAGCCGAGGCAGCCCTCGCAGGGCTCCTTCGTGTCGGGGACGGCCCCATCGGCGTCTGCCTCACCCGTGTCGGCGGCGTCGGCGGTGTCGGCCGTGTCGGCGACCTCGGCCGTGTCCGACACGTCGGGGAGGACGACGTCCTCGCCGGTGTCGGCGACGTCCTCCACCGTGCCGGAGGTGTCGCCTCCGGGGCAGGCAGACAGGAGAGGCCATGCCGTGAGACAGCAGGCTACGAACACGACGGCGCTGGAGGCCGCCATGGAGGCGTTGGCGTGGTGACGGTTCACACCAGCAGCGTAGTGCGCGTGTCCACACGGACGCAACAGGACGACTGAAAAGCTGAAAATCCGCGGGCCCGGGTCGTCCCTCCCGCCAACGTCGTTGTCACCTTGCGCAACGGACCGAAGGCTCCTTCAATGGGGCCACGAGACGAGGTCGAAGATCATGAACGCTCGCGAGCAAGAGGTTCTCGTTGGGGTGCTGGCGTCGCGGCACGGGCTGGCGCACGGGGAGCGGCTGGCGGCGGCCGGTGACACGCTCGCCGAGGAGCCGGGGCGCCCCCTGTCGGACACGCTGGTGGAGTCGGGCGCCGTGAGCCCGGCCCAGCTCGCCCTGATCCGGACGATGGGCGAGGAGCTGGTGCGCGAGAGCGGCGGGGACTTCCGCGCGGCGCTGGCGCGCGTCGGCGGGGAGAACGCGCTCTACGAGACCTTCGGCGGGGCCGTGACGGTGGCCGACGATGGGCGCGTCACCGCGAGCGACGCCGAGACGCGGGCGGACCTCGCCGCCGTGACCTGGGAGCATCCCGGGCGCTACACCCTCGGCAAGCGGCGCGATCTGCCGCCGGGCCACCCCGACGCGGACACGATCGAGCTCGGCCGCGGGGGGATCGGGCGCGTCGTCGTCGCCTTCGACGAGCACATCGGGCGTGAGGTCGCGATCAAGGAGCTGCTGCCGCGCCGCGACACGGATCCGGCCGACACCGATCAGCGCATGTCCCTCCAGACGACGCGCTTTCTGCGCGAGGCGCGCGTCACCGGGCAGCTCGAGCACCCGAACATCATCCCGGTCTACGAGCTCGGGCGGCGCCCGGACGGGACGCTCTACTATGCGATGAAGGTCGTCCGCGGGCGCACGCTGTCCGAGGCGCTGCGGGCCACGCGCGACCTCGACGGGCGGCTCCGGCTCCTCAAGCACTACGCCGACCTGTGCGACGCCATCGCCTACGCGCACAGCCGCGGCGTCGTCCACCGCGACATCAAGCCCGACAACGTCATGGTCGGCGCCTTCGGCGAGACGGTCGTCCTCGACTGGGGGCTCGCCAAGCCCGCCGGCACCGACGACCCGCGCGCCGCCGAGATGGCGCGGGCCCTCGAGGAGCTGCGCGAGGCCGAGCAGACCCACACCGCCGACGGGACGCTCCTCGGGACGCCGCTCTACATGAGCCCCGAGCAGGCGCAGGGCGACCTCGCCGCGGTCGACGCGCGCTCGGACGTCTACTCGCTCGGCGCGGTGCTCTACGAGATCCTCACCGGAACCCCGCCGTTCACCGCGGCGAACACGCTCGATCTGCTGCTCGCCGTGCTCAAGGCGCCGCTGACCCCGGTGCGCGAGCGCTGTCCCGAGGCGCCGCCCGAGCTGGCGGCCGTCGCGGAGAAGGCGCTGTCGCGCGACCCGGCGGGGCGCTACGCCGACGCCGCGGAGCTGGCCGAGGAGGTGCGCGCGTGGCTGACCGGTGGGCGGGTGCACGCGTACACCTACCGCTTCCGCGAGCTGCTCAGGCGCTGGGCGGCCAAGCACAAGGTGGCGCTGGCGGTGGCGGGGATCGCGGCGCTCCTCCTGGTGGCGCTCGGGATCCTCTCCTATGTCAACATCGTTGACGAAAAGAACCGCGCGCTCGAGGCGGAGGCCGTGGCGCAGGTGGCGCGCACGCGCGCGGAGGCCGCCGAGGTCGAGGCGCGCCGTTCGGAGGTGGAGGCCGTCGCGGCCGGGGACCGGGCGGCGGCGGCGCGAGACGGCG
>SBGO01000273.1 GCA_006226565.1 Deltaproteobacteria bacterium | reverse complement strand
GGTCCGCCGTCGGATCGGCGGTCGCGTAGCCGTAGACGTAGAGGGTCGGCTCGGCGAGCAGGACGAAGCGCTGGCCGCGGCGCAGGGCGAGGCTCTCGCGGCGGGCGGTGCCGAGGGCCGCGACGCGGTCCCGGAGCGCGAGCTGGGCGTCGGAGAGCGCCGTGTCGCTGAGCGCGAGGGCGGCGAGGTCGCCGGTCCACGGCATGTCGCGGCGGTTGTCGGGGTCGCGGCCGCCGGGGAGCGCCACCTCGTCGCCGTAGTAGACGAGCGGCCGCCCGGGCAGCGTGAAGAGGAGGGTCATGGCGCGCGCGAGGCGGGCGTAGACGGCCGCGTCGTCGGAGACGCCGGGCAGCGCGGCGCAGTCGCCGCCCTCCTCGGGCCAGGTGCAGTAGCGCGCCGGGTCGACGGCGGCGAGGCTCGCCATGCGCGAGGAGTCGTGGGTGCCGAGGAAGGTGACGTGCAGGGCGTCGCTGCGGTAGCGCGCGGCGGCGTCGGCCACGACGGTCTCGAGGACGTCGTAGTCGAGCGTGTCGGCGAGCAGGCTCTCCTGCATCCGGTGGTGGGTCGGGAAGTCGAACTGCCCGTCGAGGGCGTTGGGGCCGACGTAGGCGTCGACCCAGCTGTAGCCGTCCTCGTAGACCTCGTCGCAGCCGTAGTCGGCGCTGGCGGACTGGTCGACGGCGGTCTCGCCGACGAGGTAGTGGCGGGCGCCGCCCTGCTCGAAGCGGCGGGCGAGCTGGGCGCGGAGGTTGTAGATGCTGTTCGTCTCGACGTGCTTGACGGCGTCGATGCGGAAGCCGTCGACGTCGAAGGCGTCGACCCAGAAGAGGGCGTCGGCGATGAACTGGTCCTCGGCGGCGCGCACGCGCCAGTTGATGTCGGGGAGGTAGCTGGCGAAGAGGCAGTCGAGGGGGCGCTCGCTCCAGTCGCAGCCGGGGTCGATGCCGCAGACGCACTCGCCGCGGAACCAGTCGGGGTGCTGCCAGTAGTAGGTGTGCTGCTCGTGGACCTGGTTGTTGATGAGGTCGAGGAGCACGCGGATGCCGTGGGCGTGGGCGGCGTCGACGAAGGCGTGGAGGGCGTCGTCGCCGCCGTAGCGGGGGTCGACCTCGCGGCCGCGGACGGGCCAGTAGCCGTGGTAGGCGGAGTAGTCGCGGCCGTCGTCGCGGCCGAGGAAGTGGCCGTTGACCTGGCGATTGACGGGGCTCAGCCAGATGACGTCGACGCCGAGGCGGTCGAAGTAGCCGTCCTCGACGGCGGCGGCGGCGCCCCAGAGGTCGCCGCCGTGCCAGTCCGCGGGCGGCAGGACCGGGTCGCCGACGGGGGCGTCGTCGTCGGTGCGCCCGTTGGCGAAGCGGTCGATGAGGATCATGTAGAGGGTGCTGTCGCGCCAGTCGAAGTCGGTCTCCTCGAACCACAGCGGAAGGTCGACCGGCTCGGCGGCGCGGCCGGCGCTGTCGGTGGCGCGCAGGGACACGCGGTGCTTGCCGGGGCCGAAGTTGGCGAGGTGGACGGCGATCTCGAGCGGGTCGTCGGAGGTGGTGACGGCGCTCGTGTGGACCTCGGCGCCGTCGAGGAGGACGCGGATGGCGTCGGGCTGCGCGCCGTCCGCGGCCGTCTCGAGGGTGAAGCGCACGTCCGCGGTGCGGGCGGCGGCGTCGACGTCGGCGGCGAGGACGGTGATCGTGGGGCCGGCGTTGCAGTCGGGCAGCTCGAAGGCGCTGTTGAGGCAGACGCCGTGATACTTCCGCAGGGTGGAGGCGGGATCGAGGAACCAGGCGCCGTCGACGACGACCTTGTAGGCGTAGCGGTAGCCGGAGACGAGGGCGTCGCCGGGGCTGAGGGTGACGGTGAAGACGCCGTCGCCGTCGGGGTCGGCCATGGGGTCGGCGGTGTCGCTCCAGCCGTTGGCCTCGTGGGCGAGCGCGACGGCGGTGGCGCCGGGCTCGGGGGTGAAGGCGACGGTGAGGTCGCAGCTCCGGGCGGGCCAGGTGACGGCGGCGCAGGCGTCGCCCTCGCAGCGGGTCCCGGGGGCGCAGAGGTCGCACGCGAGGGTGCCCCCGCAGCCGTCGTCGGCCGCGCCGCAGGTGACGCCGACCTCCGCGCAGGTCTTCGGGACGCAGGCGGCGACGCACTGGCCGTCGTCGCACGGGGCACCGGCGGCGCAGATGCCGCAGGAGGTCCCGCACACCGGGTCGAAGCCGCAGACGCGGTCCCCGCACTCCGGGACGCAGGTCGTGTCGGTGCCCGCGCCGGGGTCGGAGCCGCAGCCGGCCGCCAGCCCGGCGAGGCCGATGAGCGCGGTCGCGAGGAGGAGGCGATGCGAGGGAGCGTTCATGGGTCACCTTCCCGAGCGCGCGGGCCGCGCGACGTCCTCCCGCACGGACTCGGCGCGCCCTGACGGCGTGAGCAGACCACCCGGCGCCAAGTCGGGTCAAGCGCGCTGCGGCCGCAGCCCCTCGACGTGACGGTCGTCCGGGGGGCGTCGGGGGTCCTGGATTCGAACGGGATCGGAGTGCGTCGGGAAGACCGGGTCTGCCGGCGATTATATCGCCGTCGAACCATTCACCCTATATCCCAAATGTTCGATATCGCTTGTGGGCGTGGTGGTGCTGCCGGCCGCCTCTTTCGCGACTTCGCGAATATTGCGCCACATCAATCGGCACACACCAGAAAGGGGCTGAACGGGACTCAGAATACGCACGAAGCCCGCCGTGCTCCATGCGCGAGGCCTCGTCCCGCGTCCGAAGACGCCTTGCGGGCCGCGCAAATTTCACAGCTTATCAAACACTTGCATGACACACCGGGGGCGCAACCGGGGTTCACGATCGTATTTTCGACGCGCTGCGTCGTAACCGATCGGTCACATTCATCATTCATTGAGCACGCGCAAGGGCACTTCGCATTGCACGCTCGCCGCGCGGCGGGCGCCAGATCGATTTGGGGCAAGAAAAGACTTGAAGGAGCCTTGGCCCCGGAGGGATGGTCGAGCCCAACCAAGGTACTCTTACCCACCGGTTGTTCGGGATGTCCGGGTTGCGGCTGGCGTCCCGTCGGAGGGCCCGTGCAATACCGCTTCGAGTCACCCTCGACGCCGGATCTCCAGGCGTTCGTCATGACCTTGCGGCAGCGCCGATATCGGGTGTTGCGCCAGCTCAGCCGCAAGTCACACTCGATTGTCTTCCTGGCAAAGCAGGAGACGCTCGACCGCGACGTCGTGCTGAAGTTCGTCTTCACCGACCACCCGGTGCTGTCCGAGCGTTGCCGGCGGGAGGTCAACGCGCTGTCGCTGTTCCGGCACCCGAACAACGTCCGCATCCTCGACTCGGGGGAGGGGAAGATCAACGGCCGCGAAGGGTCGTGCCTCATCACCGAGTACATCCGTGGCCAGTCGCTCCACGACGTCATCACGTCGCGCGGGTCCCTGGGCCTGCTCCGGAGCGTGCACGTGGTGCGGCAGATCCTGCTCGCGCTCGCCGAGGCCCACCGCCTGGGCGTCGTCCACCGCGACGTGAAGCCGACCAACGTGATGCTCAGCGAGCACGACGGCCAGCGGGACCACGTGACCGTGCTCGACTACGGCGTCGCCTCGCTCGCCGCCGACCAGTCGCCGCCCTTCGGCGAGGACCGGGCCCCCATCCGGACGCCGGAGTACACCGCGCCGGAGGTGCTGGCCGGCGGCGCGCCGACGGTCGCGTCGGACCTCTACTCGGCCGGCGTGATCCTCTACAACGCGCTGACGGGTCAGCTCCCCTTCACCGGGCGCGACGCCCAGACGGTCTGGGAGCGCCAGCGCCGCGAGCCGAAGCTCGTGGGCGAGCTCATCGCCGCCCCGCCGGAGCTGAGCGCGCTCGTGGCGCGCGCGATCGCGTTGGACCCGACCCAGCGCGTCGACAGCGCCCTGGCCTTCGTCGCCGCGCTCGACGCCCTGCCGCTCGCCGACCTCGTCGCCCACGAGGTGCCCGACGCGCTCCGCGACCCCACCATCGAGGCGGAGATCGCGCGCGCGGTCGCCCTCGAGGAGCTCGCCGCGGCGAGCCACGAGGCCGCCGAGCCGGTCTCCTCCGCCTCCCTCCGGCTCTCGTCGCAGCGCCCTGTGGTCTGGGTCTTCTGCAACGATCCCGGGGTCACCGAGGAGACCATCCGCCTGATTCAGTCCGCCTGCGTCGGGACCGAGGTCGTCCGCATCGACCCCGAGGAGCGCACGCAGTGGACGGACTGGCTCCTCAGCGGGCACGTCCCCGAGCCGTGGCTGGTGGTCTTCGGCGACCTCCACGTGATCCTGCAGGACGACCTCCTCTACTCGCTCGCCGAGCGCGGAGAGATCTGCAAGATGCTGGTCTCGACCCACCTCAACGCCGAGATGCTCCACTCGGCGGCGAACTTCGCCGGCGTCGACCACCAGCTGGTGCTCCCCGTCGCGCCGCTCGAGGTCACCCGCACGGTGCAGGCGCTCCTCGGCCGCAGCCGGCGCATCCGCCAGCGCTACGACCGACTGCGCGTGGAGCTCGTGAACGCGCGGCGCCAGCTGGCGCCTCGGGTCGGTCGCGAGACGACGGACCCCGATCGGGCCGCCTTTGTCGATGAGGAGATGTGATGCGCGCCGCCGAACTGACCTCTGAGCGAGAGCTCGACTGTCGCGGGATGCAGTGCCCCGAGCCCATCATGAAGCTGACGGGCACCGTCGGGACCCTGGGGGGACGGCCGGGCCTCATCCGGGTCCAGGCCGACGACCCGGCCTTCAGCGCGGACCTGCATGCGTGGGCCCGGGCGACGAAGGCCAAGATCGCGAGCGAGCGCCAGGACGGCGCCGTGCTCCGCGCGCTCGTCCTGGTCAACGGGGCCGAGGTGCCGCCGAACGGGACGGCGCTCGAGCCCTCCGCGCTCGCGCCGCCGGCCCCGCCGGCCCTGGCTCCGCTCTCCGCGCGCGGGCCGCGCCCGTCGACCCAGCCGGGCGCCGGCGCCGCGGAGCAGATCGAGCTCGACCTGCGCGGCAAGCAGTGCCCGGTGCCGGTGATGGAGCTCGCCAAGGCCGCCCGCAAGACGGCCGGGGCGCCCGCGGTGATCCGCATCCTCGCGGACGACCCGGCCTTCCCGAAGGACCTGGAGGCCTGGTGTCGCTCGGCCAAGGCGACCCCGGGCGAGGCCCGCGAGCACGACGGGGTCTATGACGTGACCGTGCTGCTCGGGGGCGCCACCCCGGCGTCGGTGTCGGTGTCCGGCCCCCTGCCGGGCCCCGCCGCCCACAGCGCGTCGGCCCCGCTGCCCTCGGCGGCGCGACCTCGGGAGCCCTCGGTGAGCTTCGTGGCG
>SBGO01000338.1 GCA_006226565.1 Deltaproteobacteria bacterium | reverse complement strand
CGCCCGAGCCGCCCAAGCCGGTGGTCAAGAAGCGCGTCGAGCCCAAGCGCGAGGTCAAGGCCCCCGCGCCCCCGCCCGAGCCCGAGCCCGAGCCCTACGGGGACGAGGAGGCGGAGCTCGACGCCTGGGCCGAGTGGAACGCGACCGTCGCCGTGGTCCTCGAGGGGATCGAGGCGGCGTCGAACGGCCGCGAGCTGACCTGGGAGGAGGCCAACCGCATCGCCGAGGCCTTCGTCGCCAAGGCGGTCGACGCCGGTCGCATCGCCGAGGACGTCGAGCGCGACGCCCTCGTGGCCGACGCGGTCACCGAGGCGGTCGGGCTCGGACCGCTCGCCGACCTGCTCGCCGACGACGAGGTCTCCCGGATCGCCGTGGACGGCCCCGACGTGCTGCGCGTCTGGCGCGGCGCTGGGCCGGCCGAGCCGTCGGGCCGCGTCTTCTCGAGCCACACGAGCTACGAGCGGGTGCTGCGCCGGCTCCTCACCGACGCCGGCGTCCCCGAGGGGCCGCTGGGCCCGGTGGTCGAGGCGACGCTGCCGACCGGCGCGAGCCTGACGGTGGTCAGCGCGCCGATCGCGACCGACGGGGCGCTCCTGATGCTGCGCCGGCCGTCGCGCCTGCGCCCGTCGCTGGCCGATCTGGTCGCCGCGGGCGGGCTCAACGAGACGATGGCCAAGGGCATCGAGGCCGCGGTCGCCGAGGGCAAGAACATCGTCATCGCCGGGCCTCCGGGCTCGGGGCGGACGACGCTCCTGAACGCGATCGTCGGGCTCGCGGGATCGGACGAGCGCCTCGTCGTGGTCGGGGACGGCCACGAGATCGTCGCTCCCCAGCCGGACCTGGCGCGCGTCGCGCGGCGGTCCACCGCCAACGACCACGTCGCCCTCTACGGCAGCGTCACCCGCCTCCGCCCGGACCGGGTGGTCGTCGACGACATCGACGCCGACAACATCATCGCGGTCATGTCGCTCGCGCTCTCCGGGGGCGCGCCGCTCCTGGTGGCGGCCCGCGACGGTGACCCGGATCGCCTGCTGCGCCGCCTCGCCATGCAGATCGACCTCGCCAACGGCGGTCAGGGCGACCGCGGTCGCTTCATCGTCGGAGAGGCCTTCGATCTCGTCGTCTGCCTCGCGCGGACCGGGACCGGCGACGTCATGGTCTCGCAGCTCGTCGCCGTGGCGGGCGGCAAAGATGGCTTCAGCCACCGCGTCGTGGCGAAGCACCCGTGATCGAGAACCCATCGCTGGGCGTCGTGCCCAATCGCCACTCCGCGGGAGCGTCCCGCGGAGGCTCCCCCATTAATCGCCGGCGCTGACCTTGCACCGCAGGAACGGCTCCGGTACCCGACGCGCGGGACGGACGGGACGGTAGTCGATTGTTCACCCTGATCATCGAAGACAAGCACGGCGGCATTGCCGACGAGTATTCCTTCGAAGAGGGCGAGTTCTACATCGGGCGGTCGCACAACTCGGACATCATCCTGCCGTCCGACAACGTCTCGCGTCGCCACGCGCGTCTGTACACGGCCGATGGCCGCTGCTACGTCGAGGACCTGAACTCGTCCAATGGCGTCTTCGTCAACGGCCGCCGAATCCACGAGGTCTACCAGATCCAGCGCTCGGCGCAGATCAAGATCGGCGACTACTACCTCCACATCGAGTCCGATGCGGAGGCGGTGACCGAAGAGGATCGGACGTTCTGCCGCCTCATCGGGCGCAACCTCGCGTTCGCCAACCAGGTCTTCCGCATCCAGCGGAAGGTCAGCCTGGTCGGGCGCGGCAAGGACTGCACGATCACCATCATCGACCCGAGCGTCAGCCGCATCCACGCGAAGCTGACGGTGGAGCGCTCGGGCTCGCTGACCCTCGAGGACCTGAAGAGCTCGAACGGGACCTTCGTCAACGACGACCGCATCGACATCGCGACCCTCAACCACCGCGACATCGTGCGCTTCGGCAACGTCGAGTTCCTGCTCGAGATCCCGGACGCGGCCGATCGGGCGCCGTCGCGGCCGTCGCCGGCGGCCATGCGCGAGCGCACCGGGACGAGCCCGGGCGATCGGCGCTTCGCCACCGTGGGCGTGCAGCCGGCCTACGACGACGACTGGGGCGCGCCGCGGCGGCAGAGCCCGCGCAACCTCTGGATGGTGCTGTCGGTCGTCGGGGCCGTGCTGGTGCTCGGCGCGATCCTCGTCGCGATCTTCCACAACGAGCTCTTCGGCTCGAGCGACCCGGCCAAGCCCGGCCCGGTGGTGCAGCAGCCGGACACCTCGGTCGACCACGAGGCCGAGGAGCGCGAGCGCAAGAAGAAGGAGATCCTGGCGCTCATCGACATGGGCAACGAGCGGGTGAAGAACCGCCAGTGGGACCTCGCCCTCGAGACCTGGAACCAGGTCGTCGACCGCGACCCGCTCAATGCCGAGGCGCAGAAGGCCATCAACCAGATCAAGGTCTGGAAGCGCGACAAGGACCTCCTCGACCAGGCGCGGAAGCTCCGGATCGAGCTCAAGCGCGGCCAGGCCGCGCGGCTCCTCCGCGAGATCGCCGAGGCCAGCATCTACTACGAGGAGGCCCGCGGCGAGCTGGCGCAGCTCGTGGCGAGCAAGCCCACGATGCTGATGAACGCCGACAACAAGCTGCGCCAGAAGGACTGCCGGGGCGCGCTCGAGGAGCTCAAGGAGGTCCAGCAGGTGGACCCGCGGGACTCCACGATCCTCGACCAGATCGAGGCCGTCGAGAAGAAGCTCGGCACGCGCAAGTGCAAGGACTGACGCGCCGACGCAGCGTGTGACGTGAGAGAGGCGGGGTCGACACCCCGCCTTTCTTACGATCAGATGCGCTCGCTCCAGAGGCGCCCCAGTGGAACGGCTCGCGCATCCCACCGCGGGTCCCGACCTCAGGCACGCGCGAGCGCGCACCTGCGGTCGAGACCCGCGGCGGGAACCCTCTGCTCGAGCCGCTCCAGGCGCCTCCTGCGCTCGCTTCCCCCCATCGCGGCTACGCCGCGCCCCCGCTGACGCGGGGGAAGCGTGTCGGCTTCGCCGACGATTGGGGAGAGTCGACCAGGTCCAGCGTCTCCGGACCGCAATCGCCGGCGCATCACGAGCCCGGGGCATCAAAAAAGGCGGGGTGTCGACCCCGCCTTCTTCGATTCCAGGCGCCCGCGAGAGGGGCGACGCGCGAGCTCAGTCCTCGTCCTCGTCGCGGTCGATGCGCGACTGGATCTTGGCGATCAGCGCGTCGAAGCCGTCCTTCTTGATGATGCTCTCGAAGCGGCGGCGCCAGTTGAGCGCCATCGAGACCTTGTCGATCTCGAAGTCGTAGACGAACCAGCGGTCCTTCGCCGCCGTGCCGCCCAGGTTCATGTAGTAGTCGACGTCGGCGGAGACGGAGCTGCCGGTGATGACCGAGAGCACCTTGGCCTGCTTCTTCTCCTCGCTCCGGTACTTCACGCCGTCCTCGCGCCAGCCCACCTCGAAGGCGGTGCGCGGCTTGAAGCGCTTGGCGTAGACCACGACCACGAGCTTCTTGAAGCGATCCATGAAGGTGTCGCGCTGGGCCTTGGTCAGGTTCGGCCACGAGGTCTTGAGCGTCCGCTTGGCGAACGCCTCGTAGTCCATCAGGTCGTCGAGGGTCGACGTCAGCGCCTCGACCAGCTCGTCCTGGGTCGACACCGTCTGCGTCGCCTTCGCGATGGTGGCGTAGACCTCGTCGATCCGCTCCTTGGGGCCGAGGATCTTCGCGTCCCCGTCGGCGGGCGCCGCGGCCGCCTCGCCATCGGGCGCCGCAGCGTGCGCGCTCGCGCCGGCGAGGACCGTCACCACCAACGCCATCACCATCTTCATCCAGCTTCGCCTGCGCATCCTCTCGCTCCTTGTCCGGGGCCGCGGCCGACCCGCTCGGACGCCGCCATCCCCATGGAATTCAAACCCGGCCCGCGCGGCTTCCCTGCCACGCGCCCGCTCGCCCCTGCGCCTGCTCACCCGCCCGGCAGCGGCCGGGTGATGTCGTAGCCGATGGCGCGGCTCAACTCCAGGACCAGCAGGTTGTGCTCGTACACCATCTGCAAGTACCCGAATTTCTTGGCGTAGAACTGCACCAACGCGTCCATCACGTCGCGGAAGTTGCCGAAGCCCGCGTCGTAGGTGTCCCAGGTGGCGGTGAGCCAGCCCTGCGACGCCTTCTGGGCCTCGCTGAACACCTCGAGGAGCGTGCGCTTGTTCTCGAGGTCCTGATAGAGCTGGCGCACCTTCAGCTCGACGAGGTCGCGCTGAAGGTCGGCCTGGGCCGAGATCTTGAGCGCCTTCGCCCGCGCCTCCTCGGCCTTGAAGAGGCGCTGGGGCACGTCGAGGTTCCAGCGCAGCACGAGCCCCGCCCCCGCCGGACGCCCGTTGAAGGGGTCGTTGGCGAAGGACGACGGCTGGTCGACGACCTCGTTGGCCCGGCGGAGCCCGACCTCACCGACGAGGGCGAGGTCCGGCCACAGGTCCGCCTCCTTGGCGTCGGCCAGCGCGCGCTGCGCCTTCGCGCCGGTGCGCGCGACCATCAGGCTCGGCTCGTGCTGCATCGCCACGGCGACGTAGCGCTCGACCGGCAGCAGCTCGTAGGTGACGGGCTCGAAGGGCTCGTCGACGAGCCGCACCTCGGTGTCCGCCGACAGCGACAGCAGGAGCCGCAGCCCCTGCAGCGCGCGGACGTTGAGGAGCTTGTTCTCCACGTCGAGGACGTGGAAGTCCGCCACCCGCGACTTGAGGCGCAGGTGCTCGAGCTGGTCGTACTCGTCGGAGTCCTCGGCGCGGAGCCGCTCCATGCGCTTCTCCGCCTTCTCGATCCAGCCCCGCCCGTCGTCGAGGATCTTGTCGAGCTGGCGCGCCAGCATCCGCCCCTCGTAGGCCTTGCGCGCCATGACCCGGAGCTCCCAGCGCGCCGCCTCGATCTGCGCCTTGCCGACGTCGATGCCCCGCTGCGCCGCCTCCTTGAGCGCCGCGATCTTGCCGAAGGTCCAGAGCGGCTGCGCCATCTCGAGCTTGACGCTGAGGAAGTAGCCGATGTGGTCCCAGTCGGTCTCGCTCTTGAGCGCGTCCCCCGTGATGCGCGGCGTCACGGTCCCGGAGCCCTCGAGCTTGAAGGTCGGAAACCACGCCCACTCGGCCTGGGAGAGCTTCGCCTCGAAGGTCGCGAGGTCCTGCCGCGCCGCGCGCATCAGCGGGCTCGTGCGCTCGATGCGCGCGACCAGCCGCTCCCAGTTCCACGGCTCCTCGTCGGGCGCCGTCGCGGCCGGCGCCTCGTCCGTGGCCGCCGCCTCCGCGACCGGCGGCGGCGGGGGCG
>SBGO01000332.1 GCA_006226565.1 Deltaproteobacteria bacterium | reverse complement strand
CGGCGAGGCCGGCGACGGCGGCGAGCAGGGCGGCGAGGGTCGGGCGCAGCATGGGGGCTCCGGGGCTCAGGGCGCGGCGACGCGGGTGACGGCGCTGGCGACCTCGTCGCCGTCGGGGAAGAGGGCCGTGACGCGCACGTCGACCGCGTCGACGCCGCGCCAGTCGAAGCTCGACCCGAAGCAGTTGATGTGCCCGAGGGCCAGGACCGCGGCCGCCGGCGGCTTGTCGTCGCCGAAGGCGAAGAAGCGGTCGCTCGCGCTCGGGAAGACCGAGGTGCGACGGACCTCACCGCCCACGAGCACGTCGACGCGATAGGCCGGCGCGACGTGCTTGCCGAGGGACGTGAGGACCTCGACACCGAGCCGGCGCACGCTCTCGTGGCTGCACGTCCAGCGGTAGTGGCTGACCCCGAGGTCCGCCACCGTGGTCGTCGGCTTCAGCTTCGTCGGGGCGCCGGCGCGCGGGAGCGGGTACTTGAGCGGCAGGGCGACGGTCAGCTCGCGGCGGATCTCCCAGGTGCGATCCCCCCAGGCGCGGATCGTGGCGACGACCGTGATCTTGCCGGGCGTCGCGGTCTTCACCCGGAGCCGCGCCACGTTCCAGCTCTCGGTGCCCGGGAGCTTCACGTGCTCGACCCCGATGACCGCGCCGTCGGGACCGAGGGCGCGCACCTCGCGCAGCTCCATCGCGGCGGGCGTGAACACGAAGACGAAGGGCTCGGGCGGCACGACGCCGTCGTCGGGCGCCGCGATGAAGGGGCTCGGCGCGGCGCACTTGGCGTGGGCGGCGGGGCCGGCGGTCGCGAGCAGCGCGACCGCGGCGAGGCTGGCGAGCGGGAGGAGGGCGCGACGCATCGGGGCTCCAGGGGCGCGGGTCGGGGCTACGACGGACGAGGCTGGAGATCGATCTACCGCGACGCGCGGGACCGCGCGAGACGACCGCGCCGGCCGGGCTTGGCCTCGCCCGGGCCGGGTCGTAGGATGGCGGCCACCCCGCCCGACCGGAGCCAGCCTTGCCCGGCAAGATCCTCGTCCCGCTGCCCGACCACGACTTCGACACGACCGAGGTCGCCGTCCCGTGGAAGGTGCTGACGGAGGCCGGCTGGGAGGTGGTCTTCGCCACCGAGCGCGGCGCGACGCCGGCGTGCGACCCGCGGCTCCTGACCGGCGTGCTCTTCGGCAAGCTCGGCGCCCGCCCCGACGCGCTGGCGTGCTACCGCGAGCTCGAGCAGACCGAGGCGTTCCGCGCGCCGACGCGCTGGGACGCCGTCGCCGTCGAGGACTACGCCGGGCTCCTGCTGCCGGGCGGGCACGCGCCCGGGATGCGCCAGTACCTCGGGAGCGAGGCGCTCCAGGCCAGGATCGCCGCCTTCTGGGCGACGGGCCGGCCGGTGGCGGCCATCTGCCACGGCGTCCTGGCGCTGGCGCGGTCGCCGGACCCGGCGACGGGCCGGTCGGTCCTGGCGGGGACGCGGACGACCTGCCTCCCGAAGTACATGGAGCGCTCGGCCTATCTCCTGACCTTCTGGAAGCTCGGGCGCTACTACCGGACCTATCCGGCCTACGTGCAGGACGAGGTCGTCGCCGCGCTGGGGGACCCGAGCCTCTTCGAGCGCGGCCCGCGCACGCTGACGAAGCGCGGCACCCGCGACGACGACGGCGCGACCTTCGTCGTCGAGGACGGGCGCTACGTGTCGGCGCGCTGGCCCGGCGACGCGTGGGCCTTCGCGCGGCGCTTCCTGGCGCGGCTCGAGAGCGAGGAGGGCAGGGCGTGAGCGAGGCGTGGACCCCGAAGCTGGACGCGGCCGGCATCGCCGCGCTGATCGCCGAGCACTTCCCCCAGGCGGGCGACGCCGCGTCGTGGCTCGCCGCCTCGGGCGAGGGCTGGGTCGAGCTGGTGCTGCCGTTCTCCGACGAGCACCTGCGCCCCGGCGGCACCGTGTCGGGGCCGACGCTGATGACCCTGGCCGACACGGCGATGTACTTCCTCGTGCTCACCCACGTCGGCCGCCAGCCCCTCGCGGTCACGTCGAGCCTCCACATCGACTTCCTGCGCCGACCGGCCGCCCGGGACGTCCACGCCCGCGCGGAGCTGCTCCGCCTCGGGCGGGCGCTGGCGGTCGGGCGGGTGGTGCTGACCTCGGCCGGCGACCCGCGCCCGGTCGCCCACGCCACCGTCACCTACGCCCTGCCGCGGAGCGCCGAATGACCTCGCTGCGGGACCTGTGGTCGCTCGACCCGGACGTCACCTTCCTCAACCACGGCTCCTTCGGCGCCTGCCCGCGCGCGGTCCTCGACCACCAGGCCGAGCTCCGCGCCCAGCTCGAGCGGCAGCCCGTCGACTTCCTGGCGCGCCGCCTCCCGGGCCTCCTCGACGCCGCCCGCGAGGCGCTCGCGGCGTTCCTGGGCGCCGACGCGGACGGGCTCGCCTTCGCGTCGAACGCGACCGAGGGCGTCAACACCGCGCTCGCGTCGCTGGCGCTGTCGCCGGGCGACGAGATCCTCGTCACCGACCACGGCTACCGGGCCTGCACCAACGCCGCCCGCTACCACGCCGGGCGCGCCGGCGCGACGGTCCGGGTCGTGCCGCTCCCCTTCGCGGGCGTCACGCCGGACGCGGTGGTCGAGGCGGTCCTCGGGGCCGTCGGGCCGCGCACGCGCCTCGCGCTCATCGACCACGTGACCAGCCAGACCGCCCTCGTCCTGCCGGTCGAGCGCCTCGTCCCGGCCCTCGCCGCGCGCGGCGTCGACACGCTCGTCGACGGCGCCCACGCCGCCGGGATGGTCCCGATCGATCTCACGGCCCTCGGCGCCGCCTACTACGCGGGCAACTGCCACAAGTGGCTGTGCACGCCCAAGGGCTCGGGCTACCTCCACGTCCGCGCCGACCGCCGCGCCGGCCTGCACCCGCTCACCATCTCCCACGGGTACTCGCTCCCCGACGACCGCCAGAGCCGCTTCCGGCTCGAGTTCGACTGGACCGGGACGGGCGACCCGACGGCGTTCCTGACCGTCCCCTTCGCCATCGACTACCTCGCGGGGCTGGTCCCGGGCGGCTGGGACGCGCTGCGGGCGCGCAACCACGCGCTCGCGCTGGCCTACCGCGACGCGCTGATGGCGGCGCTGGGGCTCACCGAGGCGCCGTGCGGCGCGGAGATGATCGGGGCGCTGGCGGCGCTGCCGCTGCCGGACGGGGACGCCGACGCGCTCAACGACGCGCTCTGGCGCGAGCACCGCGTCGAGGTGCCGATCATGCCGTGGCCGGCGCCGCCGAGGCGGCTCATCCGCGTCTCGGCGCAGCTCTACAACGGCCCCGAGGACATCGCAGGGCTGGTCGCCGCGCTCGCGGCGCTCGAAGGGAGGTAGGCCATGGAGCCGCAGGGGACGCGCTGGGAGAAGGTCAAGATGCGCGGCGGGCCCGACCTGCGCCGCGTGCGGGTGCCGGGCGGCTGGCTGGTCGTCACCCTGGGCGGCACCTCGCCGCCGGTCGCCTTCTATCCCGACCCGGAGGGCCGCTGGGCGGCCGGCTTCGTCGAGGACGAGGAGCTCCCCGGCGGTCAGCTGACGGTCGTCGACGACTCGAAGTGACGGGCGGCGAGCATCCCGCAGGCGGCGTGGCGGGCCTGGCCGCCCGAGTAGCGCCGGACGATGGGGACGCCGAGGGTGGACAGGGCGTCGCGGAAGCGCGCCATCTCGACCTCGTCGGCGCGCCGGTAGCCGTCGGGGCGGGCGTCGTTCACGTCGATGAGGTTGACCCGCAGCGGCACGTCGCCGAGCAGCGCGCGTAGGGCCTCGACCTCGTCGTCGCCGGTGTTGACGCCGGCGATGACGACCCAGGCGACGGTGACGCGGCCCCCGGTCGTCCGCGCGACCTCGCGGATGGCGGCGGCGAGCTCGTCGAGGCCGTACTTCCGCGTCACCGGCATGAGCGTGGCGCGCCGCGCCTCGATGGCCGAGGTCAGCGAGACGATGAGGCGGTAGCGGTGGCCCTCGCCGGCGAAGCGGCGGATGGCGGGGACGAGCCCGACGGTCGAGATCGTGATCGCCTCGGCCTTGATGCGGCCGCCCGAAGGATCGCTCAGGACGCGGGCGGCGCGGAGCACCTCGTCGTAGTTGTGGAGCGGCTCGCCCTGGCCCATGAAGACGGCGCCCGTGACCCGGCCGGGGGCCTCGTCGCGGACGATCTGGAAGGCGTCGAACATCTCCCACGCCGCCAGGTTGCGCTGGAGCCCCAGCCGGCCGGTCGCGCAGAAGTCGCAGGCCATCGCGCAGCCGACCTGGGACGAGAGGCAGACGGTGAAGGTGTCGGGCTTCTCGAGCGGGATGCGGACGGCCTCGCTCAGCGCGCCGTCGGGGGAGCGCAGGAGGTACTTCACGAAGCCGTCGGCGGGGTCCTCGACGCGCTCGACCACGGTGAGCCGCCGGTGGTCGACGAGCTCGCGGACCGCGTCGCGGACGGCCTTCTTGACCGTCTCGCGCTTGGGGCGCTCGTCGGGGCGGCACGCGAGCTCGCGCGAGAGCACGCTCCGCGCCTCGGCGAGCGTGCAGGCGACGCCGTGGGCGCCGAGCCAGGTGGCGAGCTCGTCGGGCAGGAGCGCGCGCAGGTTGGGGGCTGCGGGCGCCTCGGGCGGGGCGGCGACGCTCACGCGATCGGCAGGTCGTGGCCGGGGCCGCGCGCGGGGGCGTTCCAGTCGTCCTCGCTGTACCAGCGGGGCTCGGCGATGCGCGGGTCCTGGGCGAGGAGGCCGCGGAGGTGGGTCAGGAGCAGGGTGTGCTCGTCGCTGTCCTTGACGCGCTTGCCCCACGGGATGAGCCCGCGGCGCGGGACGGCGCTGACGAGCCAGCGCTCCTCGTCGCCCTCGACGCGTTGGATCTCGATGTCGTAGCGCTGCTTGGTGCGGCGGACGTCGAAGGCGTGGCCGTAGGGCGTGGTCCAGCGGTTGAGGACCTCCCAGCCGCGCTCGCCGAGGGTCCGGTCGAGGAAGCGCGCCATGTCGCGGCCGGGCGGGACCGGCTCGCGGACCTCCGGCTCCGGCTCGTCGCCGGCGTGCCGGGGCGGGGCCGGCTCCTCGAAGTCGGGGGCGAGGAAGGTGACGTGGGTGAGCAGCTCCACGGGGACCTCAGCGGGGCTTGCCGGGCGCCAGGCGGATGGCCTCGTGGACCTCGATGGAGCCGTGGCGGACCGGGGGGATCGGCGCCCACCTGGCGGGCGCGGGGGCCGCCTCCGGGGGCCAGCTGCGGGTGGCGCTCGCGCCGACCTGGTCGGGCAGCTCCTGGGTGGCGGTGATCTGCACCCGGCGGCCCTTGGCGTCGGCGACGCGGAACCGGCGCTCGACCACCTGGCCGGCGCGCGG
>SBGO01000251.1 GCA_006226565.1 Deltaproteobacteria bacterium | reverse complement strand
GGCCCGCGTCCAAGCCGCGCAAGGAGGCGCGTGCGGGGGCCTCGATCGAGACGGCCCGCGAGGTGCCGACCGCGACGGCGCCCGAGACGGTCGAGACCGCGGAGGGCGGGGCGGTCGAGGAGGCGCCGCAGGAGGCCGAGGCGGAGCCCGCCGAGGGCCCCTCGGCGTGAGGTCGTGACCCGGCTGGCGGGCGGGTGCGCTCGCCTGTCGGGGCGAGCTGTGGCAGCCTCGCACCCATGACGACCGAGCCTCAAAACGTCCCGACGTTCGAGCTCGACGCCGTGCGCGAGCACCTCGCGGCGACCGACGCCGAGCTCCTGGTGTACATCGACGAGACGCACATGTCGTACCTCCCGACCTACCTGGTCCGGGCGGACGCCATGCACGTCCTCGGCGCACCGCCCGAGCAGGTCCTCCGCCAGCTCTGGCTGGCGGCGCGCTGCTACGCGACCAACGGCGAGGTGTATCTGGCCAAGTGGCCGGTGCACCAGTTCCGCCGGCGGCGGCTCCTCCCCCTCGAGCTCGCCATCACGGTGGCCGACGGCGAGGTGCTCACGGCCGCCAAGAAGCACTTCATCGTCGACCCGATGACGCTCCTCGCGGGGGCCGAGCCCGACGTCGTGACCGAGGAGGTCGGGGCGCTGACGCGCTTCTTCCGCGGCGGCGACATCAGCGATCAGGCCGATCTCACGGGCTTCCTCGCCGTCACCTACTGGATGGTGCTGGGCGCGATCGCCAGCGCGGACAACGAGGCGCTCGAGATGGTGCGGGCGCTCACGGCGCGCATCCTCGAGAAGAACCTGTGGCTCGCGCGCAAGCGCGTCGGCGGGCTGGGGCGGATGCTGTGCGCCCACCAGGTGATCGGCGAGCTGCGTCCGGCGGTGCCCGACGGCATCGTCGACGCCATCGCCGAGCACGGGCGCCTCCACGGGGAGGCGCTGGCGGCGCGGCTGGCCGACGACGAGGCCGTCCGGAAGACGGGCGAGGGCGCCCTGGACGTCACCTCGATGGCGCTCCTGGCGATGGCCTCGGCGGCCGGGATCGACCTCGGCGAGCGGCTCGCGGCGCGCAAGGAAGAGCCCGAGCTCGCACAAGCGCTTGCCTATGCGCCGCTGCTCGGGCATACCGCCGTGGCGTGAACGCGGTGCACATCGGCGTGGCCTTCGGGTCGAGCGGCTGGTGCGAGCGCCCGAGGCGGTGAGACGGGCGACGCGGCAGCGCCGCGACTGAGACCGCGTTCCGCCGTGTGTACGCCATCTCGCCGCGCCCGAAATCGAGATCGGGCCCGCCGAGGAGCGCCATGAGAGTCATCCACCTCGATCGCGACGTCCCCGAGGTCTGGACCATCGGCCCGGCGGTGGAGGCGGTCAACAAGGGCGAGCTGATCGTCCTGCCGACCGACTCGATCTACGCCATCGGCTGCGACCCGTGGAACGTGGCCGCGGTGAACAAGCTCTACGCGGCCAAGCAGCTCGACAAGAGCAAGCAGTGCTCGGTGCTCTGCGCCGATCTCAAGCAGGTCGGCTCGGTCGCGCGCGCCGTCACCAACGACGCCTTCAAGTTCATGCGTCGCCACCTGCCGGGCGCCTACACGCTCATCCTGAAGGCGAGCCGTGACCTGCCGACCCAGGCGACCGGCAAGCGCAAGGCCATCGGCGTGCGCCTGCCGGACCACGCCGTCTCGGTGGCGGTGGTGGAGGATCTCGGGCGCCCGCTCCTCGTGACGTCGGTCCCCGGCTGGGTCGAGGGCGAGTGGGTGGACCCCGTCGCGATCTCCGAGCGGCTGATGGTGCGGCCGGCGGTGGTGCTCGACCAGGGGCCGATCCTGGCCGAGGCGTCGACCGTCATCGACTTCACCGAGGACGTCCCCGAGGTCATCCGCGAGGGCAAGGGGCCGCTCGACGACTGGCTGGCGGGCTGAGCGGTTCTGCGCCTCGGCGCTTGTACCGCGCCGCGTCGCGCCTACTCTCGGGCCTCCTGCACCGAGGAGGCGCGCGCGACATGGTCGGAGAGTTCTGGGACGAGATGTACGCCGAGGAGGCGTACCGGTACGGGCTGAAGCCGAACGATTGGGTGGTCACGTGCGAGGCGGAGCTGCCACGCAACGCGCGCGTCCTGTGCGTCGGCGACGGCGAGGGGCGTAACGGCGTCTGGCTCGCCGAGCAGGGCCACCGCGTGACGACGATCGACGCCTCCGCCCGCGGCGCCGAGAAGGCGCGCGCGCTGGCCGCCTCGCGCGGCGTGCCGCTCGACGCGCGCGTCGGCATGTTCCCCGCCCAGCTCGACGAGCGCGACTTCGACGCCATCGTCCTCGTCTACGTCCACGCCCCGCCGGAGGGCCGGCCCGGCCTGCACGGGGCCGTCGCCGAGCGCCTCGCGCCGGGTGGGGTCGTCGTGCTCGAGGCGTTCACCCCGGAGCAGCTCGCGCTGACGAGCGGCGGGCCGAAGAACCCGGCCATGCTCTACACCGCGGAGATGCTCGCGGCGGACTTCTCGCGCCTCGACATCGCCTCGCTCGAGCCGCGCCGCATCGCGCTCGACGAGGGCCCGGGGCACACCGGCCCGGCCGAGGTCGTCCGGATGCTCGCGCGCCGCGCCGACGCCTGAGGCCTCGCCCGAGACGCGCTCGCCCCGGCTTCTCATGGACGCCGGGGCGAGTTGGCGCGGGCGCCTACGGAATCAGCCCTCGCGGCGCAGCTGGTCGAGGATCTCCCGCGCCTTCGGGCGCAGGGTGAGCCACACGAAGGCGTGCACGTCGAGGAGATCGCGCGGCTTCGCGCCCTTCTCCTGCAAGCGCTCGAGGGCGTGGCCCGCCATGGCGCGGACGCGCTCGTAGGTCGCGCCGTCGGGGACGGCCTCGAGCTTGAGCTTCGGCGCCATCCAGCGCGCCTGGGTGCGGAAGGCGGACGCCTTGACGCAGACGTGCTCCTCGGGCTGGACGAGCGCCGGGAGCGCCGTGGCCAGCTCCCAGCTCGGCCCCTCGTCGCCGCGGCTCAGCGCGCCGACCCACGCGTCGACGCGGTCCGCGAGCGGGCCATCGCCGTACAGCAGCCCGACCAGCGCCTTCGCGACCGCCTCGTGGCGGCTCTCGTGGAGCTTGGCGAGCATCCCCACGTGGCGCGCGCCGCTCGCGAGGGAGACGTTCGACAGGACCGCGACGAGGTCGTCGTACACCCGCGTGGCCTCTCCGGCCGCGACGAGCCCGCGCAGGCGCTCCTCCTCGAAGGCGGCCTGGGCCTCCTCGACGGCCGGGTCGACGTGCGACTTGCGGCGCTTGCCCTCCTCGTCGCGGCGGTTCTCGGCGACGTAGTCCGGGTCCTCGAAGCCCCCGGGGTAGAGGTGCTCGAAGATGCGCCACTGGTCGTCGAAGGTGACGACGTGGCGGCCGTCGTGCTTGGCCCGCTCGATGACCTCGCGGCGGGCGCGGGTCAGGTCGAGCTTGCCCTCGAGCTCGGCGACGACCTCCTCGGTGACGTCGAGCGGCTCGTCGACCTCCTCGAGCAGCCCGTAGAACGCGGCCTTGAAGGTCCGCGCCTTGCCGTCCTGGAACTGGAATCGGCGCTTCTCCTGCCCCTCCCACGCCAGGATCGCGAGCCCCCAGTCCTTGCGCTTCTTGTGCATCCAAAGGCGCGGGAGATGCTCTCCGTCCTCCATCTCGTGGCTGATGTCGGTCAGTGTCGCCGCTTCCGCTTGCATGGGACCTCTCTGGCTCTCGAACGTGGAAAGTGACGCGGCATATCGCAGCGCGTGTCCCGAGCGGGTCGGTTCACGGGCGCTGCGATCGCGGGGCGTCACGGGCCGCCGTGGGCGCGGGCCCGCAGTGCGCGGGGGAGCCCGGGGCGATATGGGGGCCGCGCGACATGCCCGAAACCAGCGGGGGCGCGCGGCCGAAGATGAAGCATCCTACCGGCATGTGCCGCGCCGATCAAGGTCGGGGCCGATCGCGCCGCGGTCGGGGGGGCGCCTCGCCGGCCTGGGACCGCGATTCGAGAGGGCGATCCCGTATCGCGCTGGCCACAACGGGGCGCCCGAGTGCACCACAGTGCCAGCACAAAACGATGACAGTCGCGCCCTCCGTCCCTGCGCCGAAGCGGGGCGGAGGGCCGCGCCTCACCCGGGGTCCACGCTCCGCAGGTGGGCCGCCGCGTCTTCTGGCGCGACCGCGTTGATGTGCACGTCGGCGGCGATCTCGAAGCCGCCGTAGCGCTGCAGCCGGGGGATCACCTCGAGGCGCCAGTGCCAGAAGAGGTCCATTCCGTCGATGTCGTGGTGCGCCCGGGCGAACGTCGAGGGGCTGGGCGCGGTGTGGAGCCCGATGTTGTAGTCCGGGCGCTCGAGCGCCGCCCCGAGCCGCCGCAGCGTCCGCTGGAGGAGGCGGGCCAGCTCGCTCGCGTCCTCCTCGGAGAGGCGCGTGAAGTCGTGGGCGTGGTCTCGCGGGTAGATCTGCACCTCGAAGGCGTGGCGCGAGGCATATGGACAGAATGCGGCATATCGCTCTGTCACTTCGACGATGCGCTCGCGGGACTCGAGCTCGAAGTCGATGACGTCGCACGCGAGGCAGCGCTCCTTCGTGAAGAAGTGCTCGCGCGCCGCGACGAGCTCGTCGGCGAGCCGCGTCGGGCGCACCGGCGTCGCGATCACCTGGCTGTGGGCGTGGGCCAGCGTCGCCGCGGCACCCGGCCCGGAGTTCTTGAAGACCGTGACGTGGTGGACGCGCCGGTCGCGCATGAGGTCCGCGACGCGGTCGCGCCAGGTCAGCAGCACGGCGGCGACGTGGTCGGTGCCCAGGGCGTCGAGCGGGACGTCGTGGTGGCGGGTCTCGATGACCACCTCGTGGGCGCCGACGCCGCTGACCTGGTCGTAGGGCCCGACGGCGCGGCGCTTCGGCGTGTGCTCGACGCGGAGCGCGGGGAAGCGGTTGGCGACCACGAGCACCTCGTCGTCGCCGACCGCGCGGCGTGCGACCTCGACCGCGCCCGCCGCGCGCTCTTCGTGGAGGAGGCAGAACGGGCAGGGCTCGCTCGGCGCGGGCCGCGCCGCGGGGAGGAAGTCGGCGGGCCGCTGTCCGCGCTCGGGCGCGATGATGACCCAGGAGCGGCCGATGGGATCGAAGCGCATCTCATTCATCGTCGACTCCTCCGACCGGAGACGGTCAGACCCAGCCATTGGCGCCGGACGCGCGCCGGCTCACGAGGTCGAGCTCGGCCCAGCCCACCGCCGGGAAGCACTCGACGAGGGCGCCGCCGGGGGCCAGGACCTCGACCCGGCAGCGGAGCGGCGCCGCGCCCGGCTCGGCCCCGAGGGCGGAGAGCGGGACCCGGGCCTCGAAGACCTCGGCGGCCGCAGCCAGGACG
>SBGO01000014.1 GCA_006226565.1 Deltaproteobacteria bacterium | reverse complement strand
CCTCCAGGTCCGCGCCGGCGACGCGACCGCGGCCGCGGCGACCCTCGAGCGCGCAGTGGCGGCGGCGCCCGACCGCTACACGGCGGTCTTCAACCGCGGCCTCGCGCGGCGCCGGATCGAGAATCTCGACGGCGCCCGCGCCGACTTCCAGCGCGCGCTCGAGCTCCAGCCCACGAGCTTCGCGGCGCGCCTCGACCTGGGCCTCCTGCTCCTCCGCCAGGGCGACGTCGACGCCGCCATCGGGCACCTGCAGCGCGCGACCGAGCTCGGCGGCAACGACGAGAAGAGCCGCGCGCATCACTCCCTCGGCGTCGCGCTGCAGCGGGCCGGCCGCTTCGACGAGGCGCTCGCCGCCTACGAGCGCGCCATCGAGTTCCAGCCCGGCTACCTGCTCCCGCGCTACAACCAGGCCCTCGTCTACCTCGCCCGCGACGGCGAGGGCGACGCTGCCCGGGCCTCGGCGCTCGTCGACCAGGTGCTGCGCCTCCAGCCCGACTTCGCGCCGGGGTGGTTTCTGCGTGGGCGGCTCGCCTCGCGCGCCGGCGACGACCTCGGCGCGTGGGACGCCTACACCCGCGCCGCCCGCTACGACCCCGCCTTCTTCAAGGCCCGCTACAACAGCGGCCTCGTCGCCATGCGCCTGCGCCGCGACGAAGCCGGGCAGATCTTCGAGCGCCTCGCCGTCGACTTCCCGGACCGCCCCGAGCCGCTCTTCAACCTCGGCCGCCTCGCCTACCGCGGCGGCGACCACGCGCGCGCGCTCACCCTCTACGACAAGGCCCTCGCGGTGGCGCACGGCGACTACCCCGAGGCGCACCTCAACCGCGGGCTCACGCTGTGGGCCCTCGACCGGTCGGACGAGGCGCTCGCCGTCTTCGACGCCGTCATCGCGGCGGACCCGAAGAACGAGGCCGCTCACCTCGACCGTGGCCTCGTCCTCGCGGCGCTGCGGCGCGTCGACGAGGCGCGCGCGGCCTTCGCCGCCGCCGTCGCGGCCCGGCCGGGATACGCGCGCGCCTACTACAACATCGGCAAGCTCGAAGCCGGCCTCGAGCGCCACGCCGAGGCCATCGCGGCCTACGAGAAGGCCCTCGAGGCCGATCCCACCCACCTCCGCTCGGCGGTGAACCTGGGCGTCGAGCGCGCGGCGGCCGGCGACGCCGAGGGCGCCGTGGCCGCCTACCGCCGGGCGGTCGTCATCTCGCCGCGCTACACCGTCGCCTGGGGCAACCTCGGCCTGGCGCTGCGCAAGCTCGACCGGCTCGAGGAGGCGGCCGACGCCTTCCGCAACGCCCTCGCGATCGACCCCGACGACTCCCAGAACCACGAGCGCCTCGGCGTCGTCTACAGCAAGCTCGGGCAGCCGGAGCTCGCCGCGCGGGCCTTCCAGGAGGTGCTCGACCACGAGCCCCAGGACCTGACGGCGCGCTTCAACCTGGCGCTGCAGTACGCGCGGCTCGAGCGCGCGGACGCCGAGGAGAAGGAGCTCGAGCGCATCCTCAAGCTCGATCCCCTGCACCGCAAGGCCGCGCTGCGCCTCGCCCGCATCGCCTTCGACGCGGGCCGGCCCGGGGACGCGGAGGCGGCCCTCACGCCCATCGTCGCACGCGGCAAGCCCACCAGCGCCGTCTTCGCCCGCCTCGCCCGCGCCCGGATCGCCCTCGGGCGCGTCCAGGACGCCCTGACCACCGCGCGGGACGGCCTCGCTCGCTTCGCCGACGACGCCGGGATCCTGGCGGTCGAGGCCGAGATCGCCCAGCGCCAGGGCGACCCCTCCGCCGCGGCCGCGCTGCTCGCCCGCGCCGCCGCTCGTGACGCCGACAACGCCGAGGTCGCGCGGGTGCGCGCGCTCCTCGGCCCTTCCACCACCAATTGAGGAGCTCCTCGATGCCCCGACGCCTTCTCTGGCCCCTGTGTCTCGCGCTGATCTCCGTCACGCCCCTCGTCGCCTGCGGCGGCGGGAGCAGCGGCGGGACCTCCCTCGTGGTCCAGGACGCCAACGGCCAGCCCGACGTCGTCGACGGCGACGTCGCGACCGGCGACACCACCGCGGCGAACGACGACGCCGTCGCCGACACCGTGACCGCCGACACCGGGCCTGGCGACCCCGACGCGGTCGTCGCCGACGACGAGGCCGCCTTCCAGGCCGCGCTCGCGCTCTACGACGCGGCCCAGTTCAACCCGGCCATCACCGCCTTCGAGGCGTTCATGGGCGACTTCCCCGACAGCGCCCGCGTCGACAACGCCGCCTACCTCATCGCGCGCTCCCACTTCGAGCTCGGCGAGCTCACCGTCGCGCGCGACGGCTTCTCGTCCTTCATGTCGACCTACCCCGCGAGCTCGCTGCTCGACGACGCCCACTACTACCTCGGGCGGTCGCACTACGAGCTCCTGGCCTTCACCCAGGCCGTCCAGACCTGGGAGGCCTTCCTCGCGGCCCAGTACCCGACCACGCCCTACGACGACAACGTGCGCTACTTCCTCGGGCGCTCGCAGTACGCGATGGGCGCCTTCGCCCAGGCGATCGCCCGCTTCGACGAGGTCATCGCCATGAGCGCCAGCAGCTTCCGCGACGCGTCGCTGTGGTGGGCGGGCCGCTCGGAGTACGAGGCGGCGGCTCTCGTGGGGCAGCCCGGCACCTACTACGCGAAGGCGGACGCCTACTTCGAGACCCTCTTCGCCGACTACCCCGGCGCGGTCTACGAAGACAACGCCCGCTACTACTACGGGATGACGCGCTACCAGATGGGCGAGTGGGACCTCGCCGTGACGCGCCTCGACGACGTCCGCACGCGCTTCTCGGACAGCATCTACTACGACAACGCCTGGTACTTCCTGGCCCGCGCCCACTTCCAGGCCGGCCGCTTCGCCGAGGCCTTCAGCGAGCTCGACGCCTTCTCGACGACCTTCCCGGCCAGCTCCTACCTCGACAACGCCGTCTACTGGGCCGGCCGCGCCAAGTACGAGCTCGGGGCGTGGAGCGACGCGCTGCCGTGGTTCCAGCGCGTCACGGCGGACTTCACCGCCAGCGCCTACCTCGACAACGCCTGGCTCTACGTCGTCCGCTGCGACGTCCAGCTCCAGCAGTGCACGGCCGCCGCCGCCGCGCTCGCCGCCATGACCGCCGCGGTCCCCGGGAGCCCGCTCATCGCCACCGCCACCCAGGAAGTCGGTGGCTGCTGAGCGGCCCACCCTCGGGGCGGTCGCGCTGACGATCGCCCTGGCCGCGTGCTCGCCGGACCGGTCGCCGCTCGTCGGCGGCGCGTCCGGCGAGGACGCGGTCCTGCTCGCGGCCTCGACGGCCTTCGCCGGGCACGACTGCGTCACGGTCGAGGCGCTCGCGACGGGCTTCGCGACGACCTCGCCGCTGCGCTACCACGCGATGACGTACATGCTCGGGCAGTGCCTCTACCGCGACGGCGACTACGTCGGGGCCATCGACGTCCACGGGCGCCTCGCCCACGAGACGCCGCCGCGCCGCTACACCGACGACGCCCTGTACTTCCTGGGGCTCGCGCGCCTGCACCGCGACGACCCCGCTGGCGCCGCGGCCGACTTCGGCGAGTACGCGGCGCGCTTCCCACACCAGCGCTACCTCGACGACGCTTACTACCAGCTCGGACGCGCGCGGCTGGCCCTCGGCGAGCCGCAGGCGGCGCTCGACGCCTTCGCGACGGTCCTCGACCTCGACGGCGCCAGCGACACGCGCCGCGCCGGCGCCACCTACCGGAGCGGCCAGGCGGCCCTCGACCGCGCCGACGCGGACGCCGCCGAGCAGGCCACGGCGTGGTTCGACGCCGTGCTGGCCGACTTCCCGACCTCGATCTACGCCGACAACGCCGCCTACGCCCTGGCGCGCCTCGACTACGACCTGGGCGCCTTCGCGGCCGCCGAGGCGGGGCTCGCGGCCTTCGCCGCCGACTGGCCGGAGAGCGGCCTCGTCCACCTCGCGCGCTACTTCGAGGGCAAGGCCGCGCTCGCCCAGGGGGCGTCGGCGCGCGACCGCGCCGACGCCCTCTTCGCCGACTACGAGGCCCGCTGGCCCGCCGGCGCCTTCGCGGACAACAGCCGCTACCGACGCGGGCGCCTCCGCTTCGACCGGGCGAGCGAGCTCGACGCCGCCGGGTCCCCGGACGCCCCCGCCGCCTGGGACGAGGCGCGGGCGATGCTCGAGAGCCTGCTGGCGGACTACCCCGAGACCTCGCTCGTCGCGGCGGGGCGCTACTACCTGGCGCGCGTCGACTACGCACGCGGCGCCTGGCCCACCGCCCGCGACGGCTTCCTGGCGGTCCTCCAGGCTCCGCCGTCCGCCTATCACGACAACGCCACCTACTACGTCGGGCGCTGCCTCTACCGGCTCGCCTCGCAGCTCGGGGCGAGCGGCTACGAGCAGGCGATCCCCTGGTTCGAGCGGGTGGCGAGCGACTTCCCCGGCTCTTCCTACGGCGACGACGCGGCCTACTTCCGCGCCCGCGCCCTGACCGAGCTGGGGCGGCTCGACGCCGCCGCCGCCGCCTTCGTGGCGCTGCTGGACGCCTTCCCGGCGTCGAGCTACCGCGACAACGCCTGGGACCGCCTGATTCGGGTCTATCTCAGCCAGGTCGACTGCCCGAACGCCTCCGCGGCGCTGCTCGCGATGCGCGCCGACGTGCCCGACAGCCCGCTCCTGGCCGCGGCCGAGGCGCGCGTCTCCCTCGCGGGCTGCGACACCGGGGGGAGCACGCCGTGATCCGCATGCTTCGCTTCGTCCTCGCGCTCGCCCTCTGCTGCAGCGTGGCGGGTCCGGCACCGCAGGTGCTGGCCGAGGTCCCGGAGGAGGCCGCCCCCGCGGAGGAGGCGCTGCCCACCGAGGACGCCACCCCGGTCCTGCCGGCCCCGCCCCCGAGTGGGCCGCCGACCGCGCCGCCGAGCGCCTCCGAGCCGGTCGCGCCGGGGAGCCCCGTGCGCGCGAAGGCCCGGCGCCAGGGCAAGCGGGAGAAGAAGAAGAAGAAGCGGAAGAAGAAGCCGCGGAGCCCGAAGAAGAAGCGCCGGCAGGCGTCCGCCGCGCAGCTCCCCGCGCTGCATGCGCGCGTCGGTCGGACCTGGATGCTGCTGGCGCCGCTGCGCGTGTCCCTCGGGGTCGGCTACCTCGACGGCTACGGCGTCCTCGACGAGCGCGGCGGCTTCACCCGGGTGGCGGTCGGCGCCACGCCGACGCTGCGCTGGCGGCGCGGCGTGTTCCTGCTCGCGCTGCCGCTGGCGGCCAGCTACGAGCTGCCCATCAGCCAGGACCTCGAGCGCGCCTCGCTCGCGGCCGGGGTCGACGTCAGCGGGCGCCTCGGGGGCGGCTTCACCGCGCGGGCGTCGGGCGGGGTC
>SBGO01000497.1 GCA_006226565.1 Deltaproteobacteria bacterium | reverse complement strand
GCGCCCCCGGGGTCGCCGCCGGCGCCCGCCGCGCCCGAGGAGAGCTTCGCGCGGTGGGTCCACGCGACCGGCCCCGGCGCCGTCGCGATCGATCGCACGGGGCTCGCCGAGCACCTCCGGGACCCGGCCCGGCTCCACGGCGGGCGCGTCGTCCCGGCCTATCGCGACGGCGCCTACCACGGGATCAAGCTCGTCGGCGTGCGCTCCGGGAGCCTCTTTCGAGCCCTCGGGCTCCGAAGCGGCGACGTCGTGACCGCGGTGAACGGCCAGCCCATCGACAGCCCGGCCCGGGGCCTCGAGCTCTACGACGCGCTCCAGAGCGCCTCCGACATCACCGTTCGAATCGAGCGTCACGGGCGCGACGAGACGCTGCGCTACACGATGCGCTGACGCCGGGGGCACGCGCGCGGCCGGGGGCGCGACGACTCACAGGTCGCTTTTCGCGTAACGGTACGGGGGGTTGGTGCATAGTGTTGCGCGCCACCGCTCCCCGGCGGTGGAGAAGCCGTTCACCGAGGAGTGCCTGATGAAGCGGGTCGCCGCCCTGTTCCTGTTCTTTGCCCTGCCGCTGTGGATCGGCGCCTGCGCCTCGACCGGCGGCGCCACGGGCGACGGCGGCGCGAGCACGCTGCCGACCTTCACGGCGTCGACCCTCGAGGGGACGACCTTCGACCTCGGCGATCACCTCGGCAAGGACGTGGTGATGATCAGCTTCTGGGCGACGTACTGCGAGCCGTGCAAGGTGGAGATGCCGATCGTCGAGCAGCTCCACCAGAAGTACGCCAAGGACGGCCTGCAGGTGCTGAGCGTCTCGCTCGACGGCGCGGACACGAACAGCGGCGTCCGCCCGCACATCAAGAAGAACGGCTTCACCTTCGATGTCGTCATCGACGAGGACGGCACCATCGCCCAGGCGTACAACCCGGCGTCGGTCGCTCCGTTCACCATCATCATCGGCAGGAACGGGAAGATCGCCAAGCAGATCGAAGGCTTCCAGTCCTCTCAGGCCGGGATGCTCGAGAACGAGGTGCGGGCGCTGCTCGGGCTCGGAATCGCTCCGTGACGACCCGCATGGGACGCGTAGCGGCGCCGGCGCTCCTGGCGCTGCTCGGCGTGGCGCTGGCCCCGGCGGCGCGCGCGGTGGTGCCCTTCGAGGTCGGCGGGGTGAAGCTGACGCTCGACGTGACGGAGTCGCTCTTCGCCGACTTCCACACCGCGCTCGACGATCCGCAGATCCTCGACGAGGCCGACAAGTCGAACGTCTTCGACCTCCGAAACCGCCTGAACGTGCGGCTCCGGGCGGACCAGCTGACCCTGGGCGTGCGGCTCGACATCGCGTACTTCGCGAACCCGCCGGCGAACCCGGGCCAGGCGTCGCAGTATCAGAACGACGTCCGCCCGGAGGAGCTCTTCCTCACGGGCCGCTTCGGCGACTTCACGGTCACCGTCGGCGACGACTACCTGACCTTCGGGCGCGGGCTCGCCCTGTCCCTCCGCAAGCTCGACGAGCTCGGCTTCGCGACCGCCCTCCGCGGTCTGCACGTGCAGTGGCGCACCCCGCGCCTCCGCGCGCGCATCACGGCCGGGCTCACCAACACGCTCAACGTCGACGGCGTCGAGGAGAAGCTGATCCCCGACCCGAACGACGTCATCTTCGGCGCGCAGATCGAGGCGAAGCCCGTCGACGGGCTCAAGCTCGCGGGGCACGTCGTCGACATCGAGCGGCGCCACTCCGGGATCCGCTCCGCCCTCGCCGGGGCGCTCGGCGGGGACGACGACGAGCGGCCCATGAACAACACCCGCTACCTGCGGACGCTGGTCGGCGGCGGCAGCGTCGAGCTTCCGGCGCTCGGCGACGTGCTCAGCGTCTACGCCGAGGTCGACGCGCTCCGCAACGACGATACGCGCGAGACCGTGAGCGGGCAGAAGGACACGACGACGACGGGGCTCGCGGTGTACGGGCAGGTCCAGGCCTTCATCGACCAGCTGACCCTCCTGGCCGAGGTGAAGCACTACGACAACTGGGACGTGTCCTCGACGCTCCACCCGGACACGGCGCAGCAGCAGGGCATCACGCAGACCTTCTCGTACATCGTCGCGCCGACCCTCGAGCGCATCGACCAGCGCGTCGTGAACAACACCGACGTGACCGGCGGCCGCCTTCGCGCCGACTACACCGTCCCCGGCTCCACCGACATCCTCTTCTTGTCGGGCGCGTACTTCGCGGACGCGCCGGTGAAGAACGACCACACGCTGCACCTCTATGGGGGTTTCGAGCACACCGGGACGGGCACGGACCGCGTGCTGCTGCAGGCGGGCTATCGGCGCGAGCAGTCGGCGGAGCTGACGCGGCTGCGGATGATCCACATCGACCTCGACGTCTTCGCGGTCGTGGCGCCGGGGGTCGACATCCAGGGGCACTGGTCGCACGAGTTCCGCGACAAGAACGTCGGGGCGCCGGCGCTTCAGGAGACGTATCTCGAGGGGACGAGCTACGTGTCGCTGAACCTGCCGCCGGAATGGTCGTTCACGGCGCAGCTCGAGTACCTGACCGACGCGTCGACGGACAACCCCATCTTCCCGGGGGCGTTCGTCCAGTACCGCTTCACGCGCGACAGCTTCGTGCGGCTCTTCGCGGGGCGCTCGAAGGGCGGGCTGAAGTGCTCGGGCGGGGTGTGCCGGGTGTTCCCGAGCTTCGAGGGCGTGCGCCTCGAGAGCACCGTCCGCTTCTGAGCGACGAACGGACACGAAGCGGTACCAAGGGTCACGAATCGCGGCAGACGGCTGGGCGTCCGACGGCGGTCCGCGGGACCGCCGGGGTCCCGGGACGCATCTCGGAGGAGCCCCATGAAGCCGTTTGCCGCCATCGTCATCGCCCTGTTCTCCGTCGCCGCCCTGCCCTCGGTGGCGTCGGCCCGCCCTCACCGCAACCACCACGTCCGCTACGAGCCGCCCGACAACAAGCACGGGGCGATCGCGCTGTCGCCGCAGACCCGCCGCATCGGCTGGTCCTACGGCTACGGCGACCTCGGCGAGGCCCAGAACGAGGCCGTGCGGCAGTGCGGCGAGTCGGACTGCTTCGTCATCGCGTGGGAGCAGAACCAGTGCGCCGCGCTCGTCGAAGGCGACCGCGCGTGGACCGGGGCGGGGGCGCCGACCCAGGCCGAGGCCGAGGCGAAAGCCCTGACCGAGTGCTCGGCCCAGGGCAGCGTCAACTGCCACCTCGTGCGCTGGGTCTGCAGCTGAGCGCCGAACGCGGGTCTGAAGGCCGTGCCCGAAAGGGCGCACCGCCTCGCCCACGCGCGGCTGTCCGGCACGTTCGCGGAGACGCTGGCCGAAACGAGCCGATTCGCGGGTCGGGTTCTGACGCTGGCCCTCCCCGCGCGTACACGGGATGAGGCGCCGACGACAGGTCGTTTCGCCCCAGAGGCCCCCGTCGGGGCGCCGACGGAGCTCTGGCTTGCGGAGGGTTCTGCGTGGGACGGCGAAACGACCGAGGGCGGCGCCGACGCCGCCGTGAACGAAACGAAGGACGGCTCGAGGAGTTCGTGGAGCGGCAGGCTCTCGAGCCGAGAGCACGCTCGGTGCGGCGAGCCTTCGACCTCCGCGGAGGTGGGAGGCTCACCCTGCGATTCGACGTCGACCGGGAGGGGCGAGGCCGCTGCTCGCTCGACCTCGACGGTACGACCGTGCTGTTGCCGATGGTCGTCCTGCCCCTGACGGACGACGCTGAGCATCGTTGACGAGTGTCGGTCCGACTCCCCTCGCAGCGACCGCGGCGGCAAGAACCGCTCCGGAGAGTGAGATCCTCGCGGCGTGGCGCATCCGCGGGCGATTCACTGGCCCGCGAGGGCCTTCAGCGTGGCGGCGTCGTAGTCGTAGATGTCCGGGTGGAAGTGGACGAGGCCGTCGTCGTCCACCGAGGCCGTGTAGTACTCGATGAAGATGGGGACGGGCTGCTCGAGGCCGTACCAGATCGTCTTCTCGTTGTCCTCGATGGCGTCCTTCATCAGGCGCTCGCTGAGGCGCTCGCCGCGGGCCTCGAAGTCGTCCTGCAGGAGCGTGAGGCCGAGCTCGACGATGCCCTTGACGCGGACGCAGCCGTGGCTGAAGTCGCGGCGCGGGTAGCGGAAGTAGCCCTGCTTCGGCGTGCCGTGGAGGTAGATGGCCTCGGAGTTCGGGAAGGTGAGCTTCACCTGGCCGAGGGCGTTGTCGGGGCCGTGGGCCTGGACGTACATCTTCTGACCGTTGGCGGCGGTGACGATGCGGAAGCCGTGGCGCTCGGCGTAGGTCGGGTCGCTGTCGATGGCAGGGCCGATCTCCTCGCGGGCGAGGCGGACGGGGACCTTCCACTCGGGGTTGAGGACGACGTTGCTGATGGCGTCGTGCATGACCGGCGTCGCGTTGCGGCGGATGTCGCGCTGGAGGGTCCGGTGGAAGATGGTCTTGCCGGAGCCGACGACGGCGCGGTGGACGAGGCGGAGCTCGCCGGCGCGGACGTAGCGGATGATGGCCTCCGGCAGGTTCACGCGGACGTAGGTGTCCTCACCGACGCGCGCGGTGTGGCGCCAGCGCCGGACGTTGAGGAGCAGGGTGGCGAGGCGGTCCTGGCACGGGACGTTGAGGGCCTCGGCGGCCTCGGCGTCGAAGTAGCGCTTGGCCCAGACGGCGCGGGCGGCGCGGAAGCGCTCGACGGCGTCGGCGGTGGGCTCGTCGTAGACGCCGGTCGGGTCGCCGCTGAGGTAGCCCTCGAGGGCGAGGCGGCGCTGGAGGGCGGTGACGGCCGCGGTGTCCTTCCAGCGGCTGCCGCGGCGGGTCTTGGCGCCGGGGACGGGGAGCGGGGCCCAGCCGCCGGCGCCGCAGAGGGCCTCGTAGCGGCGGGCGGCGGCGACGAGGCGGGTGTACTGCGGCTCGGTGGGCAGGCGGGCGCTGAGGAAGGCGTCGAGGGTGCC
This sequence comes from Deltaproteobacteria bacterium, assembly GCA_006226565.1. Classification (GTDB taxonomy): domain Bacteria; phylum Myxococcota_A; class UBA9042; order PHBI01; family PHBI01; genus PHBI01. Next base: position 415 of record SBGO01000497.1, on the reverse strand, counting down.
GGCGCGGGCGGCGTCGAGGACGGCGTCGCGCAGGTCGGCGGTGGGCTCCGGGGGGGCGACGCCGAGCCAGAGCGTGTCGGGCGAGGAGTAGTAGCCGTCGGCGTCCTGCAGGACCGGGAGGGTGTTGGGCTGCGGCGCGAGGGCGGCGGCGAGGCGGGTGACGGCGTCGGTGAGGGCGTCCTCGGCGGCTGGGCGCTTGGCCGGGTCGTGATCGGTGCGCCAGGCGACGACGGCCTCGGGCAGGGGCGCGTCGACGCCGTGGAGGTGGGCGTCGGCGAGCCAGCGCAGGGCGACCTCGCCGGAGGCGGTGAGGCCGTCGGGGGTCGTGAACGCCGCAGCGGGGAGGTCCTGGGCAGGCGGCGGTGTAGCGGCTGCGGCCGGCGCGGGCTCGGCGGGGGTGGCGCGGCCGGGCGTC
>SBGO01000275.1 GCA_006226565.1 Deltaproteobacteria bacterium | reverse complement strand
CACGACGAGCGCGCGCCCTGACGCGCTCGACGGGCGCCCACGGCGCGCGACGTCCGCCCGGGAGGCCGTCGCGAGCCCCAGCGCCGGGCGTCAGGGCTCGAACCGGTAGCCGGCGCCGTGCACCGTCACGAGGTGGCGGGGGTGGCGCGCGTCGACTTCCAGCTTCACCCGCAGGCGCCGGATGAAGTTGTCGACGGTCCGCGACGTGCCGTCGTAGTCGAAGCTCCAGACGGCGTCGAGGAGATGGTCGCGCGAGAAGACGCGGTCGGGGTGGCTCACCAGGTAGATGAGGAGATCGACCTCGCGCGCCGTGAGCGCGACGCTCCGGCCCGCCCGGAGCACCTCCCGCCGATCGACGGCGATCTCGACGTCGCCGAAGCAGACCCGGCGATCGCGGACCGCGTCCCAGGCGGGTCGACGCAGCGCCGCCCGGACCCTGGCGACGAGCTCCGCGAGGCTGAAGGGCTTGGTGATGTAGCCGTCGGCCCCGCGCTGGAGCGCGCGGACCTTGTCCGAGACCTCCCCTCGCGCCGAGACGACCAGCACCGGCGTCTCCCGCGCCCGCTCGCGGAGGGCGGCGACGACGTCGAAGCCGTCCATCCCGGGCAGCATCAGGTCGAGCAGGACGAGGTCCGGCGCCTCGTCGACGGCCAGCCGCAGCCCCTCCTCCCCGTCGGCGGCGTGGAGCACCCGGAAGCCCTCGATCTCGAGGTTCATGACGAGCCCGCGGGCCAAGGTCCGGTCGTCCTCGACTACGAGCACGGTCGCGCGCTCAACCATGGCCGGGTCCCGGGGAGACGGGGAGGCTCATGGTGAACGTCGCGCCGCGGCCGAGGGCGCTCTGGACGCCGACCCGGCCCCCGTGCTCCTCCACCACGTTCTTCACGATGTCGAGCCCGAGCCCGGTGCCGCGGACCTGCCCCCGCCCGCCCCGGCCGCGGTAGAAGCGCTCGAAGATGTGGCGCAGCTCCTGGGGGGCGATACCGGGACCGTCGTCGGCCACCCGGAGCACGAGCTGATCGTCCTCGAGCGCGACGGCGATCCGCACCGGGCCGCGCTCGCCGCCGAACTTCACGGCGTTGTGGACGAGGTTGCGCACGGCGTGGAGGAGCATCTCGTAGTCGCCGAGGAGCGGCGGCAGGGCGGCGGCGATCTCCACCTCGAAGGTGGCGCCCCGCGCCTCCGGGAGGCGTGAGATCCCCTCGACGGCCTCGCGCACGAGCGGCTCGATCCGCATGGGCTCGTGGGGGCTCGGCGGCGCCTCGCTGTCGATGCGGCGCCAGGCCAGGACCCGCTCGACGAGGTCCTCGAGCCGCCGGACCTCGTCGCCGAGCATCTCGGTCAGCACCGCCAGCCGCTCGGGGTCGTCCCCGCGCCCGGCCTCGAGGGTCTCGGCCACCAGCCGGATCCCCGCCACGGGCGTCCGCAGCTCGTGGCTGACGTTGGCGACGAAGTCCGCTTGCAGCTCGGCGAGGCGCGCGTTGCGGCGGACATAGCCGACGGCGACCGTGCCGCCGATGATGGCGGTCGCCCCGAAGGTCAGGATGAGCACGCCGAAGACGATGTCGAAGGCCTCGCGCCACAGGGCGAGCGCGACGATGCCGACGGTCGCCGAGAGGACCGTCGGGATCACCACCATGCCGACGAGCATCGCGAGCAGGAGGCCCGCCGGCAGGAACCGCCGGCGCTTTCTCCGGTTCAAGGCTGCGTCCTCTGGGCGGCGCCGCGTCGCGCCATGGTCAGCGCGGCGTCGGGGCCCACCCACGCCCATCATGCACCCGCGGCGTCCGCGGTCATAGCCGCGGCCCCCACGAGGACGGGGATCTCGCGCCGATCGTCCCAGGCCGGGACGCGGCGGATGGCCTCGGTCGCGCGCTCGGCGCGGATCGTCTCGACCGCGACGGCGAGCCGCGGGAGCACGTGCTCCTCGGTGTAGCGGATCATGTGCTCGCCCATCACGGCGAGGACGACCGCGCGGCGGAGGTTGTGCCGCGCCTTGCGGAGCGTCTTGAAGAGCAGGCGCCAGAAGTGGCGGCGCCGCGGGCGCACGACGCCCACGAGCCACATCACCTTGAAGAGCCGCATGACGTCGCTGAAGCGGATCTTCGAGCCGCCCGGGACCGGCTGCGCGCGCATGACGTGCGCCTCGCAGCGCTGGTAGTAGGCGGCCGGCTCGTAGAGCTCGGCGAGCAGCTTCGCGTAGCCCGTGACGAGGGTCTCCTCGTCGAGGATCGGCTCGAAGTTGGGCCGCCCGAACTGGTCGCCGGAGGCGCGCCTGCGGAGCCGCCCCTCCCGCTCGAGGCGGCGCGAGAGCTGGGTCTCGGGCAGGGCCATCAGGAGGCCCGCCATCGCGATCGGGATGGGGGAGGCCTGGACGTAGTCGCGCAGGGCCTCGAAGGCCTCCGGGCCGTCCTGGTCGAAGCCGACGATGAAGCCGGCCATCACCTCGAGCCCGGCCGAGGAGAGCTTCTGGACCGAGGCGAGGAGGTCGATGCGCAGGTTCTGCGTCTTCTGGGTCGCCTTGAGCGCCTCGGGCGACGGGGACTCGATGCCGACGAAGACCTGGGTGAAGCCGGCGGCGACCATCTGGGCGATGAGCTCGTCGTCCTCGGCGAGGTTCACGCTGGCCTCGGTCGCGAAGTCGAAGGGGTAGCCGTGGCGCTCCTGGTACGCGATGACCTCGGGGAGGAGCTTGCGCACGGCGGGGCGGTTGCCGATGAAGTTGTCGTCGACGACGAAGACGCCGCCGCGCCAGCCGAGGGTGCGCAGCAGGTCGAGCTCGGCGAGGACCTGCTCGGGGCGCTTGATGCGCGGGACGCGGCCGTAGATCTCGATGATGTCGCAGAACTCGCAGCGATACGGGCAGCCGCGGGAGACCTGGACGCTCATCGCGTCGTAGTCGCCGAAGTTCAGGAGATCGAAGCGCGGCGTCGGGCTCCGGGTCATATCCGGGGTCGTGCGGCTCTTCTTGAGGAGGCGGATCTCCCCCCGCGGCGCCTCGACGGCGGCGACGAGCTCGGGGATCCGGTCCTCGATCTCGCCCTCGACGATGAGATCGGCGTCGGCGAACTCCGACGGCGAGGTGGTCGGCGCGGGTCCACCGACGACGACGCGCGTCTCGAGGGCGCGGGCGCGGGCGATGACCTCGTGCATGCTGTCGCGCTGGACGATCATGCCGCCGACGAAGACGGCGTCGGCCCATCGGATCGCGTCGTCCTCGAGGGGACGCACGTTGAGGTCCACGAGGCGAAGGTCCCACCCCTCGGGGAGCAGCCCCGCGACGGTGACGAGCCCGAGCGGCGGCAGCATCGCGCGCGCCCCGGAGAACGTGAGCGCGTACTGAAAGCCCCAGTAGGTGATGGGGAAGCTGGGATGGACGAGTAGGATCTTCATACCTCGACGGTAGGGCCGCGATGTCACCGGAATGTCATCGGGCAGGGACAATCTCGACGGCCGAAGGCCGCGCCCCGCCGCGCGTTCCGCGAGTCCGCCCGCGGCGAGCCGCGGCTCGCCAACGTCGAGCGCCGCGATCGCCGCACCGCCCGACGGACGGATCTCGCGCCGCGAGGCGCGCCCCCGGGTCGCGATTCGCGCGATCCCCGATGCGGTTGCACAAGGGGCCTCCGAGCGTGCCCAGACCACGGGTTTCGAGCGGATGTTGCGACGGCTTTCTGCATTGCAGAACCCCATGATACGGTCGACTTGCGTCGTCCGGTCCGGTGACGCACCCCAGGACATCCCGAGGTCTCGCATGAGGTGGCTCTCCGTCGCGCTTGCCGGCTTGGTGTGTGGGCTCTCCGCCTGCAGCCACGACGTCGACGCGCCCGGCGCCCGCGTCGCGGTCGCGGTCGCGCCGCTCGATCTGCCCGGTCTGACCGACGCGCGCTACACCCTGAGCGTCGTCGCCGACGGCGAGGTCGTCTGGACCCGCACGCTCGACTCCAGCGCCTACGGTGACGGCTCCGGGAGCCTCTCCTACGTCGGCACCTGCGACGCCGACGCCGCACAGAACACCGTCCAGCTCGTCCTCGACGGCCTCCAGGTGGGCGCCGAGTGGCTCACCGCCGGCGTCGACTTCGCCAACCCCGCCCCCGCCGGCGCGCCCGTCGAGCGCGCCGTCCCCTGCGCCGCCGACACCGACACGGCCGTCACCTTCGACCTCACCGTGGCCCGCGCCGCGAGCCAGGGCTTCTTCGACATCGGCGTGACCTTCCAGGACATCTTCTGCTCGGCGAAGCTGGACTGCGTGACCGCCGGCCCGGGCGGTGACGAGCCGCTGACCCTGCTCTTCGACCCGCTGACCGGCACCCGTGAGCAGACCGCGGTCCTCGCCCTCGCCTGCACGGCCGGCCCCGACGCGCCGGCGACCTACCTCCACATGGACGACGTGCGCGTGGTCTGCGACGACGGCACGACCTACGTCGTCGCGCCGAGCGACGGCCCCGGCAACCTCGACCCGCCCTTCCCCGGGCCGCCCAACACGACCGACCTCCTCTTCCAGGCGGCCGTCTTCCGCGGCGTCGAGCCGCTCGCCGGCGCGCAGAAGGCGTACCTGAACGTCGCGCTCGGGCTCAACGCCGCGGCCTACGGCGCCCACGGGACCTGCGCCGTGACGACCAAGGCGACCGCGACGGACGCCCCGCTCGTCGGCGGGCTGACCCCCGCGGGCACGACCTGGCCCGAGGTCGTCTGGGACGTCGACCTCGTCAGCGGCGGCGCGCGCGCCTGCACCCGACACGCCCTCGGGGGCGCGGACGGCGGCGTCAGCATCGCCTACACCGGCACCGACGGCGACCTCTTCGACGTGAGCTTCGCGGCGGCGCTCGGGACCGTCAGCCGCGCGGACGTCGGGACGGATCCGGTCTACGGCGACGGCCGCGACGGCGACCTCGTCGTGAGCGCCGCCACCTTCGACCCGACCTCCGAGGTCGGCGGCTCGCTCCGGACCGGCACCGCCGCCGACGCCTACGCCGTGACCGCGACCAGCGTGAGCGCGACCAGCCTGACCACGGCCGACCCGCTCGAGGGGCTGGCAGCCGGCGACCTCGTCCTCGTCCACTTCGCCCAGGCCGAGGGCGCCGACGGCGTGGTCGGAAACTGGGACATCGTGGCGGTCGCGTCCGTGAGCGGGACCAGCATCGCCCTCGACGGCACCCTCGATCCGGCCCGGTACACCGGCGGCACGTCGCCGACCGTCGTCGTGCAGCGCGTGCCGCAGTACGAGAACGTCACCATCGGCGCCGGCGGGACCCTGACGGCCGCCGCGTGGGATCCGACCCGCGCGCCGACGACCAGCCTCGGCGTCGCCACCGGCATCGTCGCGCTGGCCGTGCACGGCACCCTCAGCGTCGAGGGCAACGGCGTCGACGTCTCCGAGCGCGGCTTC
>SBGO01000689.1 GCA_006226565.1 Deltaproteobacteria bacterium | reverse complement strand
TCGCAGGTCGGGAGCGGGTCGCAGAGCCCGTCCTGGCCGCAGAGCGCGGTCACGCAGTCGCTCGGCACGAGGCAGCCCTCGTCGACCTGGCACGGCTCGCAGGTGTCGCCGCCGCAGTCCACGTCGGTCTCGTTACCGTTCTTCAGCCCGTCGTCGCAGGCCGGGATGTCGAGGATCGTCACCGAGATCTTGGCGATGCCGCAGGCGCGGCCCTGGGCGTTGGCCCCGGTCGCCGTCGGCAGGTTCTCGCACACCCGCACCCAGCAGGCGTCGGTCCCGAGCTGGACGCCGGCCGGCGCCGTGTAGAGGACCTCGCCGTCGACGACCTCGCAGGTGCCGCCCAGCTGGCTCGAGGTGCTGTCGCCGAAGGGACCGCCGTCGCTGGCGCCGACCTCGACGGAGCTCGCGTCCATGCCGGTCTCGACGACGCCCTGGTCGGCGGCGGCGAGGAGGTCGGCGATCGGGATGGCGCCCGACAGCCCCTCGGGGACCTCGAGGCTCTGGTCGGGGACGGTCGGCGGATCGTTGTAGTGGACGGTCACGGTGGCCTGACCGCAGAGCGAGCCGAGGGGGCTGTCGTCGCACGCCTCGAGCACGACCGTGTAGGCGCCGGGCACCTGCGGGTCGACGGGGGTCAGCTCGCCGTCACCGTTGCCGAAGAGGGCCAACGCGGCGCCGGTCGCCGGGGTCGCCACGGCGAGGGAGGTCAGCGGGTCCCCGTCGGGGTCGCTGAAGCGGCCGGCGGCGTCGAAGATCACCGACGGCGTGCCGGTCACGACCCAGATCTCGAGGTCGGTCCCGAGGGGCGCGTGGTTCTCGCCCACCGAGACGGTGACCGTGACGGTCTGGCAGTCGGCCGCGTTCGCCGCGTTGCAGACGAAGTACTGGAAGCTGTCGACGCCGACGAAGTCGGTCGGCGGGGTGTAGGTCACGACGCCGCCCTCGTCGACGGTGACGGTGCCGCCCTGGGTCGAGGTGCCCGTCGGCAGGGAGAAGGTCCCCGGATCGGCGCCCCCGTCGTTGGTGAGCAGCGTGTCGACGCTGGTCACGAGCGGGGTGTCCTTGGGCGTGCTGGCCGCGTCGGGCGTGGGCGTGAACGGCGGGACGATCTCGAAGACGAGCTCGCCGACCCCGCATGCTCCCGCGGGCATGAGCTCGCACAGCTGCACGAAGCAGCTGTCGACGCCGCTGGTGACGCCGGCGGGCGGCGTGTAGACGACGGCGCCGGCGACGATCGCGCAGGTCCCGCCGAGGTCGGTGGTGGTCGTGGCGCCGAAGGTCCCGTCGGCCGCGTCGGACACGCTGGCGCCGGCCGTCCAGCCGGGGGCGACGTCGCCCTGCGAGCTGGCGTCACGGATGCTCGTCACCGGGATGCTGGTGACGACGCCGGCGTTGAGGGTGACGGTCTGGCCCACGACGGTCGGCGGATCGTTGTACCAGACGGTCGCGGTGCCGGTGGCGCAGGCGGGGTTGAGGAGCCGGTCGTCACAGATCTCGAAGGTCGTCTCGTAGGAGGTCGCGACGCCGGCGTCCGCCGGGGTGACCGTGAGGGTGCCGTCGGCGAGGGCGTTGCCCGTGGCGCCGGTCGGCTGGTTGGTGACGGCGAGGGAGGTGGGATCCACGGCGTCCCCGTCGAGGTCGGTGTAGGCGCCGGCCACGTCGAAGGTCACCGAGGGCGTGCCGGTCAGGACCCAGATCGTGGCCAGGTTGCCCACGGGCGCCTCGTTCGGCGGCGTGCCGACGACCACGATGGCGTGGGCCGGGCTGACGTCGGTGGTGTCGAGGGTGGTGTCGACGAGCACCCCGTTGACCCCGACCTGGGCGGTGGCGTCGTGGTGGTAGGCGCGGTTGCCCGCCGGGTAGGCGAGGTCGTAGGTGATGACGACGGTGCCGCCGGCCGGCACGGGGATGAGCTGCGACCACAGGAGCCCCTCGACGCTGCCGTAGGGGTCGGGGAGGGGCTGCCCGTCGAGGGTCGCGCTGCCGGGGACGTAGGAGACGAGGTCGGCCTCGAAGAGGTCGCGGACCGCGTCGAAGCTCACCACCTGGTCGGGGCTCATGTTGGTGATGGTCACGGTGTGGGTCACCGTGCCGCCTTCGGACGGCAGCGCGGCCACGACCGGCGTGCGCGTGAGCATGAGGGTGTTGGTCGACGGCGGCACCGGCGTCAGCGCCTGGTAGGTCGAGCCGTCGGTGGCCGTGTGCTTCACCTGGGTGCCGCTCGCGATGTAGGCGACCGGGCTCACCGGGGTCAGATCGGACCGGACGTCGACGATGCGGAAGGTGTACGTGGCGACGTAGTGCGTGTTGGCCGGGCTCGCCGGGAAGTAGACGAGCGTGTCGTCGATGACGTCGTTGTTGCCGCCGGTGAAGGTGATGCGGCTCCCGATGAGGCGGAAGGCGTGCACCGGAAAATCGGGGTGCGCGGCGGCCGTCGCCATGAAGATACGGCCGAGGCCGGGGACGTCGCCCAGGGTCCCGGTGTCGCCGTCGACGACGAGATCGAACACGGCGCCCACGACCGGCGCGTCGGGGAAGTAGCTGACGACGTTCACCTTGTTGGCGTTCGCCTTGATCGTCTCCTCCGAGGAGAGCGTGAAGCTCTGCGCGCCGAGCACGGAGGCGACCGCCGGGGGCCCGTCGAAGACCGTCACGACGTGGTCCTCGCCGGTGGTCGTGCCGTTGGAGTGCAGGTACACGAAGACCGTCTTGGCGTCGCCGGACGCCAGCGGGCCCAGGTGGACGACGCCGTTCTCGTGGGAGGAGAGGCCGATCATGGGGCCGGCGAAGCCGTCGACCGTGACGAAGACGTCGCCGTAGTCGACGCCATCGTCGTTGGTGACGAGGTAGGCCGCGTAGGCGTCGGTCAGCGGAAAGAGCGGGTTGCCGTTGTCGCTGTCGACGAACAGGACGTCGGCGGAGCGCCGCTCGATGGTCATGGCCGAGGCCGAGGTCGCGGCGAAACATAGAAGCGCGGTCAGGCCGAGGCCCAGCGCTCGAGAGGTGGCTCTCATGGCGTACGTATTCTCCAGCTGGAGGCGGAGGCGGTGTTCGGGACGATTCCGTATTTCTCACCGATACCGGGTTATGTGTAGTTTCTGAAGCCCTAGATCAACCCCGGAGTGCGCCCGACCTGCGATTGCGGGCAAAAAAGGGCCGAGTGTTCTAGTGAGTCGGGCGCTCGGCGCTTTGTAACCAAGCCGCCGGCCGCGCAGCTGGCGGGCCGCCGTTGCCCTGACCACGCCGGCGCCGTATAACACTCGCGCATGAACGCCCCATCGCTGCCGATCGCACGCGGACTCCGCGCGCTCCTCCTCGCGTCCTCGCTGCTCCTCGTGCCCGCCTGCGGCGATGACACCGCGCCCGGCGGCACCGACACCAGCGTCGGGACCGACACCTTCATCTCCAACGACACGTCGATCCCGACGGACACGAGCGGCGGGGCCAACAACGCCCCGGAGCTCGAGCGGATCGGGGATCGCGTCGTGCCGGTCGGGCAGACGCTCGTCATCGTGGTGAGCGCCAAGGACGCCGACGGCGACGCGCTGACCTACTCGGTGTTCGGCACGCTGCCGGCCGGCGCGCGCTTCGACAAGGGGGCGCACCGCTTCGAGTGGACCCCGGAGACCGCGGGGACGACGGTCTTCCTGACCTTCGTCGTGTCCGACGGCACCGAGTTCGACCGCGAGACGGTGCGCATCGAGGTGTCGAGCGGCGACGACCAGCACCCGCCGGCCTTCGTCAAGGTCGGCGATCAGCAGCTCACCGTCGGCAAGACCTTCGAGCTCAAGCTCCAGGCCACCGACCCCGACGGCGACGAGCTCACCTACGGCAACGAGGGCGCGCTGCCCGGCGGCGCCACCCTCGACGGGGCGACCGGCGCCTTCCGCTGGACGCCGACGGCGGACGCGGTCGGCACCGCGCGCGTCACCTTCACCGTGAGCGACGGCGCGCTGAGCGACACCATGCCGGTGCGGCTCGTGGTCGGCGACGGCTCGGGCGGCGGCCCGGAGCCCCCGGTCGTGACGCCCGTCGCGCCGCAGACGGTCGCGGTCGGCCAGACGCTCTCCTTCACGCTGCAGGCGACCGACCCCAACCAGGACGCCCTCACCTGGGCGATCAGCGAGGGCGCGCCGCAGGGAGCGCAGCTGAGCGGGGCGACCTTCTCGTGGACGCCGGGCCAGGCCGACGCCGGCAAGGCGTGGGAGGTCGTCTTCAGCGTCAGCGACGGCACCTTCACGGTGCTGACGAGCGTGCAGCTCAGCGTCACCTCGGGGGGCACCGGCACCTGCACGCCGGACGCCAACGAGCCGAACGAGGACCTCGCGACGGCGACCGAGGTGGGCGCCGGGACGCTCCAGAAGAGCATCTGCGAGACCCAGCAGGGCGTCTACGACCTCGACATCTACAAGATCGCGGTCCCGGCGCAGAACCAGCTCACGGCGGAGCTGAGCTTCGACGCGTCGATGGGCGACCTCGACCTCTACATCCTCGACGCCTCCGAGAGCTTCCTCGCCGCGAGCGAGGAGGTCACGAGCCCGGAGCGCGCCTCCTACATCGAGGCCAACGGGCGCGACCTGTACGTGGCGGTCGTCGGCTTCGGCGACGCCCCGCTGAAGCTCGGCTACACCCTGACCCTCACCCTCGGGCCGGCGCCGACCGACGTCTGCGTCGACGACAGCTTCGAGCCGAACGACACCCCGGCGACGGCGAAGCCGATCACCGAGAACGACCTCGCCCTCTGCGGCGGCGACGTCGACTACTGGACGCTGGCGGTCGGCTGCGGGCAGCACGTCGAGATCGGCCTGGCGATCACCGGCGACGGCGCCGACGACGACCTCGACATGCGCCTCTACGACACGGCCACCGCGAGCAGCGCGCCGGTCGCCAGCGCCGAGACCGAGGACGACTTCGAGATCATCGACGTCCCCTCGGCGAGCAAGCCCGGGACCTGGATCCTCGAGGTCTACGGCTACACCCAGGCCGACGCGGCCGCCTACGCGCTCATCGCCGAGACGAGCGGCGGGTGCGTGGACGACTCGGCGACCAACCACTCGGCGGCGACCGCCGACGCCATCGCCGGGCCGAGCGGCTTCGCGACCGGCCTGAAGCTCTGCTGCGCGGCCGACTGGTTCGCCCTGCCCCTCTCGGCCGGCGAGCAGGTCAGCGCGGCCGTCAGCCCCAGCTCGGGCTCGGCGGGGCTCAAGGCGCTGGCCTCCGACGGCACGACGCAGCTCGCGGCCAAGGCGCCGAGCGCCGATGGCGTGCAGATCCAGTTCACCGCCGGGGCCGCCGGCACCTACTACCTCGTCGCCACCGGCGCGGTCGGCACCAGCTACGTCCTCGACTGGACCGTCTCGGCCGGCGGGGCGTGCACGTCGCTCTCCTGCGACACCTACGCCGTCTGCAACGCCGACACCGGCGCCTGCGTGTCGGACTGGTGCACCAGCACCGCGGGCTGCCCGTCCGGCCACGAGTGCGTCGAGACCTATTGCGCGAACGCCTGCAGCGGCGACTCCGACTGCCGGAGCGGCTACGCCTGCAAGCACTTCGCGGGGACTTCCCGCTGCGGCATCGTCGGGTCCGGGGGGGCCGGGGCGACCTGCAGCGACCACACCGAGTGCTCGGGTGCGCTCATCTGTTCCACGGAGAAGACGTGTCAGTAGACCACGGTAACTCGCCCTACCTCCAGCGCTCCCCGTACACCTCGACCTACGCCCACATGGGCGAGGTGTACGTCTATCACGACCTGTTCGGCTACATCCTGAAGATGAGCCCGGACATCCTGGCGTTCCTCGACGAGTTCGCGGAAGAGCGGGTGAAGCCCGAGCTGGTGTGCCGCAAGCACGCCAACGCCTTCGGCGACATGACGCCGGAGTCCTTCGTCGGCATCTTCCTGCAGTTCGGCTGCCTCATCATCCCGGGCTACGACCAGATCAAGGACATCTGGGACTACATCCCGGTGAAGAGCCGCTGGAACGTGTGGACCCGGACCGAGGGCAAGCTCACCTTCTACGCCGCCTGGGGCGACCGCGAGCTGGCGCGGGTCGCGCTGAGCGAGGCCGAGACGGCGATCTGGGACAAGATCGACGGCGAGGCGAAGCTCGACGACCTCGCGGCCGAGTTCGGGCGCGGCGCCGTGGGCGAGCTCGTGAAGAAGCTGGCCCACAACAGCGTGCAGGCGATGAAGCTGAGCGCGCTGCCGATGAGCTTCTACCTGCACAAGCAGCACATGAAGCCGCCCTACCTGACGAGCACGATGCCGTACGCGCCCTTCGACCCGAAGACCGACGCGCTGCCGCCGGGCTTCGAGGACATGTTCTCGCCCGAGGGCTACTACCGCCACGAGGTCGAGGACGCGGACGCGCAGTTCGACCACCAGGAGACGACGCTCTCGCACCTCTTCCGGCAGCCCCACCCGGCGCTCCGCAACCGCACCTACGGCGAGGCGCTCATCGACGCGCTGAAGCGCCGCTGGGACCTCCAGGTCGGCTCGGGCGGCTCGGTGAAGATCCTCGAGATCGGCGGCGGGCTCGGCTGGGTCGCCAAGCACGTGACCGAGGCGCTCGAGAAGTTCGGCACCGAGGTGACCTACCACATCCAGGAGCTGTCGCCGGCGCTCGCCGCCAAGCAGCGCGAGAACACCGCGGGCCTCCCGGTGACGGTCTTCGAGGGCGACGCGCTCACGGCGGAGCTTCCCGGAAACGACTACGACCTCGTCATCTCCAACGAGATGATCGGCGACCTGACGGCCATCAAGCTCACCCACGAGCAGCTCGGGATGGGCGGCGAAGAGGGCATCGACGACGAGACCTTCGAGGCCGGCCTGGCGAAGCTCGGCGTCGCGGGCGAGCTGGTGAAGAAGCACACGGTGCCCATCGGCGACGCGCCCGACCCGTTCTACCTCAACGTCGGGGCGTGGCAGCTCGTCGAGCGCCTGTGGGACGTCCTCAAGCCGGGCGGGCACGCGATCCTCACCGAGTTCGGCGAGCTGAACCGCTACCCGGTGCTGTCGACGCAGCTCGACCACCCGGAGCTGTCGATCCACTTCGGGCACCTGACCTCGGTGGCCCGCTCGGTCGGGTTCGAGACGGACTTCGAGTTCGTCATGGACCTCATCGAGATGAACCGCGAGATGAAGGGCCTGGCGACCACGCGGAGCTACTTCCGCGCGCTGACCGCGGCGCTGGCCGACCACGACATCGCGTTCGAGAAGATCGGCTACACCAAGAAGATGTTCTTGAACCTGCTCGGCGAGAAGCTCCGCCCCAGCAAGAGCGTCGGCGAGATCGACTACGACAACCTCGAGGACCGGCTGATGGGCCTGGTCCCCCACGAGTTCAAGGCGCTGCTCCTGACCAAGCCGCTGCCTCACTGAGCGCGACGGGGCGCCGGCGCCGACCGCGCCACGCCCCCGTCAGCGCGCGCCTCACGACGGCGAGCCGGGTCCGACCTGGCTCGCCGTTCGTCTTTCGCCCCGCCGCACGCGGGAGTCGACGAGGGCGCCCATCCCCCGACGGGGGGGCGCCCCGCGCGACGGCTCACGCGTCGTCGTCGCGCTCGGTGCCGTCGAGGATGCGGGCGACGAGGTCGTAGTCGCCGGCGTCGACGATCTCGGCGCGCACGACCTGACCGGCCTCGGCGAAGCCCTCGTTGATGTAGGTGACGCCGTCGATGTCGGGCGCCTGGCCCCAGATGCGGCCCTGGAGGAGCAGGTCCGTCTCGTCGGAGACGCCCTCCACGAGCAGGTCGACCTCACGCCCGATCATCGCGGCCTGGATCTCGTTGGAGATGCCCTGCTGCACGGTCATCAGGCGGTGGTAGCGGTCCTCCTTGACGAGGCCCATGACGTGGTCGTCGCGGCGCGCGGCCTGGGTGCCGTCCTCGCGCGAGTACTTGAAGACGCCCACCCGCTCGAAGCGGCTCTCGCGGACGAACTCGACGAGCTTGGTGAAGTCCTCCTCGGTCTCGCCCGGGTGGCCGACGATGAAGGTCGTCCGGAAGACGAGGTCCGGGATGCGCTCGCGCATCTTCTTCACGAGCTCCCGGGTGTCCGCCTCGCTGAAGCGGCGGCGCATGATCTCCAGCATCCGGTCCGAGATGTGCTGGAGCGGCATGTCGACGTACTTGGCGATCTTCGGCTCGGTCGCGATGACGTCGATGAGCTCGTCGGTGAAGTTGTGGGGGTAGCAGTAGAGGAGGCGGACCCAGTGGATCCCGTCGACCTTCGCCAGGCGCCGGAGCAGCGGCGCGAGCTGCGTCCCGTCCTTCAGATCGTCCCCGTAGTGGGTCAGATCCTGGGCGATGAGGTTGATCTCCTTGGTCCCGCGCGCCGCGAGCTCCTCGACCTCGCGCACGATGTCGTCGATGGGGCGGCTCTTCGCGCCGCCGCGCAGGCGCGGGATGATGCAGAAGGAGCAGCGCTGGCTGCAGCCCTCGGCGATCTTGACGTACGCCATCCAGTCCGGCGTGGTCACGACGCGCGGGCTGTAGGAGTCGTAGTTGTAGCCCGGGCGGCCGACCTTCGTGATGGGGCCGGCGCCCGCCGGGGCCAGGAGGTTCGGGCTCGCGGGCGCGTCGGCCGCGGGCGGCGTCGGGTCGAGCAGCTCGCCGATGCGCCAGTGGTCGCCGGTGCCGAGGAAGGCGTCGACCTCCGGGATCTCCTTCGCGAGGTCCTCGGAGTAGCGCTGGGCCAGGCAGCCCGCGACGACCAGCTTCTTCTTGTCGCCCGAGTCGGTCTTGGCGCGCGCGAGCTCGAGGATGGTGTCCACCGACTCCTCGCGGGCGTCCTCCACGAAGCTGCAGGTGTTCACCACCAGGAGATCCGCGGCCTCGGGATCGTCCACGAGGGTGTAGTCCCGGGCGTTGAGCTGTCCCAGCATGATCTCCGAGTCGACCCGGTTCTTCGGGCACCCCAGGGACACGAAGAAGACCTTGCCACCCTGCTTTGCGACGTCCGCCATCCGATTCCTCGCGCGCGAAAGGGCCGCCCCCTGGTGAGAGCGGCCCTCGTTCGTCCTCTGTCTGTCGTCGACGCCGCTCAGCGGGCGCCGTCGCCGTCCCCCTGCGACCGCGTCAGGTCCTGGACCGACGCGCCCTTGGGCGGCTTGAACTTGAAGCCCTCGTCCTTCAGCGGCTCGTAGGTCGCGTCGCTGAAGGTGATGGTGCTGACGTTGTCGAGCGGGTCGATGAGCTCGGTCCGCTTGATCTCGAAGGTCTTGGCGTCGGCGAAGAGGGTGAGCGACTTGTAGTTGCTCTGGCTCTTCTTCGGGACGAGCTTCATCCCGACCAGCCCGGCCTCGGCCTCGACCTCGGTGATGTCGAAGGAGCCGCGCAGATCCCCCTGGCCGAACAGGAACTTCAGCGAGTCGTAGAGCTCGCTGTCGGCGACGCGCATCTTGATGCACTGGCCGGTCTCCTGCTCGTACGACCACAGGATCTCGCCGTCCGAGACGTAGTACACGCGCTCGGGCAGCGTGTAGTCCCAGCGCATCTTGCCCGGCGCCTTGAAGTAGACCTTGCCGCTCTTCTTCAGGGGCCGCGGCAGGTGGGCGCGCTTGACCTCCTGGGTGAAGCTCGCCTTGAAGTCCTTGACCTGCTTGTAGAAGCCCTCGACGCCGGCGATCGTCGCGTCGAGCCCCGTCGCGGGCTTCACCTCGGGCGCCGGGATCACCGGCGGGGGAGCGAGGTCGGCGAAGGCCGTCGCGCTCGACAGCGCGAGGACGATCGCGGCGGTGATGGGGACGAGCTTCGAGTACATCGCGTTCCTCTCGAGGGGCGGGGTCGATAACGTGGCGGAGGCGCCCATGTCAAAGCCTGAGACAGCATCACGCGGGCTCGATTCAACGCCGACCGCGGCGTGACGAATTCCTTACATCGGATCGGGGCGCCGGCCGAGCCGACTTCTCGCTTCACTCGGGCGACGGCTTCTGCTACACGAACGTGCTCGCCGCGCGCGGCCTCGCGCGCCCATGCTCCATCGAGAGGACGCTCATGGCCCAGAAGACCAAGAAGGCAAAGCTCGCACACGAGAAGCGCACCGGCGGACAGGTGGACCTCGGTCGCGCGTTCATCGCCCACGAGATCGTCGAGATGATCGACTTCCAGGGCAAGCCCAGCGCCGTCGTCGTCCTCGACGAGACGGGCGCCAAGGGCATCATCGACGCCGGCTACGTCACCGTCGACGCCAACGGCGGCAACGTGATGCGCAAGTTCGCGAACCCGGTCACCTACGATCCGATCGCGATGCAGAAGGCCGTCGACAAGTTCGAGGCCTACTCGAAGAACTGATCGGATGGGCGGCGAGCTGGATGACGCGGCGTCCCCACCGGCCTGGTGGGACGTCGCGATCCCCGGTGAACGCTGGACCGCCCTCCCCCTCTCGGAGCTGATCCAGCGTCTCGGTGAGGGGGTCGATCGCTTCGACGAGGGTTTCGCCCGCGAGGTGGCTCGCGCCCTTCAGGGACGCGCCGCCCACGTGCGCGTGCCCGCCGTCGACCGCCTCGGGATCGAGGACGTGGTCGCGACCCTGTCGATGGACCGCGCGATGCGCCTGGTCGTCACCGGGCACCTGCCCGACGTGCGCGCGCAGGTGACGCTGCGGTGGGACGAGGCCGACTTCCCGGCGCTCCCGGTCGAGCTCTTCGCCGATCCGGTCGAGCACCCGTACACCTTCGCGACGCTCGACTTCAGCGTGCGCGGCAGGAAGGCGACGCTCAAGGTGGCCGCCCCGCCGCTGCCCGCGGGTCAGACCGTCACCCTGCGCGCGCTCGCCACCATCGGCGCCACCACCGAGTACCGCGTGGTCGGCCTCGGGATGGAGCTGTCGGTCCCGCCCGACGCCCTCGAGCTGGCGTAGCCCGCGGCGCGCGGGCTCGCCTTCACGCGGCTCACGCGCGGCGAATCAGCGGATCCAGTACCACTTGCCGAAGAAGTTACAGCCGTAGGTCGTCCCGCTCGGCGGCCCCGTGGTGCGGTTGCTGCTGCAGTAGTAGGTCAGATCCAGCGAGCAGGGGTGGGAGAAGGAGCCCGGGTTCGCGGACGACTGGTGGTAGTCGCCGGTGTGGCCGAGCGACGTGTAGCCGCAGCTGCCGTTCCACCCGAGGAAGCCCGTGCAGGCGCTGTTGGTGTTGTCGAACGCCTCGTTCACGATGGTCGACACGAAGTCGCTGCTGTACTGGATGACGCAGGCGCTGGCGGGGCTCGGGAAGTTCGTCCCGTCTCCCTTGCGCGCGGCGGTGGGGTTGGTGGTGAACTCGCCGGCGGCGTTCATCTGCAGCCCGTCGAGGAAGCCGAGGGTGTCGACCAGGTTGTTGTCGACGCGCTGCACGGTGAGGCGGAACTCGGAGCTCGTGCCGCGGCGGGCGAAGAGGTCCCCCCACTGCCCGAGCTTCATGATGTAGTTCTGGGCCGGATCGGCGACGCCGAGGGTCTGGACTCGCGCGCTGTCGGCGGTGGTGTAGCTCGTCGGCACCCAGAAGCTGGTCTTCGTCGCGACCGAGGCGGTCAGGGTCCAGCCGCCGCCGTCGGTGGTCATGTCGCAGTAGGCCTCGATGGGCGTGCCGTCGCCGTCGGGATCGATGGCGTAGATGCCGTCGCCGGTCGCGCCCGTGTAGGTGTAGCCCGCCGGCGGGTTCAGGTAGGCGTCGCACGAGGCGGCGAAGCTCCCGTCGCTCCAGTACGCCGGGTCGCCGATCGCGTTGCCGCCGATGAGGAAGCGAATCCCCGCCACCGGCCCCTTCACGTAGGTCGTCCCGACGCCGTCGGGGTAGCAGCCGGTCGCCGCGTAGTCCCAGATCTGGTAGGCGCCGCAGTTGCCGGTCGTCTGACCGTAGTTGTTGAGGCCGAAGTGGTTGAAGTAGGGGCTGGCCGCGTACCAGGTCGACGCGTTCCAGGTCGACGCGCAGCGGAGCAGCGCGCTGTTGTCGGCGGCGACCGCCGTGAAGTCCTTGTTCTCCTGGTAGTAGGTGGGCGCCCCCGTGGACGAGCAGGAGAAGCGGAAGACCGCGGTGTCGTAGTCGGGGCGTAGGGCGTTGATGACCGCGTCCGAGAGCTTCGCGCCGCTCGTCTGCGTCGGCCCGGTCAGGGTCCCGATGGCGCCGACGTCGCGGAGGCCGCCCGCGGCGTAGTGGCGAGACACGAGGGTCCAGCCGCCGCCGTCGGTCGTCATGTCGCAGTAGGCGTCGAAGGCGGCGATGGGGCCGGCCCCGTCGGGGTCGATGGTGTAGATGCCGTCGCCGGTGGCGCCGGTGTAGGTGTGGCCGTCGACCGGGTGGCGGTACTCCTCGCAGCTGGCGGCGACGCCGTCCGCCCAGTGCCCGGGGTCGGCGGCCGTGAGGAGCCCGGCGATGTCGGGCGCCGCCGGGACCGATCCGGCGCGGTAGTAGATGTGCGACCAGGCGACGGCCGAGCCGTCGGTGTAGAGGGCCGAGACGCCGTCGTTGGGGGCCTCGCCGCCGACCGGGTGGCGGCTGCAGACGAGGTTCCCGTCGAGGTCCGTGAGGTCCACGTTCCAGTCGATGTAGGGCCAGATCGTGCCCACCGGGACGGTGTTGTCCGGGAACGCGCCGTCGCGCGCCGTGCCGGTGGTCGTCAGGGTGCAGCCCTTCGCGCCCGCCTCGAGCCCGAGGAGGATGTTCCAGTAGGCCTTGCTGTAGCCGAGCTGCTCGTCGCCGGCGGTCACGGACGCGCCGAAGAGCACGCCGGTGTCTCCGCTGATGCCCGCGCCGACGTCGAGCCGCCCCGGGCCGGCCGAGGGATCCACCGTCGTCGTCAGGACGGTGCCGAGGCCGTCGTCACAGACGATCGTGAGGTCGTCGCGGTAGAGCACGGTGTCCGCGCCCGCGCCCGCCGTGCAGGCCATCGCCACCACCGCGGTCTGCGCGCGCGCGCCGGTCGCGTCGTGGAGGAGGAGCAGCGGATCGCCGCTCTCGTCGAGGCAGTCGAGCTTCGCCGAGCAGAAGATGTCGGCGAAGGAGACCCCGATGCTGACGAACTGCGTCGTGTCCGGCGGGTCGATGAGGATGGTCAGGTTGAAGTTGACCGCCGTGTCCTGGTTGGCGGTGCACTCGGTCTCGAGGGTGATCGGCCCGGGCGTCTCGTAGATCGCCGGGTCGACCACGGACGCCGAGGCGTACAGGTCGAGCACCTCGAGGGTGACGCTGTTGGGGTTGGACTGGGCGTCGCACGGGCCCACGTAGGAGAGCGAGCCGCCTTCGGTCCCGTAGGCCGCGGCGTCGACCTCGCGCGTCCAGACGATCTCGTCCGCGGCGTTCCGCACCGTGAGCTGGTAGCGGGCGTTCGTGACCGGGTCGATCTCGAGCGGCGCGACGCGGATGGCGATGCGCGCGCCGTCGTCCGGCGTTGCGGTGCAGCCCGCGACGGCGAGGAGGATCGCGGCGGCGACGAGAGACGAGCGATGCTTCATGGAGTTCCGTGCGCAGAAGGACGCGTCCGCGAGCATAGGCCACGCGCGTGCTGCGTTGCAACAACCCGGCGCCCGGGACGGTTTTCTATGCGCGCTCCGCGAGCAGGCGAGCGACGCGCTCCGGCATGCGCTGGTGCAAGAGGAGATCGCGGAATCGGTCATCGCTCAGGACCTCGACCAGGGCGCCGAGGGCTTGGAGGTGCCCCTTGGCCTGGTCGGGCGGGGACACCAGGAGGGCGACCAGCCGCACGCGGACGCCGTCCGGCCCCTTGACGTCGAGGCCCTCGGGGACGACGGCGAGGTAGGCGCACGGCTCGCCGACCCCGTTCCAGTAGGCGTGGGGGACGGCGACGCCGCCGCCGATGGCGGTGCTCATCGTCGCCTCGCGCTCGACGATGCCAGCGAGCACGTCGTCGACCGGGAGCGCCGGGTGGTCGTGGGCCACCTCCTCGAGCAGGCGCAGCACGGTGCCCCGCATGGTGGCGGCGGGGGAGGTGATGAAGGCGACGTCGGCGACGAGGCCGGCGAGCCCCTTCACGCGCCGCTTGAGCACGACGGCGAGCTCGCCGTGGGGCGGACCGGGGTTGGTCGGGTCGGCCACGAGCTCGGCGAGGTCCCCGCGGACCCAGAAGAGCGGCTTGAGGTCGCGCCCGAACCGGCCTGGCTCGTCGACGTTGGCCGCGGTCTGGAGGACCTCGATGGTCAGCTCGCCGCTCTCGAGGGCGACGGCGACCTCCGCGGGGCTCTGGCAGGTCGTGAAGACCGGCTCGGCCGGGGTCTCCTCGCCGTCGGCGTCGGGCTGGCCCGTGGTGGTCCAGGTGTGGCAGCGCTGGCGCGTGACGTGGGGGGCCCAGACGCGGGCGAAGGCCTGGCGATCGCGGCCGGTGGAGTGGACGAGGAGGACCTGGTCGACGTCGGCGAGGCGCGGGTCCTCGTCGACGTCGTCGATGTCGTCGACGGCGATGAGGCTGCTCTCGTCGGGGGAGACGTCCTGAACGCGATCGCCGACGGTGACGGCGTGGACGCCGGCGCGGCGGAGGCCGCGGACGAGGGTCTGGGCGAGGGTGCGCTGGCCGAGGATGAGCCAGGTGCGGCGGCTCGCCTCACAGACGCCGAGGGCGCGCGCGACCACGGGCGCCGAGAGCCCCTGGAGGGCGACGGTCGTGGCGATGACGGCGTAGGTGATGGTCTCGAGGTGGACCGCGAGGGGGTTGCCGAGCTCGCCGAGGCGCAGGGAGAAGAGCGACGCCATCGACGCGGCGACGATGCCGCGGGGGGCGAGCCAGCTCAGGAAGAGCTTCTCGTTGCGCGTGAAGCCCTGGCCGGCGGTGGACAGGGCGATGTTGAGCGGCCGGATGATGAAGAGCGCGACGAGCACGACGAGGACGAGCTGCACGCCGAGGTCGGCGAAGCGGGCGAGGTCGAGCTTGGCGGAGAGCAGGACGAAGAGGACGCCGATGGCGAGCTCCGTCAGCTCGAGCTTGAAGGTCTTCATCTTGCTGAGCTGGACCGGTCGGGCGAGACCCACGACGAGGCCGGCCGTGACGACCGCGAGGAGACCCGACTCGTGCATCAGCGTGTTGGCGATGCCGAAGGCGAGGAGCGCGGTCGACAGGGCGAAGATGTTGGCGTGCTCGTCGGCGACCCAGCGGCGCGCGAGGACGAAGGCGATGACGACGCCGGCGGCGAGGCCGATGGCGCCGCCGACGAGGAAGCGGACGAAGAAGGCGGCGACCGGGGCGACCACGCTCTCGTCGGGGCCGCTGAGCCACTCGAAGCACAGGACGGCGACGAAGACGCCGATGGCGTCGATGAGGACGCCCTCCCAGTAGAGGACGTGGTGGAGGCGCTCGGTGACGTGGACGCGGCGCAGGATCGGCGAGATCACCGTCGGCCCGGTCACGATGACGAGGCTGCCGGCGACCAGCGACATCGACGGCTCCCAGCCGAGGAGCAGGTGGACGGAGAGCGCCATCCCGAGCCAGGTCACGAGGACCCCGATCGTCAGCATTCGCTGGATGACGCGGGGCGCGCGCCGGTAGCCGCTGACGCTCAGGGTGAGGCCGCCCTCGAAGAGGATGACGGCGACGGCGAGGCCGATGACCGTCTCGAGGCCCGGGCCGAGGCTGGCCGGGTGGAGCACGCCCGAGACCTGCGGGCCGAGCAGGATGCCGCCGATCAGGAGCAGCACGATGGACGGCAGCCTGAGCCGCTCGGCCGTCACGATGAGGAGGGTGCCGGCCGCAGCCGACACCGCGAGGGTCAGGGTGGGGTCCTCCACGCGCTCGTTGATAGCAGCGTCGGCGACCCAGCGTCTACCGATCGGACGACGAAGCGACGCGTCGCGGCCCTGACCTCAGGCCCCTGAGCGTTGGCGAGCGGGGACGGACGATGCCCCGGAGTCAACCGGCGGCCGGACTGTCACCGACGGTCGCCAAAGGCGACACCCCTCCCCCGCGTACGCGGGGGCGCGGCGCAGCCGCGTTGGGGGAAGTGAGCGGAGGGGGCGCCTGAAACGCCTCGCTCAGAGGGTTCCCGCCGTGGGCCGAGCGAAGCGAGGTCCACGGTGGGATGAGCGAGGCGTTTCATCCGGGCGCCCCCGGAGCGAGCGCATTCTAATGGCAGTGCGCGTCGGTGACGCGGACGTCGATGTTGGCGACGCCGTTGAAGCAGTAGTCGATGGAGAAGCCGCTGCCGTCAGCCTCGCTGTACTCGACCAGGCCGTTGGCCTTGAGCGAGGACTTGTGGCGCTCCCAGAGGTACCAGGCGGGGTCGATGCCCATCTGGCCGCGGGTCATGCCGTCGGGCTTGGTCGGCACGTTGTTCGGCGCCCAACCCCACGCCCACAGCGGGCGGCCGTAGGAGGACGGATCGGCGGCGACCGGGTCGATGAACTTGCTCGTCAGCTTCATCCCGGCGCCGACGGTGTGGCCGGTGTCGGGCTGGTAGGTGAAGGTCGAGCCGACCGGGAAGAGCTGATCGGCGGCGGCCTCGAAGCGGCGCGGCCACAGGCTCGAGAGCATCGGGATGAGGGCGTAGCCGAGCGACTCCGGGGTGCCCGAGATCTCGCTCATGTCCTTCGGCCAGGCGCTGTCCTGCTTCTGGTACGGGGTCGGCGAGCCGCCCTTGTAGGCGAAGACGAGCTTGTTGCCGTTCTCGACCTCGGTCGGCCACTCGCACTTGGCGAAGCTGCCGCCCTCGTCCCAGGCCCAGAGGCAGGCGCGGTGCGAGCGCGCGGTGATGTACGCGTGGAAGCGCCCCTCGGGGAAGAGGTCGGCCTGCGCGAACTCGGCGTCGGCCCACCAGTCGGAGACGCCGCCGTCGCCGACGAGCCCGCTCTCGGTGGTCACGAAGCCCGGGTTCTCCTCGAGCTGCTGCTCACGGTAGTAGCCGTGGACCGCGATGGGGCGCTCGCCCTGCTCGCCGCGCGCCTTCTCGACCGTGACCATGTAGCCGACGGCGCCGTTGCCGTGCGCGTAGGAGGCGACCGAGTCGTTCACCCACGGGAAGTAGAGCATGTAGTGGATGAAGTAGTGGGTCCGCGTCTCGGCGACGTTGTAGTACACCGACGGGATGATGCTCGACGCCGTCTGGGTCAGCCAATCCTTGTTGTTGGCCAGGTTCCAGTCGCCGTCGCTGTCGAGCTTGGTCGGCACCTGGGCGTAGGGCGCCGTGCCACCCTCGACCGCGCTGTAGATGACCGGGGCGTACATCGCCGCGATGTTGCGGTAGCCGTCCTGGTCCGGGAAGTTGGCGGTCGTGAAGGTGAAGTACTGGTCGTTGACCAGCTTGTTGCCCGCCAGGTCCGTGATGATGTTGCCCAGCACCTTGATGGTGTAGGGCGACGCGTACTGCTGGTTCTGGGTGGTCGGCGTCCAGGTGACCGTCTTCTGGTCGGTGCCCAGGACCGGCGTGCCCGGCACCTCGTCGCCGTTGAAGTCGAGGAGCTTGATCGTCTGGGTCGCGATCGTCGGCGCGTAGACGGCCTCGCTGAAGGTGATCGTCACCGTGAGCGGGATCCCGACGTTGGTGGCGCCGTCCGCGGGGGTCGTCGACTCGACGAAGGGCGGATCGAGATCGGGGACCAGGTCCACGGTCTGCGTGTCCGCGGGCGTCGTGTCCGCGGTCAGCGTGTCGGTCGTCAACGTGTCCGTCGGCGTCAGCGTATCCTGCCCGGTGGTCGTATCCGGGAAGGTCGCGTCGGGGTCGAAGAGCGTATCCGAGCCGTTGTTGTTCGTGTTCGTGTCGTCGCCGCACCCGGTCGCCGCGAGCACGAGCGCGCCAGCGCAGAGGGCCATCAGCGGGGTAGAACGCCAAATACGCATCGTCGTCCTCCGAAGGGGAGAGCCACGGGCCTTGCCGTCGTTGCGAAACGGATGGTAAGGGGCCGATGGCTTGGAAGCGAGCCCTTTTACACAGGCCACGCGCCAGGCGTCAAACCCTCGTCGCATCCGCGGCTTCGAAGACAGAACGGTCGACTTGGCCCACAGACTCCAGAAGCTCCGGCTGGCGATGTTCGTAGCGGGGCGCATCGTCCGCTCGCGCCGCTCTCCGACCCTGTCGCTGGTGACGCTCATCTCCGTCTTCGGCATCGCCTTCGGGGTGATGGCCCTGTCGGTCGTGCTGAGCGTCACCGCGGGCTTCGAGCACACCTTCCAGGACCGTATTCTCGGGCTCTACCCGCACCTGGTCGTGACGCCGGAGAGCAGCCGCTTCGAGGACTACGATCCGGTCCTGGCCAAGATCCGCGCGACCCCGGGGGTCGCCGGCGCCACGCCGATCACCAGCGACTCGATGATGGTCGCCAACGGTGTGTTCCGCGCCGGCGCGAGCATCGAGGGCGTCGACCCGGCGACCGTCGGCTCGGTCATCCAGATCGAGCGCCTGATGAAGGACGGCGGCCTCGACGCGCTGGCCGAGGAGCCCGCGCTCGACGTCCCCGCGAGCGGCGACCCCGTCACGCTGACCGGCGCGGTCGAGGGCACCTGGTCGACCCTGGTGCTGACCGACGGCGCTCCCCCGCGGATCGCCTTCGACGAGCGCGTCGTCCCCGACGCGGGGCACGCCCGGATCAAGCTCCTCGACCTCCGCAAGGCGCCGTCCACCGAGGTCCGCCTCTCGGCCCGCGGGGGCCCGGCCGTCGAGCGCTTCGACGCCGTCGAGACCGTCGCCCTGACGGTCGCCGCGCCGGAGGGAGGCGTCTACGGCCGCGAGCGCGAGCTCCTCGCCGGCGACTGGGACCTCTTCCCGACCGGAGAGCGCATCGAGGTCGCCGCCGACACGCACGTCACCGTCGTCATCCTCGACGGCGCCGACGGCAAGCCCGAGGCGCGGCTCATGATCGAGCCCGGCGCCACCCGCACCACCGACAACGTCGCCCACCTCCGCGTCGTGGACGGCCGCACGCGAGGTCCGGAGGTCCGGATCGAGGCGCGGCGTCGCTCCGAGGATCCCGCCACCCGGGTCGCGGCGGTCTCGCCCGGCGAGTTCACCGAGTTCGAGCCGATCCCGGCGCGCCTGCCCGGGATCCTCCTCGGCAAGGCCCTCGCCGAGAAGCTCGACGCGAAGGTCGGCGACGACCTGACGCTCGTGACGCCGCTGCGCGGCATCGACAACAAGATGATGGGCCCCTTCGGGATGCTCCCGTCGAGCTCGCACTTCCGCGTCGCCGGCGTCTTCGAGTCGGGCTTCCACGACCACGACGCCAAGCTCGCGATGATCAACCTCCGGGTCGGGCAGCGCTTCCTCAACCGCGGGCGCATCATCCACTCGATCGCCGTCCGGAGCACCGACCTCATCCGCGTCGACGACACCCGCGGCGCGATCGCGCGCGCCATCGACCCCTTCCCGCTCGACGTCCTCATCGACCACACCGAGAGCCTGCGCGAGAAGTTCGCGACGCTGGTGCAGCCGGGCTTCAGCCCCCACCGCATGAACAACGACACGACCTTCGTCGGCGGGCTCCGGAACTTCGCCGAGGCGGTCAACCTGCTCAAGTTCCAGAAGTCGGACTTCGCCCGCCGCGCGCGCTTCCGCATCTACGACTGGAAGGAGAAGAACCGCTTCATGTTCGGCGCTCTGGAGCTCCAGAAGGTCGTCCTGTCGATGTTCTTCCTCATCATCATCCTGGTCGGCAGCTTCGTGGTGGTCGGCTCGCAGACGATGGTCATCCACGAGAAGACCGCCGACATCGCGATCCTCAAGGCGATGGGCGCGACGGACAACGTCGTCCGCCTGGTCTTCACCCTCCAGGGGCTCTTCGTGGCCCTCGCGGGCGCGCTCGTCGGGCTCGTCCTCGGCCTCGGCCTCATCTGGGTCATCGACGCCGTGGACTACAAGCTCGACGCCTCCATCTACCTCATCGACCACCTGCCGGCCCGGGTCGATCCCGCGGAGATCGTGCTGGTGGTCCTGGGCTCGCTGCTCTGCACCCTGCTGACGACCCAGATCAGCGCCGGCCGCGCCGCCGCGAAGACCGTCGTCGAGGGACTCCGCGCGGTCGACTGAGGGACAGGCGCGATCGCCGTCGGGCCGGCCAGGGCCGCGGTCGACGCGCTGCGTCATTGACAGTGCGCCGACCCAGAGGCTAAGACCGCAGGGGTCCGGCCGCGTCGGCGAGCATCGCCGCATCGGTCGTGGCCCGCGGGATTCGGTGGCCGTACCGCCCGCGACCGGCCAGCGTCTCGAAGCGCCTGGCCGAAGCCGCCACGACACGTCGGCATGCTGACGAAGGATCCTTTTCGACCGATCACGGGGAGCGCGATGGAGCAGGTCGGGGCGAAGCTACGCGACGCGCGGGTGGCCCGGGGGATGTCCGTCGAGGACGTCGCCCAGGTGACCAAGATCCCGCGCGCCTCCGTCGCGGCGCTCGAGGCCGACGATCTCCGGTCGCTGCCTGCGCTCATCTTCGTCAAGGGCTTCGTCCGCGCCTACGCCCGCGCGGTGGACCTCGAGCCGGGGCCGCTGGTCCGCGGGCTCGACGAGCTGGTCCGCACGCGCGAGATCGAGCGGGAGGCGCAGGTCGGGCCGCGGCGGCCGAGCGCACGGCGGCGCACGACCAGCGAGGCGCAGGTCCTGCCGCTGGCGGCGGCGGCGGCCACGTCGCGGCGGGTCTCCGGCAGCGGTCTCAAGAGCGGCTACGTGCTGCTCGTCGTGGTGGCGGCCGGGCTCCTGCTCGCCGCGTGGCTCATGGTCGGTGGCAAGCGCAGCGGCGCCCCGACGGTCAGCGGGACCGCGGGTCCCTCGACCCCGGCCATCCAGGAGCGGGTCGACGGCGTGTCGTCGATCACGGACGACGAGGCCCCTCGAGAACGCCTGAGGTAGCCCCTTGCCGGGGCCCTCACGCTGGGGTGGAATACCGGGGCGCCCGCCGGGCCACCCCCCCACGCGACGCACCTGACGAATCGGTGAACTCAAAGGAGGGGCGCACGTGCAGCTGAGCAAGTCCCGCCTGCTCCACGACACCCTGCGCCGCTACCTGCGACGCCAGGCGTGGACGCACCTCGATCGCATCCTCGAGAAGACGCGCATGGAGGAGCTCGCGGCCGCCATGGCGACCATGAGCGAGCGCGACCAGATCGCCATCTTCGAGCGCGTCGAGGACGCCGAGGACAAGGCGACCCTCATCTGCGCGATGCAGCCGCCCTTCGGCAAGCACGTCCTCGACCCGCTGCCGGCGATCGAGGCCGTGGCCATCCTGCGCGAGATGGCGCAGGACGACATGGCGGACATCCTCGCCGACCTCGAGCCGGAGCAGTCGGCGCGGGTCCTCGAGATCCTCGAGGAGTCCGAAGAGGTCGAGGACCTGATGCAGTACCGCGACGACACCGCGGGCGGCATCATGCTCCCCGAGTTCGTCGCGGTCAGCACCGACATGACCGCCGAGGAGGCGCTCATCGCGCTGCGCGACAGCGGCGAAGACGTCGAGATGGTCTACTACATCTACGTCGTCAACGAGGCGGGCTCCCTCGTCGGCGTGCTGTCGCTCCGCAAGCTCGTGGTCGCCCCGACCCACAAGCGCATCCGCGACATCATGGAGACCGACGTCATCAGCGTGACGACCGACACCGACCAGGAGGAGGTCGCGCGCATGGTGAGCGAGTACGACCTGCTCGCCATCCCGGTCGTCGACGACGTCAACAAGCTGCTCGGCGTGGTCACGGTCGACGACGTCATCGACGTGCTCAAGGAGGAGGCCGAAGAGGACTTCCTCAAGATGGGCGGCGTCGGCGGCTCGGCCTTCGAGGGCGAGGCGTCGGTCTTCCGCCACGTGAAGGTGCGCTTCCCGTGGCTCCTCGCGAGCTGCGCCAGCGGGCTGCTGGCCGCGGCGACCATGGGGATGTTCAACGACATCCTGTCCGCCCACCAGTTCCTCGCGCTCTTCCTCCCCATCATCCTCGGCATGTCGGGCAACGTCGGCACCCAGTCGGCGACGGTCACCGTGCGCGGCATCGCGATGGGCTTCATCCGCCACGGCGAGCGGAGCTGGACGGTCGTGAAGAAGGAGATCGCCATCGGGATGGCGATGGGCCTCCTCTACGGCGTCCTCGTCGGGCTGGTCGCGAGCTTCTTCGGCGAGAGCCCGTACTATGGGCTGACCATCGGGCTGTCGCTCATCGCCGGGATGCTGCTCGCGAGCACCGTCGGGACGCTCATGCCGATCCTGCTCGACAAGCTGTCGGTCGATCCCGCGGTAGCGACCGGGCCGTTCGTGACGACCAGCATCGACATCCTCGGCGTGTTCATCTACTTCGCCATCGCGTCGGGGCTGGCGCAGATCATCGTGGCGCCGTGACACCGCGGCGCGGCGGGCCCCCGCCGGGAGACCGGCGGGAGGTCGAGGCGCTGGTGCTGAGCTGCGTCGACGCCGACGCCCACCGGATCGCCCGGCTCCTGACGAGCGAGGGCGAGGTCGTCCCCGTCATCGCCCGCCACGGCCGGCGCACCTCGGCGCGGCGGTCGAGCGACCGGCTCCAGCCGCTGACGCGCGTCACCGCGACGGTGGCGCTGCGGCCGAGCGACGATCTCGCGCGGATCAGCGGGGCGACGCTGGTCGAGGAGCTCGCGGTGCTCAAGGGCGACCTGCGCCGGTTCGGGCTCGCCTCGACCATGGCGGAGGTCGTGCTGACGACGGTCCCGGACTTCGCCACCGAGGAGGGCCTCTACGAGCTCGTGCTCCGGGCGTGGCGCTGGCTCGACAGCCCCGACAACGCGCCGGTCGAGGAGGTGCTCCTCCTCTTCGAGCTCCGCGCCCTGCAGCTGTCCGGCGCCCTGCCGCCCCTCGCGGAGCTGCCCGGGCTCGGCGACCGGGCGCGCCGCGGCCTCGCCGCCTGGTCCTCCGGGCAGTGGGGGCTCCTGGCGCCCGCCGACGTCCGCGCGGTGGCGAACGCCCTCGAGGGCCTCATCTACGCGAGCAGCGGGCGGCGCCTGAAGTCACGCGCCTTCCTCGACGAGGTCCTCTCCGAGAAAATGTGATAATGTGGGGTCAGACCCCGTCACATCACACTTTCCTCTCGCCTCCCGAGTCATCGCCGAGGGGAAAGTGTGATGATATGGGGTCAGACCCCATATCATCACACTTTCCCCTCGGCGCCCGCGTCAGCCCCCGGCGGCGGCCTGCGCGCGCGCCAGGTCCCAGCGGCTCGGCGGGTCCACGTCCTGGCCGCGGTAGCTGACCTCGACGATCTCGATCTCGGTCTTCGCGCCGAGGTGGCTCAGCGTGATGTAGTCGCCCTCGCGCCGCCGCATCAGGGCCTTGCCGATGGGCGAGCGCCAGCTGATGCGGCCCTTGTCGGACTCGATCTCGTCCTCGCCGACGAGGTCGAGGAGCTTCTCCGAGCCGTCGGGGTAGCCGAGCAGCACGGTCGCGCCGAAGTAGACGACCTCGCCGCGGTCGGCCGAGGGATCGACCACCTCCGCCGCCGAGATGCGCTTGTCGAGCCAGCGCAGGCGCCGATCGATCTCGCGCAGGCGCTTCTTGCCGTAGATGTATTCGGCGTTCTCGGAGCGGTCGCCGAGGGACGCCGCGTAGGCGACCTCGTCGACGATCTTCGGGCGCTCGACGAGGCGGAGCCAGCGCTGCTCGTCCCGGAGGCGCTTGAACCCGCGCGGGGTGATGTAGTTCTTGAAGTCGGCCATCGCCGGCGGATCGTAGCGGGGACGCGGCACGAGGGCCACAGGATCCGGTCGGGACACGGTGACGCGGCCAGGCCGCGGGGGTAGGCTCGCCTCGTTCTGAATGCGGCGCCCGCGGCGGGCGTCGGTCCTGCGCGGCGCACGGGGCGCCCGTTCGCAAGCGCGCGAGGAGGCGGTGATGTTGAAGCAGCTCGTGATCGTGGGTCTGGTCGTGTCCTTCGCGGGGAGCGCGGCGGCCGCGCCGCCGGGGCCCGGACCGGAGACGCGCCAGAACCACAGGGAGATGCGCGAGGATCGGCACGAGGCGCGGGAGAACCGCGGGGAGCTCCGCGACGACAAGCGCGACCTGGCGCGCCTGAAGTCCCTCCACGCGTCGTACCGCAACGCCATCAAGCACCCGCGCCGCAACGACCGCCTCATCGGCCGGCTCGAGAAGAACTTCCTCAACGAGCTGCGCACCGAGGCGCGCGAGACCCGCCGCGAGATCGGCAAGGCCGGCGCCGAGGTCGACCGCAGCAAGCGCGAGGTGCGCGACTCGCGCCGCGAGGTCCACCGCGACGGCTACCGCGCCGACGACCGCCGCGACCTCCGCGACGACAAGCGCGACCTCCGCGACGACAAGCGCGACCTCCGCGACGAGGTCCGCTCGCAGCGCCGCCTCGACGACCTGCGCGCCGAGTTCCGCCGCCTCGAGGGCGTGATGCACCGCCGCGCGCTCGCCCGCAAGGCCGAGCTCATGGCGCAGGCCGTGGATCTCGCGCGCGCCGAGGTGCAGGGCGACAAGGAGGAGATCCGCGAGGACCGGCGCGAGAAGCGCGAGGACCGGCGCGAGCGGCGCGAGGACCGGCGCGGCTACTGACGCGCGGGACCCGCTGCGGCGCGGGACGAAACCGGGCCGAAACATGTCGGCCACACTCTGAGAGGCCCTGAGGCGGAGGCGTGGGGATGAAGAAGATCGAGGCCATCATCAAGCCCTTCAAGCTCGATGAGGTGAAAGAGGCGCTCGCCGAGGTCGGCATCGAGGGGATGACCGTCAGCGACGTCAAGGGGTTCGGGCGGACCGGCGGCAAGCGCGAGGTCTACCGGGGCGCCGAGTACATCGTGGACTTCGTGCCGAAGACGAAGCTCGAGATCGTCGTCAAGGAGGAGCAGGTCCGCATGGTCGTCGAGGCCATCGAGCGCGCCGCGCGCACGGGCCGCATCGGCGACGGCAAGATCTTCGTCCTCCCCGTCGAGCACGCGCTCCGCATCCGGACCGGCGAGACCGGGCCGGACGCCGTGTGATCCCGGCGCGCCGCTCCGCTCGGCGGACCGGCGCGAGGGACTCGTCATACCGGCGCTGCTCGAGGCCCCCCGCCTCGGGCGGCGCCTTCGTGCGTCCGCTCGAAACACACCCGAAACGTCTCTCGCCTATCGTCTCCAGATTCCGACCCGGGCCCACGGCCACGGGTGAACCGAACATCAGGAGACGCGAAAACGATGGCGAAGACGCCCAAGGACGTCGTGGAGTACGCCCGCCAGAACGGCGCGGTGATGGCTGACCTCAAGTTCACCGACTTCATCGGGACCTGGCAGCACCTCTCCGTCCACATCGACCAGCTCACCGAGGACTCCTTCGCCGAGGGGTTCGGCTTCGATGGGTCGTCGATCCGCGGCTGGCAGCCGATCAACGCCAGCGACATGACGCTCTTGCCCGACCCCGCGTCGGCGAAGATGGACCCGTTCACCAAGCACCCGACGCTGTCGCTCATCGCCGAGGTGGTGGA
This sequence comes from Deltaproteobacteria bacterium, assembly GCA_006226565.1. Lineage (GTDB taxonomy): Bacteria > Myxococcota_A > UBA9042 > PHBI01 > PHBI01 > PHBI01. The sequence continues at coordinate 1,396 of SBGO01000689.1, read as the reverse complement.
CCCCATCACCCACGAGCCCTACTCGCGCGACCCGCGCTACGTCGCGCAGAAGGCCGTCAACTACCTGAAGTCGACGGGCATCGGCGACAGCGCCTACATCGGGCCGGAGGCGGAGTTCTTCCTCTTCGACTCGGTCCGCTACGAGCAGACCGGCAACAAGGCGTTCTACGAGGTCGACTCGGTCGAGGGCTCGTGGAACACCGGCAAGGACGAGGAGTACGGCAACAAGGGGTACAAGGCCCGCCCGAAGGAGGGCTACTTCCCCGTCATGCCGTGGGACAAGGTCGCCGACATCCGCACCGAGATGGTGATCGAGCTCGTCAAGCTCGGCATCGAGGTCGAGGCCTCGCACCACGAGGTCGCCACCGGCGGCCAGTGCGAGATCGACATGCGCTTCAACGACCTCGTGACCATGGGCGACCAGCTCCAGTGGTTCAAGTACGTCGTGCGCAACGTCGCCGCGCGCAACGGCAAGGTCGCGACCTTCATGCCGAAGCCGCTCTACGGGGACAACGGCTCGGGGATGCACACCCACATCTCCATCTGGAAGGACGGCAAGCCGCTCATGGCGGGCAACGAGTACGCCGGCCTCAGCCAGCTCGGCCTGTGGTTCATCGGCGGCATCATCCGCCACGCCCGCGCGCTCGCGGCCTTCTCGAACCCGACGACCAACAGCTACAAGCGGCTCGTGCCGGGCTTCGAGGCGCCGGTCAACCTGGCCTACTCGAGCCGGAACCGCTCGGCCTCCATCCGCATCCCGCTCCAGGCCAGCGCCAACCCGAAGTCGAAGCGCCTCGAGTACCGCTGCCCCGACCCGACGGCGAACCCGTACCTGCTCTTCAGCGGCCTGCTGATGGCCGGCCTCGACGGCGTCGAGCGCCAGATCGATCCCGGCCTGCCGCTCGACAAGGACATCTACGGGCTGCCGCCGGAGGAGCTGGCGGAGATCCCGAAGATGCCGGGCAGCCTCGACGAGGCCATCGACTGCCTCGAGAAGGACCACGAGTTCCTGCTCAAGGGCAACGTGTTCACCGAGGACCTGATCCGGATGTGGATCGCCCGCAAGCGCGAGCACGACATCGACCCGATCCGGATGCGCCCGACGCCCTACGAGTTCTTCCTGTACTTCGACGCCTGATCCGACGGCACAGGACGACGACCCGAGAGCCCGGCCCCCGCGCCGGGCTCTCTTTTTGTTGACGCCGCGGCCGCCGCTGGCGATGGCACCCCGTGCCCTACGATCCGCCCCTCGATGCCCTGCCCGCCTCCCGCGCCGCCCGCACGCGCCGTTGGCGCCGCGCGCTCGGAGGGCTGGTGCTGCTCGCTGCCCTCGGCGGCCTGATCTTCGCCCGCTACGCGCAGGTCCGCCACGGCGACGAGGCCGCGCTCGCCGAGG
>SBGO01000648.1 GCA_006226565.1 Deltaproteobacteria bacterium | reverse complement strand
GGCCTCGGGACAGGAGGGGCCGGCGCGGAGCCCGGTGCGGCGGTCGATCCGCACGTCGGCGTAGCCGTCCTCGCCCTCGCCGGCGCGGGCGTAGGCGTCGACGGTCAGCCACTCGTCGAAGGTGCGCTCGCAGCGGCGGCTCGCGAGCTTGCCGCTGAGGCGGCACAGGCGCGCCTCGACCACGCCGGCCGGCGGGCGGTACCACGGCACGTCCGCGCGCCCGGCGGCCCGCGGGTAGAGGCGCTGGAGGATCTGGCGCAGGGTGGGCGCCGCGCCCACCGACCCGCTGACGCGGTTCATCGGCCGGCCGTCGAAGTTCCCGACCCAGACGGCCACGGTGTAGTCCGGGGTCACGCCGACCGCCCAGTTGTCGCGGAAGTCGCTCGAGGTGCCGGTCTTGGCGGCGACCCGGTAGGGCAGGGCGAGGGGACCGCCCTCGCCGAAGCCGATGCCGCGCGCGTGGTCGTCGGTCAGCATCTCGAGGAGCGTGAACGCCGTCGCCTGGGAGACGACGCGCCGCGGCTCGCCCAATGGCGCGTCCCTCGTCCAGCGCACCGGGCGCCACTCGCCGAGCCGACCCAGGGCGGCGTAGGCCCCGGCGAGGTCGACGAGCCGCACCTCGCCGTTGCCGAGGGCGAGGCCGAGGCCGTAGTGCTCCGCGGCCTCGGTGAGGGTGTCGAGGCCGGCGTCGTGGAGGGTGTCGAGGACGCGGTCGACGCCGACCCGCTCGGCCACCAGCACGGCCGGGATGTTGAGCGAGCTCGCGAGCGCCTCGCGCACGGTGACGGGGCCGTGGAAGCGGCGGTCGTAGTTCAGCGGGCGATAGACGCCGTCGGCGGTCGCGAACTCGGTGGGGAGGTCGCCGAGGACGGTCGCCGCCGAGCCGCCGCGGTCGAGCCAGGCGCCGTAGACGAAGGGCTTGAGCGCCGAGCCCGGCTGTCGGAGCGCGGTGACCCCGTCGTTGGCGCCGAGGGACTCGCCGTCGAAGTAGCCGCGGGAGCCCACCCACGCGAGCACCTCGCTGGTGCGGGTGTCGAGCACCACGGCGGCGGCCTGGAAGGCGCCGTGGAGGGTGCGGTCGGCCTGCTGCCGCGCGAGCAGGGCCGCGACGTCCTCCTGGAGCGGCAGGCGCAGGGTGGTCTCGACGACCGCCGGGCGCGCGGCGGGATCCGCGGGGAGCCCGGCGACGACGCGCTCGGTCAGGTGCGGCGCGACCAGCTGGTCGCGCCGCGGCAGGAGCCGGATGGCCTCGGCCTCGGCGATGCGGAGCGCGTCGGCGGTGATGGCGCCGCGCTCGGCCATGGCGTCCAGGATGCGGTGCTGGCGCGCGGTCGCCCGGGCCAGGTCCCGGTACGGGTTCTGGCGCGACGGGGACTGCGGGATCCCGGCGAGGAGCGCCGCCTCGGCCAGCGAGAGCCGCGACGCCGGCTTGCCGAAGTACATCCACGAGGCCGCCTCCACCCCGTAGAGCTGGTTCCCGTAGGGCGCGCGGTTCAGGTACTGCTCGAGGATCTCGTCCTTGGTGTGGGCCGCCTCGAGGCGCAGCGCCCACACGGCCTCCATCAGCTTCGTCCCGAGGTCGCGCGGCTCCCCCGCGTGGAGGGTCATCTTGACGACCTGCTGGGTCAGGGTCGAGGCGCCCGTGACCGCGCGGCCGGCGCGGACGTTGGCGACGAGGGAGCGCAGGATCGCGATCCCGTCGACGCCGTGGTGGTCGTGGAAGCGCTTGTCCTCGGCGTGGATGGTCGCCGCCACGAGGTGCGGCGAGATCTCGGCGAGGGGGACCCAGCGGCCTCGCCCCTCACCCTCGCTCAGCACCTCGCGGAGGAGCCGCCCGTCTCGGTCCACGATGGCGGTGCTCGTCACGGCGCCGGGGGCCAGGACGTCCTCGGGGAAGGGCACCGCGGCGACCCACACCGCGAGGCCGATGATCCCGAAGGACAGGGCGACGGCGACCCGCGCCGCCACCCTCCCGATCCGGCGGAGGACGAGCCGCATCTCAGTCCACCACCGTCATGTCGCGCGCCGCCGCCTGCCCGAACACGTCCGGGTGGTACATCTCGTGAACGCGCGCCGCCGGGGCGATGAACGTCCCGGTGGTCGTCGCCCGCGCCAGGTAGCTGTGCCGGTAGGTCCCCGCCGGCATGTCGTTGGCGAAGATGGCGACGCGGTCGTCCTGCTGCTCGGAGTGGTCGAAGATCCAGCTCGACTCCAGCCCGATGTCGTCGTGGTTGCCGGTGGTGTCGAAGCCGGTGTTGACCGGCTCGAGGCCCGCCGGCAGCGGGTCGTCGATGGCGACGTAGCGCCGGCGCTCGGGGGTCGTGACGGCGAGCCGCACCTCGACCACGTCGCCGGCCTTCAGGCTCGACACCTTCTCGCCCTTGCGCGGCCCGTCGGCGAAGACGTACTCGCGCTGGAGCGCGAAGCCCCGATGGATCGGGATCTTCGGGATGTCCGTCGGGGCGTAGTCGAAGGTGAGCGTGTAGTAGAGCGGCGCGTCGTCGCCCTCACGGGTGATGGTGAGGAGCTTGCCCGACGCCTTCTGCAGCGTGGTCATCGGGATGTGCACCTGGTGCGGCGCCATCGACGCGCTCGCCATGCGCTCGCTCAGCAGGATCTCGCCGTCGAGGCGGACGGTGGCGAGGTAGCTCGCGCCGGGCTTCTCGGTCTGACGGAAGTAGTCGCCCAGGGCCAGGATCGCCATCGCGTTGTCCTGGGTCGACATCCAGCGGCCGTGGCGGCGCTCGGCGAGGAGGCCGCGCGCGAGCCGCGCGACCGTCGGGTCCTCGGGCCGGGCGCGGAGCAGCGCCATCAGGATGAGCGCGCCCGAGCGCACGTCGGAGTCCATCGTCGACCAGTAGAGCTTGCTCCGCCGCTGGACGAAGGCCTGGTCGCCGTCCACCCGCACCTCGGCGAGCAGCTCGTCGGTCAGGGTCTTCAGCATCCCGGCGTCGCCGCCGGCCTCGGCGATCGCCAACGCGAGCAGCGCGCGGCCGAAGTCCGGCAGCGTGGCCCGCTGCTCGAAGAGGCGGCTCACCGAGCCCGCGTCGGGGTCGCCGGCGACGGCGAGGACGTAGGCCGCGAAGGGCTCGACCGGGTGCATCTCGGCGGCCCACTCGGACTGCTCCGGCTTGTACTGGCCGGCGAGGAGGCTGCGGAGGAAGGTCTTCACGCCCTCGACGGCGCCCTCGGGGACGGTCAGCCCCGGGACCTTGGAGGCGCGGACCAGGGCCAGCCCGCCGTAGGCCGAGCCCCACGGGTGCGCCTCGTTGCCGCCGGGCCAGTAGCTGAGCCCGCCGTTGAACTGCTGCATCGTCCGGAGCCGGTCCACGCCGGCCTGGGCGCGGGCGAGCACCTGCGCGTGGTCGATGCCGGGCAGGGCGAAGTCCTCGCTCATGGTGCCGAGCGCCAGGAGCGGCAGGGTCACGCCGGTCGTCTGCTCGACGCAGCCGTAGGGGTAGCGCACCAGGTAGCGGAGCCCGGGGAGGAGCTCGCCGAGCTGGCTCGAGGCGATCTCGACGTCCACGCCGCCGACGTCGGCGCGCACCCAGTCGGGGACCTCGATGCGGCGGGCGGCGAGCCCGTCGACGCCGTGCTCGCCGGCGACGCGGCCCGACTCGATGGCCGTGCGGACCGACGCGGGGAACTGGACCGGGATCTCGACCTTTACCGCGTCGGCGGCCTCGGTCGCGCCGGCCGGGGTGACCTTGAAGGCGAAGGTCGCGGTGCCGGGCGCCTTCGCCCTGGCGCGGAAGGTGATCGCCTCGGCCTTGCCGCGCGACAGGGTCGCCGTGACCGAGCTCGCCTCGAGGAGCTCGACCGGCCCGCTGGCGGACAGCTCCACCACGACCTCGCCGGAGCCCGCGTTCTCGATGGCCTGGACCACCGCGCGCGCCTCGAACTCGTCGCCGCTCGACACGAAGCGGGGGAGCCCCGGGCGGACGAGGATGGGCTTGCTCACCTCGACGCGGGTGTCGGCGCGGCCGAAGCGGTTGCCGTCGGCGGCCGCCACCGCCATCAGGCGGAAGGCGCCGAGGTTGTCGGGCAGGGTGAAGGCGACGTCCGCGCGGCCGTCGCTGCCGATCTCGACCGACGGGAGGAAGACGGCGGTCGTCGCGAAGGCCGAGCGGTAGTTGGTGCCGGCCTCCTCGTCGTCGCCGCCGCCGCCCCAGTCGCTCTTCATGCCGTCGTCGGTGGGGTCGATGCGGGCCCACAGGCGGCGCCGCGTCTCGACGGTCGAGACCGACAGCGGCTGCGGCGCGAAGAACGCGGCCAGGGCGTTCGGCGTCCGGTAGCCGGTGAGCTGGAGCACGCCCTCGTCGACGGCGTAGAAGGTGACCTGGCCGGCGACCGGGTGCCCGTCGGCGTCCGCGAGGGTGAGCGTGGCCTTCACGGTCTCGCCCGGGCGGTGGCGCGGGGCGTCGGGGGTGACGCCGACCGTCAGGGTCTTGTCGTCGAGGTCCACGCCGATCCGCGCGTAGCCGATCTTGGAGGCGGGCCGCCCCTTGTCGGGGTCGCTGTCGGCCGCCTCGACGCGGCCGCGGACGAGGGTGAAGGAGACGAAGGCGTTGGGCTGCATCTCCTCGGTGATGGGGACCTCGATGAGCGGGGCGCCGCCCTCGACGTCGACCACCTTCTGCCAGAGGACGCCCTGCCGCTCGACGGTCACCAGCGCGTGCGCCGTCGGGAAGGGGGACTGGACGAGGAAGCGCGCGACGTCGCCGACCGCGTAGCGCTCCTTCTCGGCGATGACGGTGAGGCGCTCGTCGTCGGAGCGGGCCCACCAGCCCTCGCCGTTGCCCCACACCCAGAGCTCCTCCGAGCTGACGAGCGCGTGACCGGCGCCATCGTCGGCGGTGGCCTCGACGACGTAGGTGCCGGGGCTCGGGGCGGTGAAGGGCGTCGTGACCGGCCCGCGCGCGGCGCTGGTGAGCGTGGCGGTCGCCACCGCGGTGTCCTTCGCCTCGCTGACCCAGGTCGTCCCGCCCCCGGCGGCGGCCTTCTTGACGCTCTCCCAGGTCCGCTTCTTGAGGGTCACGGTGAGGGTCTTGCCGGCGAGCTGCTCGCCCTCGGGCGAGACCGCGACCACCGACGCCTCGAAGGGCTTGCCGGCCTCCGCGATCGACTCGCCGCGCGCGACGCCGACGTAGAAGGCGCCCGGGTCGAGGCGGAGCCGCGTGCGCCCGGCGACGACCTGCTCGTCGACGTCGACGACCTCGGCCTCGACGATGACCCCGAGGGGACCGTCGGAGAAGTCGAGCTCGCCCAGGGCCGCGGACACGTCGAGGGTGCCGTCGTCGCTCAGCACGCCGTTGCCCTGGCCGAGGGTCGCCGAGGAGCGCTCGTCGGGCTCCCACCACCAGCGGTCGGTGGCCTGGCCGAAGGCGTAGCCCTCGAAGCCGGCCGGCGAGAAGTCGTCGCCGATGCGGGTCGCCCACCAGCGGACCTTGGCGCCGCTCATCGGCGCGCCGTAGAGGTAGCGACCGGAGACCCTGGCCGTCACGGCGTCGGCGGTGCGCACCGGGTCGAGGACCTTCACCTCGAAGCGGTTCGGGCGGTAGGCCTCCACGCGGAAGCTGCCCTGCCCGCTGCCGTCGATGTCGCCGTCGCCGGCCGGGCGCACCTGGACCGACCACGCGCCGAGGGACGCGCCCTGGTCGAGGTCGAAGCTCACGTCGAAGCCGGCGAGGGCGTCGAGCTGGACGTTCTGCGTGAACGCGGTCTCGCCCATCGGGTCGGTCACCTCGACGGTCACCTGCGGATCCGGGGGCAGCTCCAGGGTCCGGCCGCGGTCGAGGCGCATGTAGCCCTTGACGTAGACCTTCTCGCCGGCGCGGTAGACGCCACGCTCGGTGAAGACGAAGCCTCGGATCACGTCCGCCTGGGGCTCCCAGGCGTAGGGCAGGTCGAAGCGGTAGGGATCGATGCGGGTCGACCAGTCCTCGAGGTCGACGAAGGAGAGGTCGTCTCCGCCCGAGGAGGCCACGACGATGCGCGGCTTTCCATCGAGGACGGCGTTGCTCGGCGCGCGCGCGAGCCCCTCGCCGTCGGTCACGCCCTTCCACAGCTCCTTGCCGCTGGCGTCGAGGAGCGCCACCTGCGCGCCGCCGATGGGGGCGCTGGTGGCGAGGGACGTCGTCCAGATCACGGTGTCCTGCGCGCTCGTCTTCGCGGTGACCGCCGTGTCGGTGACCTGCACCAGCGCGCGCCGCACCGGCGGATCGCCCCACGCGCCCTTGCGCTCGGCGTGGACCTCGACGAAGACGACGCCGCGGTTGTCCGCGCCGAGGAGGTCGTCGATGGCGAGCGGGATCCGCGCGAGCCCGGGCGCGTCGGCGCCGGGGCCGGGGAGCGTGGTGGTCGCGCCGCCCTCGATGTCGGCGAGGTCGACGCCGCCGTACTCGCCGAGGGCGCCCGTGATGACGGCGCCGAGCTGGTCGGCGGTCACCCGCAGGCGGCGGACGGTGAGCTTCCCCGACGCATGCGCGCCGAGCTCGATGGCGACCGGCTCGCCCTCGGGGGCGGGCTCGAGGTAGCCGCTGCCCTCGGACATGCTGAGGCGCGCCGGCTGCTCCGCGACCTCGAAGACGGCGCTGAACGGCCGGGCGAGGTGCGTCCCGTAGACGTCGGTGCAGGCGGTGCTGACGCGCAGCGTCGCCTTGGTGTTCGGCCGGAGCCCGAGGGCGCGGAAGGTGACGTAGCTGCCGTCGACCTTGACGTCCTCGACGCGCGCCGCCGGGCCGAGCGAGATGCACCCGGGGACGGTCGCCGCGACGAGCGCGTTGGCGAAGGAGATCGACCACTCGGCGTCCGGCGTGCAGGTGTCGTAGCCGCAGGAGGCGTAGCTGACCCCGAGCTGCTCGGGACCGCGGGCGATGATCTGCCGCGGCTCGGCGAGGCCGAGCGGGCCCGGGCCGTGGAGGGTGGTCGGGAGGGTGACGACGTACCACGCGCCGACCTCGAAGCCGCCCTCGGGGACGAGCTCGAAGCCGTTCCGGACGGCCTGGTCCTCGCCGGTCGGGAGCGGGCGCGCGGTGAAGGCGATGGCGTCGCCGCGACCGCTCGAGAGCGCGTCCTTGGAGCGGGACGTGACGACGCGGACCAGCCGCTCGACGTCCTGGATCGCGACGGGCTGGTTGAGCTCGACCGCGAGGGTGCCGCTGGGCTCGCGCGACGCCGGGTAGTCCCAAGAGCTGTAGGGCGCCCAGCTCACCTCGAGCCGCGTGGTCTCGAAGGCGAGCTCATCGCCTGCGTCGAGGGGCTTCCCCGACGCCGCGACGAGGCCGCGACCGGTGGGCACCGACACCGTGAACCCGGTCGCCACGGGGAGCGGCGCGTCGGGGCGGAAGGCGAGGGTCGCGTCGTTGACCCACGAGAGCGTGCCCGCGACGGCCGGCGTGAGCACGACGGGCCCGTCGTCCGTGAGCGGGCGGGCGCCGTCGAAGGTCTTCATCGGCTGGTTGAAGCCGATCTCGACCCCGGTCGGCGCGCCGTCCGGCCCGACCGTCACGATGCTGCCGACGGCGACCGTCTCGGGGAGCTTCCCGGGCGCCTCGCCCGGGGACCCGGCGGCCTCGAGGGGGAGCGACTCGACCGTCTTGACGAGCCGCTCGGGGTTCGGGAAGGCGTGGACGCCGGCGAGCTTCTCCTCAGGGATGCTCGGAGCGTCCGGGGAGGGTGTCGGCGTCTCGTCGGACCCGCAACCCGCGGCCAGGGTGGCGGCGGCGAGGAGCGAGAGCGCGACGCGCGAGACTCTGGACGGAATGCACGACATGGCCTGGTCTCCGGGTGGATTCGCGACTCGAGTCGCAAGGAGCGTGCCATCGCGTGGAGGGCGGATTGCGCGTGCCTCCGGGCCTCGGAGGCGCGCGTCCGTGTCACCGCTGACACGGCACGTGTCCACCGCTCCACAGCGGATCGATGTCTCTGGACCGCGGGGAGCATACGTCGACCTCGGAGCGCTGTCGCGGCGACGCGCCGCGCAGCTTCGGGTCGCGCGACCGGACGGGCGCTCGGAATCCGGTTGACGGGATCTGGGCGATGACATAACGCAACGCGGCAACGGGGCGCGCAGCCGAGCGCGCCGAGCGGAGGCCGAACATGCTCGACTGCAAAGCGTTCTACGAGGTCCTGACCGGCTCTGGTGTGGACTTCTTCGCCGGGGTTCCCGACTCGCTGCTGAAGGACTTCTGCGCCTTCATCACCGACAACACCCCGCCGGAGCGGAACTTCATCACCGCCAACGAGGGGGCCGCGGTCGGGCTCGCCGCCGGTCACTACCTCGCGACCGGCAAGCCGGCGCTCGTCTACATGCAGAACTCCGGCCTCGGGAACACGGTCAACCCGCTCACCTCCCTCGCCGATCCGGCCGTCTACGGCATCCCGATGCTGCTCGTCGTCGGGTGGCGTGGCGAGCCGGGCAAGAAGGACGAGCCGCAGCACGTGAAGATGGGCGAGGTGACCTGCGGGGTGATCGACGCCATCGACATCCCCCAGGCCGTCCTGCCCGACGACATCGACGCCGCCCGCGCCGTGGTCGCCGACGCCCTCGCCGCGATGGAGCGCGATCAGCGCCCGTACGCCCTGGTCGTCAAGAAGGGCACCTTCGACAAGTACAAGCTGATCAACAAGACCGTGTCGCCCTACGAGATGGCCCGCGAGGAGGCCATCGCTGCGATCGTCGACCAGCTCCCCGCGGAGACGCTCATCGTCTCCACGACCGGCAAGCCCTCGCGCGAGCTCTTCGAGATCCGCGAGCAGCGCGGCCAGTCCCACCGGACGGACTTCCTGACGGTCGGCTCGATGGGCCACTCGTCGCAGATCGCGCTCGGCGTCGCCCTCGAGCACCCCGACCGCCCCGTGATGTGCCTCGACGGCGACGGCGCCGCGATCATGCACATGGGTGGGCTCGCGACCATCGGCACCGCCGGGGTCAAGAACTACAAGCACATCGTGCTCAACAACGGCGCCCACGACAGCGTCGGCGGCCAGCCGACCTGCGCCTTCGCGATCGACCTGACCCGGGTCGCCGAGGCGTGCGGCTACCCGAAGACCTGGCTCGCCACCACCAAGGCCGAGCTCGACGCCGCGCTGCCCGAGTTCTTCGCCGCCGAGGGCCCGGTGCTCCTCGAGGTGCGCGTGCAGATCGGCGCCCGCGCCGACCTCGGGCGCCCGACCATGACGCCGCGCGACCTCAAGATTGCCTTCATGGGAGCCATCCGCGGCGACGCGTGATTGAGCGACCGCAGTGATCCGCGCTGGCGGCTGGGGTACCCTGCCGCCATGCGCGCGAACCTGACTCGTCTCCTGGGCCCCGGAATCCTCCTCTCGCTGGTGTTGCCGCTCGTGATGGCGTGCGGGACCGGGGGGCGCCTCGTCGCGCCCGAGGAGGTCGCGCCGGCGCCGGCGGCCCCCGCGGCGCCGGAGCCCGACGCCTTCCGGGACTTCTCGGGCGACCGCGTCGACGCCGGGGTCGAGTTCGAGGTCGACGGCGTCGGCCGCGCGGTCCGCGGGGTCGAGGTGGTGATCCGGGTCGAGCAGGTGAAGACCTCGACGTGGTACCCGCCGAGCGGCGGCGAGGCGGTCGAGGGGACCGCCTACCTGATCGTCGAGAAGGGCCAGCAGAGCGAGCGCCTGCGCCTCAAGGACGGCCAGGAGGGCACGGTCCTCGGCGCCCGCGTGGCCGTCCGCAAGGCCGACGTCCCCTACGACGAGGGGCGGATGGACTACTACCCGAAGGCCTGGATCACGGTCACGGCCGCGCCCTGAGGCGCGGGGATCGCCCGGCCTCCAGCGCGCGCTCGGCCGCTCTCGCTGGGGACGCGCGCCGTGTGGTCGCACCCGATGGGGTGGACTATGGCAAACCGCCGTCCGCCGCGCTATGGTGCGCGAAATCGCCGGGGCGCGGGGCCTGTAGGGCCTCGCTGAGAAGTACCCGTGGAACCTGATCCGGTTCGGACCGGCGGAGGGAAGCGATGGTCTCGACCACGCGCTCGCTCCTCGGCCCCCCGAGGAGCACACCGCATGGCCGCTTATCCAGACCTCGACCTGATCCTCCCGATGCACGGCGCCGCGAACCCCTCGTCGGGGGCGCAGGGCACGAGCCCCGGCTCCTTCGCCGCGCGTCCGGACGTCGGGGGGCCCCGCGCCTACTCGTCCCCCGACACCCCGGGGATGCCCGCGCCCAGCACCAAGACGGCCTGGGACTTCATGCCCGACGACTGGACGCGTGACGCGGACGGCCGCTGGCACGCGCCCGAGGGCTTCGAGCCGGTGACGCAGCTCGAGCACGCGCGGCTCGGCCACATCACCGCCGAGATGCGCCGGGTCGCCGAGCGCGAGCCGCACCTGACCGCCGAGCAGGTCCGCGACGAGATCGCCGCCGGCCGCATGATCATCCCGGCCAACCGCGTCCACCTCGGCTACCGCCTCGACCCGATGGCGATCGGGCGCGCCTCGCGGACGAAGGTGAACGCCAACATGGGCGCGTCGCCGGTCAGCTCCGGCACCCAGGACGAGGTCGAGAAGCTCGAGTGGGCCGAGCGCTGGGGCGCCGACACGGTCATGGACCTGTCGACCGGCGGCGACCTCGACGCCTGCCGTGACGCCATCCTCCGGAACAGCACCGTCCCGATCGGCACGGTGCCGATCTACTCGATGATCCTCGGGCGCAAGATCGAGGACCTGGGCTACGAGCACATCCTCGAGACCCTGCTCCACCAGGCGCAGCAGGGCGTCGACTACTTCACCATCCACGCCGGCGTGCTGCGCGAGCACCTGACGATGGTGAAGGACCGCCTCATCGGCATCGTGAGCCGCGGCGGCTCGCTGCTGGCGAAGTGGATGCTCCACCATCGGGCCGAGAACCCGATGTACACGATCTTCGAGGACATCTGCGACGTCATGCGCCGCTACGACGTGTCCTTCAGCCTCGGCGACGGCCTGCGCCCCGGCGGCCTCGCGGACGCGTCGGACGTCGCGCAGCTCGCGGAGCTGCGGACCCTCGGCGAGCTGACCGAGCGCGCCTGGAAGAAGGGCGTCCAGGTGATGATCGAGGGCCCCGGGCACATGCCCTTCGATCAGATCGAGTACAACATGAAGGTCCAGCGGACCCTCTGCCACGGCGCCCCGTTCTACGTCCTCGGGCCGCTCGTGACCGACATCTTCCCGGGCTACGACCACATCACGAGCTGCATCGGCGCGACCGCCGCGGCCTGGCACGGCGCCTCGATGCTCTGCTACGTCACCCCCAAGGAGCACCTCGGGCTCCCGAAGAAGGACGACGTGAAGCAGGGCTGCATCGCCTACAAGATCGCCGCCCACTCGGCCGACATCGCGCTCGGCATCCCGGGCACCCGGGACCGCGACGACGAGCTCACCAAGGCCCGCGCCGCGCTGAACTGGGAGCGCCACTTCGAGCTCTCCTTCGACCCGGACTTCGCTCGCGCCCTGCACGACGAGGACCTCGACGTCGACACCGACTTCTGCGCGATGTGCGGCCACGACTGGTGCTCGGTCCGCATCTCCAAGGAGATCGTCGAGTTCGCCAGCGGCAAGGCGCCGGGCTTCGCCCGCGAGCGCGTGATGCGGTCGCCGGGGCTGACCGACGACGCGCGGGCGACCCTCGAGGCGCGCGGCGTGCTGCCGCCCGAGATGATCCACCAGCTCGCCTCGCGGACCCGCTCCGCGGTGGGCGCCGACCAGGGCAAGGCGGCGTGTCACAGCGACCTCGCGGATGACTCGCGCGCGGAGAAGATCCTGGCCTCGCGCCTCGACACCCAGCCTGCGGCATGAAGCTCAGCGCCCTCTATCTCTACCCGATCAAGTCCGCGGCCGCCGTCTCGCTGGAGGTCGCCGAGGTCGACGAGCTCGGCATCTCCGGGGATCGGCGGCTGATGGTCGTCGACAAGAGCGGCCGGATGATGACCCAGCGCAGCGTCCCGACGCTCGCGCTGGTCCAGCCGCGCTTCGAGGGTGACGAGGTCGTCGTGACCGCGCCCGGGATGCCGGAGCTCCGGATCCCGCGGCGCTGCGAGCAGGGCGAGCCGCTCCGGGTGGTGGTGTGGGGGGACTGGGTCGACGCGATCCGGATCGACCGCGAGGCGGACCGCTGGTTCAGCCAGCTGCTCGCGCGGGACGTCCGGCTCGCCTACATGCCCCACACGACCTTCCGCGAGGTGGACCGGAAGTACGGTGGGGCCGGCAAGCAGGTGTCCTTCGCCGACGGCTTCCCCTTCCTGCTGACGACCGAGGCGTCGCTCGCGGATCTGAACGCGCGCATGGCGGCGCCGCTGCCGATGAACCGCTTCCGGCCCAACCTCGTCGTGAGCGGCTCCGAGCCGTGGGCCGAGGACGGCTGGAAGAAGATCCGCGTCGGCACGGTTCGCTTCGACGTGGTCAAGCCCTGCGCCCGCTGTGTCATCACGACCGTCGATCAGGTCACCGGCGCCATCGGCAAGGAGCCGCTGGCGACCCTGTCGACCTTCCGACAGGTCGACTCGAAGGTGCTCTTCGGTCAGAACCTGGTGCACAGAAACCGCGGGCATCTGCGGATCGGAGACCCGGTCGAGCTGGGGTAGATGAACGGTAGACATCTCCGTTGGGCCGCCGTGGCGGTCGGGCTCGCGGTCGCCTGGAGCGCCCCGGAGCCCGCCCGGGCCGCGGCGGATCCCGACGTGCTCCTCGGGCGCCCCGCCAGCGACGCGCTGCTCTGGCGCGACACCCTCCTGGTCCTCGCCCCGGATCACCGCGGCGTCGTCGGGCTCGGCCCGGACGGCGCCCCGCGCTGGCGCGTGGCCCTCGCCCCGCCGGACGACGAGGGCCCCTTCGCGCTCGTGCGGCTCGCCGGCGCGCGGCCCCGCGTGGGCGCGGTGATCGGCGATCGGGTCGTCGTCGTCGACCCCGCGACCGGGGAGGCGGGTGAGCCTCGGGAGACCGGGCGCTTCGCGGCGACGTCGCGACCGGGGTGCGCCCTCGAGCAGCGCGACGGCGCCTGCGCGATCTCCTGCCCGTGCAGCTTCCAGCTCGTCTCCTGCGAGGACCTCGCGCCGATCGGTCCCCGCTGGGCGCTCCCCGGGGCGAGCCGGGATCCGGACGACGACCCCGACTCGGCGACCTGCTCCGGGCGCCGCGGCGCGCTCGTCGGGCGCGTCGGCGATCTGCTGATCGCCTCGGTCCCCGGCCCGCGCAAGGCGAAGAGCACGTTCTTCGTCCCGTACGCCGTGGTCGCCGTGGACCGCGCCCGCGGTGAGGTCCGCTGGAGCTCCGAGGCCCTCGGCCGCGCCTGGCCGACCCCCGAGCTGACCGGCGTCGCGCCGGACGGGGCGAGCGCCTGGGTCGGGACCGCGGACGGGCGCATCGCCGCCTTCGACCCGCGAAACGGCGACCTCCGGTGGTCCGCAGAGCAGCAGCCCGGGGCTTCCGCCGAGGCGCAGGCGGTCTACGTGCCCGGGGACGCCAGCGATCCCGCGTCGGGCCTGGTCGTCCGAGCCGGCGAGCGGATCCAGCGGCGGCGGCTCAGCGACGGGCACGTCGTCTGGACGATCCACGCGCCGACCGAGCGCGTCCTCCCCCGAGGGTGGGACGGCGAGGTCGAGGTGCGGCGCGCCGACGCGATCCGGGTCGTGGCGCCGGACAACGGCGCCGCGCTCGCGAGCTTCGCCTTGCCCAAGGGTTCTGGCCGTCGCCAGGTCTTCGCGCTCGAGCGCGGCTGGCTCGTCGCGTCGAGCGAGGGCCTCAGGCGAATCGACGAGGCCGGCAAGGAGGCCGCCCGCGCGAAGGTCGCCGGGACCGAGTGGGCGGTCGGCGAGAGCGCCGTCGTCATCCGCGGACGGGACAACCTCACCGTGGTCGACGGGCAGAGCCTCCTGCCCATCTACGGGCTCGGCGACGCGAGCTACGGCGTCCTCGCGGTCGAGGGCGCGCTCGGGCGCGGCGTGATGGCGGTGCTCCGTCATGCCGACCGTCCCTTCGACAAGAGCGACCCGAAGAGCTTCGACGAGGTGCGGATCATTCGCTTCCGCCACGTCGGAGGCCGCTGAGGACGAAGGCGCCGGCGTCGTCCGCGGACGCTGCGGCGAGCCTGTCCACGGTGTCCTGAGCCTTCCAGCCCAGCGAGGTCGGCGTCCACGTCGCCGGGACGGGGGCGAGCGTCGGGCTCATCGGGTCGCGTCCCGGCAGGCCCCGGGGGTGCCACGCCGTCGGGGCGCGCGCCCAGAAGTGAGGGCGTGAGCCGTCGACCCCGGCGAGCGCGATCCCGTCCTGCGCCGCGGCCATGGAGGCCAGCTCCGGAGCGGCGCCGGCGAAGACGAGCGACGCGCCGTCCTGGAGGCCGCCGTCCATCGCCGCGAGCCAGAACACCGACCAGCCGTCCTCTCCCCGTCCGGCCACGACGAGCGCGTCGTCCTCGACGGCGAGCCGCACCCCCGAGAGCGGCGGCAGGGCGGAGGTCCACCGCGGCCCGTCGCCGTCGAGGCGCGCCACGACCGTCGCCCGGGGCTCGCCCCAGGCGACGACCAGGGCGCCGTCGGGCGCGGCGGTGAGCGCCTCGACCGGGCCGGGAAGCCAGTCCCCCGCGAGGTCCTCGGGGCCGGCTTGGAGGGTGAAGCCGCGCTTGCCGACCGCGCCACCGAGCCAGGCGGTGGCCTCGTCGCGACCGGCCTCGAGGGCGGACACCCAGAGCGGCTCGGCGTCGGGCTCGCCGCGCCACGCGTGGACCAGCGCGCCCGTGTCGCTCTGCGCCGCGAGGACCGTGAGCGCCGACGAGGTCGCCGGGGTGTCGGGGTGCACCACCCCGGCGACCCAGACGCGGGGACCGTCGAGGGCGCATTGCAGCGCCGAGCCGTTCACGTCCTGCCAGGTCCGGGCCCAGCGGAGGGTGCCCGCCGCGTCGAGGGCGACCACCGCCGGGTGGTCGACGTCGTCACCGGTCAGCTCACCCACGATCGCGAGGGTCGCGTCCCGAGCGCACAGTCCGAAGGGGACGAAGCGCCGACCGACGAGCGGCGGCAGGCTCACGACCCAGGCCAGGCGGTCGTCGGGGAGGACCCGGGCGACGGTCGCGCCGTCCTCCCCGTCGCCCAGCAGGTAGGCGTTGCCGTTCGCCGAGGCGACCGCGACCGGCGTCAGGGCCGCTCCGTCGGCGGGGACGAGGCGTGGCCCCGGCAGGGGCACGGCGGGGTCCCAGAGCCGGGCGTCACCCTCGCCCCGGGCCCGCAGCTCGACGGCGAGGTCGGTGCCCTCGGCCCAGCGGACGGTCAGGGCCGCTCGGCGGAGCCCCGAGACCGCCGGCCAGACCGCGACGTCGAGGTCGAGCTGCTCGCCGGGCGCGAGGCGGACGTCGGCCACGACGAGGGGCTCGACCTCGGCCCGGGTCGGGGCGAGGAGCACGAGCTCCTCGGGCAGCGTGTCGCCGAGGGGCGTCAGCGCGAGCGACCGCACCGTCAGCGGCGCGTCTCCCTCGTTTCGGACCGCCAGGGCTTCGCGGAGGGGCCGTCGGAGCGGCAGCGCGCGGTCGCCGTCACCGAGCGGGATGGCGTAGGGCCTGTCGGGGCCGAGCCGGGCGCCGTTTGCCCCGACGATGACGAGGCGAGGGCCCGTCCAGGGAGGCTCGGGCGCCGGGGGCGAGACGCAGGCCGTGGGCGGGAGCGCGTGGGCGAGAACGAGCAGCAGCAGGGCGAGCGGGCGCGTCACGTGGCGTCTCCTCGCGGCCCGAGGGCGGGCCGCGGTGCGTGGGTCCGCCGCGCCTACTGCAGCCCGCGTACCACGCCGATGTGTGTCAGGTGTCTCACCGGGAGAGGAGCGTTGTCGGCTGTGATATCAGCGGCTTGTGTGGACAGGGCGCGCTCCTCGGGGGCCGATCCGGGGCGAAATCCAGGGTCCGAGGACCTCAGCGCGGGGACGCGAGACCCGTGACCGAGCGGTCCGGCCCGGATGTCCTGACACACCGGGGAGATGTAGAGATTTTGCACACAGGCGGGGCCCCTCTCGTCGCCATGGTCATGTAATGTTCTGTTTTTATTGGCATGGGGGCCTTCGCGGCACTGGCCCGAATCCTGCTTTCCGAGGAGGTGGCGCCGTGGTAGGCGCGGCCCACCTCCGGAGGCGAGCATGATCGAGCGTCGAACCCCTTCCCCCGCAGCCCGTGGCCTCGCCTGGCTCGTTGCGCTGGCGTTCGTCCCGGTGCTCGGTGGGGTCGACGAGTGCGGCGGCGGCGACGCGGTCTGCCAGGTCGGCGAGCAGGGGTATCAGACGGGCGACACCTTCCCGTCCGGCGACGGCTGCAACACCTGCCAGTGCCAGGCCGACGGGACCCTCACCTGCACCGAGGCGGAGTGCGCGGTCTGCTCGTACGGCGACGCAGGGTTCCCGGTGGGCGCGACCTTCCCGGCCAGCGACGGCTGCAACACCTGCTCGTGCCTCGCGGACGGCTCGGTGGTCTGCACCGCCATGGCCTGCGTCCCGACCTGCGTGTACGCGGGCCAGGGCTACAACCCCGGCCAGAGCTTCACCGCCGCCGACGGCTGCAACAGCTGCACCTGCGGGGCGGACGGGGTCGTCTCCTGCACCGAGATGGCCTGCGTCGAGTGCGCGGTCGGCGAGGCGCGCTTCGCCGCTGGCGCCGACGTCCCCGGCGGGGCGTGCGAGGTCTGCACCTGCGGGGCCGATGGCGTCGTGATCTGCACCTCGTCGTGCGCCACCTGCGACTACGACGGCGCCCAGTACGCGCCGGACGAGGCGTTCCCCTCGGCCGACGGCTGCAACACCTGCGCCTGCCTCGACGACGGCCGGGTCGTGTGCACCGAGAAGGCCTGCGTCGGCAGCTGTGACTACGGCCGCACGCGCTACGCCGCCGGCGAGAGCTTCCCGGCCACCGACGGCTGCAACACCTGCACCTGCGCCGCTGACGGGCAGGTCGGCTGCACCGCGCTCGACTGCGCCGGGACGTGCAGCTACGACGGGCACGACTGGGCGGCCGGGAGCACCTTCGCCGCCGCCGACGGCTGCAACACCTGCACCTGCGACCCGTCGGGGACCGGCCTCGTCGCCTGCTCCCACACCCCGTGCGTGTCGGCCTGCACCCAGAGCGGCCAGGGCTTCGCCCCGAACGCCCCGGTCCCGAGCGGCCCGTGCGAGGTGTGCGTGTGCGGCGCGGACGGCCAGATCACCTGCCTCGCGACGCCCTGCGCCCCCTGCCACTACGAGGGCGGCGACTACGGCCCCGGCGAGGCCTTCCCCGCCGCCGACGGCTGCAACACCTGCACCTGCGAGGCCGGGGGCACGGTCGTCTGCACCGAGAAGGCCTGCGCCTGCGACCCCGAGGCCGAGTGGTGGCGTGGCTACGTCGGGCTCGGAGACGTCTGCGAGGTCATCGACTTCGGGTGCCCGGAGCACACGACGTACTTCGCGAACGACTGTGGCTGCGGCTGCGAGCAGAGCGCGGACTGTCCCGAGCGCCTCGACTGCATGCCGTCCCCCGAAGGGCCCGCGTGCGACGCCGACGTCGCGGCGCGGTGCCCGTACACCGAGATCGACTACTGAGCGCGACGCGCGGGCCGGCGCGCGGCTCGACGTGCGGGGGCCGTCGCTGATCGCGACGCCCTTCCTTCACATCGGCCGCGAAACGTGGCAGAGGCAGGCCGCCATGTCCACCGACCTCCGAGTGACCGACCGCGTCGTGATCGACGGCGCCGATCTCAGCTTCACCGCCGTCCGCTCCTCCGGGCCCGGCGGCCAGCACGTGAACACCGCGTCCACGAAGGTCGAGCTGCGCTTCGACCTCGAGGGCTGCGCGGCCCTCGGCGAGGACGTGAAGGCGCGGCTCCGCGAGCTCGCGAAGGGGCGCTTCGACGCCGACGGCTTCCTGGTCGTGGTGAGCCAGTCGACCCGCAGCCAGCATCGGAACATGCAGGACGCGCGCGAGCGGCTGGCGGCGCTCGTCCGGACGGCGCTGACGCCGCCGAAGAAGCGCCGCCCGACGCGCCCGACCGCCGCCTCGCGGCGCCGCCGGCTCGACGCCAAGCGGCAGCAGAGCGAGAAGAAGCAGGGCCGCTCTCGGGTCTCCGACTAGCGAGGCGCGAGGGGCGCTGGGGCCCTGGGCGATCGCCCGCGGATGGTGCATCGCACGCATCCCGTGCGGGCCGCTGTAGCGCCCGTTCTGGCGCAGACGGGGGGCGCCCGCGGTGCTCGGCACCCGGACCCGTTGAATTATGCGGCCGGCTGTTCGACACTGAGCGCGCCGGTGGGGGACTCCCGGCCACGGGCGGAGGTGGACGTGAGAAACGGCACGGGGACGACAAACGACGCTGGCCGCCGGACCTCGAACCTGAGGCGTGCCGTGGGAGCGCTCTCGCTCACCATCGCGCTCCTGGTCGTCCCGGGCGGGGCGACGGCCCAGGGCACCGACGCCTTCGACTACAGCCGCTTTCAGGCGCAGCCCACCCGGGGCTACGACATCCTGAACGTCTCGACGAGCCAGCTGCTCCGGCACCTCGAGCTGGGCGCGGGCCTCTTCTTCCTCTACGAGGACGATCCGCTGACGGTCGTGCAGGACGAGGACCACGACCAGGTCGTCGCGCGCGCGGTCGACCAGCGCATCGTCGGTGAGGTCGCGCTCGGCTTCGGGTTCTTCGACCACTTCAGCCTGGCCGTGGCGATGCCCATGGTGCTCAGCCAGGGCGGCGACGACCTCGAGCTCTTCGGCCGGCCGGGCGACACGCTCAGCGGCGCGGCCGTGGGCGATCTGCGCGTCTTCCCGAAGGTGCGTGTGCTCGACCCGGCGAGCTTCGGCGGCATCGGGCTCCACCTGAGCTGCCCGGTGGCGATCCCGACCGGTGACCAGGACAGCTTCCTGAGCGACGGTGGCGTGAGCTTCACGCCGACCCTCGGCATGGACTACCGGACCGAGTCCCAGATCGTCGTCGCGTTCAACATCGGCTACCGCGTCCGCCCCGAGCGGGTCCTCTACAACTACGTCAGCGACGACTCCCTCGAGTGGGGCATCGGCCTGAGCGTCCCGGTCGTGCCTGAGCTCCTCACGGTCCAGGGCACGACCTTCGGCAGCGTCGACACGGCCAAGAGCCTCGATCCCGTCGACTTCGCCGAGAAGTCCGACACCAACGGGCTCACGGTCGAGGGGGCGCTGGCGCTCCAGCTCCAGGTCGTCCCCGGGCTCGCGGTCACCGCGGGCGTCGGCGGGGCGCTCCTGCGCGGCGTCGGCTCGCCGGACGTGCGCGCCTTCCTCGCCATCGACTGGGCCGCGGGCGAGGGCCCGCAGGACACCGACCTCGACGGCATCTTCGATCCCGACGACAAGTGCCCCGAGAAGCCCGAGGACAAGGACGGCTTCGAGGACGAGGACGGCTGCCCCGAGCTCGACAACGACGGGGACGGGATCCCGGACAAGACCGACGGCTGCCCGAACGAGGCCGAGGACAAGGACGGCTTCGAGGACCAGGACGGCTGCCCCGATCCCGACAACGACCTCGACGGCGTGCCGGACGCGGAGGACAAGTGCCCGGCGGAGAAGGAAGACCAGGACGGGTTCGACGACGGCGACGGCTGCCCCGATCCTGACAACGACAAGGACGGGCTCGACGACGTCCTCGACAAGTGCCCGAACGAGGCGGAGGACAAGGACGGGGTCATGGACGGCGACGGCTGCCCCGAGACCGACGCCGATGGCGACGGGGTCCCCGACGAGAAGGACAAGTGCGGCGACCGCCCCGAGACGAAGAACGGCATCAAGGACGACGACGGCTGCCCGGACACCAAGAGCGTCGACGTCGACCTGGCCGTCGACGCGATCAAGATCCGCAAGCCCGTCGTCTTCACCAAGGACACGGACACCATCCTGGCGACGAGCTACGCCATCCTCGACGAGGTCGCGGAGGTCCTGAGGGACAACAAGTACATCACCGGCGTGCGCGTCGAGGGGCACAGCGACAGCGAGGGCTCGAACGAGGACAACCTCAGGATCACCCAGCAGCAGGCGGAGGCGGTCGTCAAATACCTGGTCTCCAAGGGGATCGCCGCCGAACGGCTCGAGGCCAAGGGCTTCGGCGAGGAGCAGCCGATCGCCTCGAACATGACGCCATACGGGCGGTCGAGGAACCGACGTGTCGAGTTCAAGATCACCAGCGCCTTCGGCAACCCCGTCGAGCCCGTGGAAGCGGCGCCCAAGGGCAAGTAGCCGCGGCGGTGCGGGGAGCGCGGCCGTCGCGGTCGCGCTCCTGCTCGCCGCCTGCTCCGGGTCGACGGCCACGGCCGACGCCGAAGATGGCGTCGACGACGCTGACGTCGTCGACGACGCCGATGGCGACGTCGTCCCGGCGGAGGACACCCTGGGCGTCGAGGACGTCGAGACCGTCGACGTGGCCGACACCTCCATCGACGTCGGCCCGGTGCTCGCCGACGCCGACGGCCTCGCGGTCTGGCTGGCGCGGCTCGAGGCGCCGGATGGCCCCGTCGAGGGGCTCTGGCTCGAGGTCGAGACCGGCGGGGACCGCTTCCCGGTCGGGGCGGATCCCGCGGTGCCGCCACTCTGGCGGGTGCCGCCGGCCGCGGAGGGGACGCCGGAGCTCGACCACATCGCCACCTTCACCCTCGCCTCGGCGGTCTCGCTCGACGGCTCGGCGTGGCTCCTCGCGCGGGCCCCGGGCGTGCGTGAGGTGGTGCTGACGCTGCGCGCCTGGCGCCGCGAGGCCGACACCGACACGCTCCTGGCCGAGGTCACGACGACCATCCGCGCGGGCGAGGGCCACGAGGTGCGTCAGGTGATGCCCGCCGACAGCCCGGTCGCGGTCTGGCTCCGGGCCCGCGCCGGGGTCGCGCCGCTGGCGCCGTCGGTCGGCGTCGGGATGCTCCTCGACGGCAACCGCCCCGGGCTGCGCGAGCCGGTGGACGCGCTGGTCGCGGCCTTCGGCGAGCGCTCGCTGTGGCTCAAGCACTACCAGGGGGCGCGCCCGTTCCTGCTCCGGCCGGGCTGCGACAGCGACGCGCAGTGCGCCCCTGGCGGCGAGAGCTACCCGTGCGTCTCGACCTGCGCCTGCCACTGCGGCGCCGACGCGTGCGACTGCGACTTCTCGGGGCTCGAGGCGAGCATGCGCTCCCGGGCCCTGTCCGCGGCACGGCAGGTCTACGGCGGCGACGCGCCCGAGGCGACGCTGGCCCGGGCGCGCGTCCACTACGTGTTCAAGCGGAGCCTCGGCGGCACGTCCTCTTGCGACGCCAACGGCGAGGTCGACGTCGACCCCGCGACCTACGCCGCCTTCTTCCGCGCGTCGCTCGAGGCGGCGCACCGGATCAACGTCTCGCTCGGCTTCCCGCTCATCGCGGTCGTCTCACCGCAGAACGAGTCGAACCACCCGCTCCAGGACGGGCGCCATCGGAACGCCGCCGGGATGCTCGCCCTCGGCGGGGACGGGATCGGCGTGCCCTACGTCGACCTCCTCGAGCAGCAGTCCTGCGACGGCGCCGGCCACTGCTGCGTGAAGGACCGCTACCTCGTCGACGACCCCGACTCCACCGCGCTCCTCGCCGCGTCGCTGGTCGCCGCCGGCGCGTGGGAGCGGGAGGTCCAGGGCGGGGCGGACGCGGCGCTGGCGCCCGGCGTGGCGATGAGCGTCTACCTCGACAGCGAGCAGGTCGACCCCATCGCGGTCGGCGACGACGGCGGCCACCCGAGCGTGGTCACCCCGGCGCCGCAGTTCTTCGACGAGCTCGCGGCGGCGCTGGCGGCGACCCCCGGCGGCGCGGTCGATCCGACCGCCTGGGCCTCGTCGTGGGTCTTCGTCGACACCTACCCGGGGAGCTGGGGGCCGCCCTGGTACGTGACCGAGGACGAGGTCGTCCATCACTACGACCCCGAGGCGCGCGTGGCGATGCGCTACGAGGCCGTGCGCGCCGCCGACCGCGTGACCGAGCGCGCGCGGGCGGCGATCGACGCGTTCGAGGCGCGCTTCGGCGTCCGCCCCGGGTACCTGCTCGGCGAGACCGGCTGGGCCACCCTCGACGGCGACGAGGCCGCGCAGGCGCGCTTCGTGCGGCGCTTCTTCGCCCGCGCGGGCGAGCTGGCCGACGAGGACCCGCGCTTCGGCGGCTTCGTCTGGTTCAAGGACAGCGACCGCCTCACGCCCAGCTACCCGCGCTGGACCGAGGCGCCCGACCCGCTGACCGGCGACGTGCGCCCGTGCGACACGTGGTTTCTGAGCCGCGTGGCCTGCGCCGCCGAGGTCCTGCTCCAGATGGAGGGGCAGTGGGGGCTCTTCCGCTGGGACGGCGACGTCCTCGTCCCGAAGCCGGCCTGGGCCGCGTGGGTCGAGGCGGCGCTCAGCGCCATCGGCGCCCCCGCGGACTGACCGGGGCCCGGCTCACTCGCCGGGGCCGGCGATGCCCCCGATGGTGCTGAAGCTCACGGCGCCGTTGTAGCCGTAGACGGTCAGGCCGAACTTGTCGTCGCTGCTGACGACGTGGACGCCCGGCGTCGTCTCGACGTAGGCGTAGCCGTAGCCCGTGCCGCCGAGCATCGTGAAGGTCTCGGTGACGGCGACGTCGTCGACGGTGACGCTGGCGGCGTTCGGCTTGACGACGACGAGGATGTTGCGGCTGTAGCTGTCGGGCATGGAGATGATGTAGTCCTTCCGGAAGCGGTCGGTCGGGACCATCATCACCAGGGACGGGTCGCCCGTGTACTGCTCGGTCGCGGTCTGACCGACGAGGTACTGCGCGACCTGGATCTTGCCGTTCGCCGTGACTTCGAAGGACTCGGCGGTCTGCACCTCGACCCACGCCCCCACCTGGCCGAGCGTGACGCCGTCGGCGCCGGCCTGGGGCGGGCTCGTGTGGATGACCACGCCCGCCTCCGCCGCGGCGATGCGCCAGATGTCGGGCTCGAGGTAGGTGGTCCCGCGCGGCGGCGAGTGGACGGCGAGGTAGCGGTTCGAGAGCAGCTCGAGGGGCAGCATCTGGTCCTCGAGGTGATCGGCGCAGCAGGAGAACTTGTCCGTCGGCCCGTGGGTCTCGTAGCTGTACTCGTAGCCGAGCACGGCCTCCTCGTGGCCGCCGAAGACGGCGACCGGCTTCGACGAGGTGACGCGGCTCCCGGTGAGGTCCGCGCTCTCGCCGAGGGTCTCCGGGTCGGACTGGATGCTGAGGACGTCGCCGCGGTTGATGCGGATCGTGAAGACGTCGCCGGGGCCGAGCTTGGGGATGGGGCCGCTGGCGCGGACGGGGCCGGTCACCTGGAAGGTCACGTCGGTGGCGTCGAAGGCCGCGATGACGGTGAAGTAGCCGTTCTGATTGGGGAACGTGAAGCCGGGGATGACCTCGATCTCGCTGGCGCCGGACTGCATCGACATCACGACGTAGTCGGTGCCGAGCATCGGGTCCGGCAGGAGCAGCGAGGCGTCGTTCGAGAAGGTGTTGTCCCAGGGGTTGAACTGGTGGACGAGGACGGCGCCGGTCGCGGTCAGGTGCACGCCCTTGGGGCGAATCGACGTGCCCTCGACGTTGATGTTGGGCAGCAGGAAGACCCGCGACTGGCGCGGCGGCACGGTGTCGTCCTCGGGCACGTAGGTGAAGAGCGGGGGCATCTCGAAGGCGACGCGCACGTTGAAGGTGCCCGGGTTCGACACGACGAGCGCCCACGGGAGGTTCTCCGGGGTCGGGTTCAGCGTCGGGTCGGGGTAGTTCGGCAGGTCCGTCGACCAGAACTCGCAGCCGACGTAGGAGCCGAACTTGGGGTCGTTGGGGCAGCGCACCTTGCACGCGCCGCTGCGACACTCCTCGTCCGCCTCGCAGTCGGTCGGCGCGCCGTAGCCGCTGCCGTCGGGGAGGCAGGTCACGTAGGCGGCGGGCGAGTCGCAGACGGTCTCGCCGGGCTCGCAGCCGCTCGTGTGCGTGTCCGCCGGGACCGTGGTGTCCGTCCCGATGAGGGTGTCGACGCCGCCGGTCGTGTCGGTCTCCGCGCCGGTCGTGTCGGTCGGGGCGCTCGAGTCGTCCCCTGTCTGGGTGTCCGCGACGTCGTCGCCGGCGACGTCGTGGCTCGCCGTGTCGTCGCCGGCGGTGCCGTCCCCGACGCCGCCCGAGCTCGTGTCGGAGCAGCCGCTCGCGACGAGCGCGCAGGTGAAGAGCGTGGACACGGCGGTGACGAACGCGCGACGCATGGCGGGATCTCCAGGCGGCTGTGCAGCCGCGAGATGGCGGGGAGCGGCGGCAGGATAGCGACTCGCGCGCGTCGAGGCAGCGGAATTCTGGCGAGCCGGACGGAATTCCCGCGCGCCGGCCGGAGCGCGGGTGGGCGCCTCAGAGGACCGGCGGGACCCGCTCGTTCTTCGAGGGCTCGCCGCTGAGACGCCCGTTGTGGGCGCGCGCGCGCCCGAGGACGCCCCAGGGGCTCAGGACCAGGTAGTAGCCGTCGCCGTCGCTCGGGACGTGCCGCGACAGGTCCGTCGTCTCGAAGTAGCCGCGGACCTCGTCGGGGTCCTCGAGGTGGACCACGTGGCGCGTCGCTCCCGCGAAGTAGCGGCGCGCGAAGGCGTTGGAGACCTGGGTGTCGGGCTTGTCCCCGCGGCGAACGCGGAGGCCGAGGGTCTCGGGCACCGGCGCGCTCGGCACCGGCACCGTCGCCGAGCGCGCCCACAGCGAGCCCGCCTGCGGGTCCTCGGTGTCGGCGCCCTCGGGGCGGCGGCGGTAGAACGCAAGCTCCGCGAAGACCTCGGGGGACACGCCGTAGTGCTCGGCCCAGAGGGCGAGCAGCGGCGCCGGGTCGAGGCGCTCCCAGCCGTCGGGCAGGCGCTCAGCCAAGGCGGCGCAGCCTGGCGACGAAGAAGCCGCCGGTGTCGTTGTGGTGCGGCCAGAGGCGGACGGCGTTGACGACGTCGGGGCGGAAGCGGCGGCCGTTCCACTCGGCGACGCCGGACCCGAGGGTCACGCCCGGGGGCGGCGTGAGGCGCTCGATGGTCGCCTCGTCCTCGCGGATGGCGTCGAGCACGCGCTCGTTCTCCTCGGGGTCGTAGGTGCAGGTGGCGTAGACCACGGTGCCGCCCGGCCGCACGCAGCGGAGCGCCCGGCGCAGGAGCCCGATCTGGATGGACTGGACGCCGCGGCGGAAGCGCTCGCTCGTCTCACGCGGGCCGCGCTTGCGGGTCGTCCCCTCGCAGGTGCAGGGGGCGTCGACCAGGGCGTGATCGAAGGGCGTCTCGGGGAGCGGGTAGCGGTTGCCGTCGCCGCGGGTCACCACCACCGACGTCAGGCCGAGGCGCTCGAGGTTGTAGCGGAGCTGGGAGAGGCGACCGCGCACCTTCTCGTTGGCCACCACCAGGCCGCGGTCGCGCATGCGGACGGCGATCTGCGCCGTCTTGTTGCCGGGCGCGGCGCACAGGTCGAGGACCCGCTCCGGCCGGTCCGCGTCGGGGTGCAGGTCGAGGAGGGCGGCGGGCCACAGCGTGGCCTCCTCCTGGACGTGGATGAGGCCGAGGCGGTGCTCGATCCACGAGCCGGGGCTCGTGTCCGCGGGCAGCCGGAAGGCCAGCGGCCACCAGGGCACCGGCTGGGCCTCGGGGCAGCGCGCGCGGATGGTCGCCGCGACCGCCTCGGGGTCGGCGGCGCGCACGGGGTTGACCCAGACGGCGCGCGGCAGCGGGCGGTCGCAGGCGCTGAGGAAGGCTTCGGTCGCGCCCGGCTCGAGCAGCGGCGCGTAGCGGAGGAGCGGCTCTTCGAGGTTCAAGCGGACCTCTCGTCCCGGGCCGACCGCGCGACGCCGCGGACCACGCCGAACTGCTCGTGGACGCCGACCGCGCGGACCGCCTCCCGCGGCGTGATGCGCCCGGCGAGGAGCTCGCGGTAGGCCGTGAGCACGGTCGTCGTCTCCTCGGCGCTTTCGCGGACAAGCTCCACCCGGAAGCGGCGGACGCCGGCCTCGAGGAGCCGCGGCGCGAGGGTGGCGGCGGACTGGGCGCGGGCCTCGAAGACGGTGTTGCGGCAGAAGACGTCGACGATGACCGGGTGGGCGAGGCCCTTGGGGTCGCGGAGGCTGACCTCGTGCTCCTCGCAGGGCCGGCCGCAGGTGCGGTAGTCGGCGCCGTCGCTCAGGGTGTGCGCGTAGACGCAGTGCTCGGTGTGGAAGGTCGGGATGTGGTGGTGGAGGACGACCGCGAGGCGCGCCGGGTCGACGGCCGCGACCAGGTTCATCAGCTGCCGCTCGTCGAGGTCGTGGGAGGCGGTCACGGTGTCGAGGCCGAGCCCGAGGAGGCGCCAGAAGGTCAGCGAGTTGGTGACGTTGAGGCTGAAGTCCCCGTGGACGCTGGGGGTGTGCGCGAGCTCGCGGCCCCCGCCGTCGGCGAAGTACATCAGGCCGCCCCAGTGGCGGACGAGGACGCCGTCGGGGTCGAGGCGGGCGATGCGCTGGTCGAGCTGCTCCTCGCCCGGCTTCTGGACGCGCGTGGTGGCGAGGGTGACCCGCACGCCGGCGGCGCGGGCGCGGGCGACCGCGTGGCCGAGGCCGACCATCTCCATCCAGTCGAGCTCGACCTCGCGGAAGCCGAGGGCGATGGCGGCGTCGAGCTGCGCGTCGAGGCGGCACAGGGGGACGAGGGTCGGGGCGTCGGGGCGCGGGACGGCGGGGACCGCCGCACGGAGCGCCGTGCGGACCGGAGCGAGGGCGGGCGCGGGATCGATCTTGCGCACGCGGCCGCGCTCGATGGCGGCCTCGAGCGCCTCGACGAGGG
>SBGO01000574.1 GCA_006226565.1 Deltaproteobacteria bacterium | reverse complement strand
GGCGGCGCCGACGCGGCGTCCGGCGGCGACGCGGCGTGGGCCCCGGCGGCGCCGAAGAGCAGCACCGCGGCGAGCGCGGCGAGGGATGTTCCGAGGTGTGGGCGCATCGGCACGCGTGGGAGGCCGGGTTCGAACGTCGACGGGGACAACCCCGCCGGAGCTGGCATAATGCCCGCTCACCCGGAGTTGTCACGCCCGTGAAGCGTTCACTCGTCAGCCTGCTCGTGCTCCTGCCGCTGGTCTTCACCGCTGGCACCACCGACTACGTGCGGGTGCGGCTCGAGGCGCCGTCGCCCTCCCCGTTCCGGACGATCTCGTACGAGGTGACCCGGCGCGCGCCGGCGACCACCGCCGTCCACCGGCGCCTCCTCCCCGGCGACGCCGAGAGCCTGCACGCCCTCGGCCTCCTGACCGAGGCCGAGACCGCGACCATCGACGCGGTCGTCCGCGAGACCGACGCGATGCACCTGCCGGACGCCGGCCCCGCGACGCCCGCCGCCGGCTGGGGCCAGCTCACCTGGGTCGTGTCGCTGCAGGTCGACGGCGTCCTCCACGAGTTCCGCTGCACCGCCCCCGAGAACCTGCCGGATCGCCGCTACTTCCGGCTGATCGACGCCGTCCGCACCACCGTGAAGGGCGTGACGAGCGAGCTCCCCTTCCGCAACGTCTTCTACGAGCCCGAGCGGCGCGGCTGGGTCAACATCATCAGCGTCCCGGCGGCGCGCGCGACGATCGACGGCTTCGACACGCAGCTCGAGACGCCGCTCTACCACTACGAGCTCGCCTCGGGCGCCCACACCATCCGCCTGAAGTCGACCGACGGCCGCTTCGAGCGCGAATACAAGGTCAAGGTGGAGCCCGGCGGCACCACCCAGCTCCGGGTCGACCTGAGGTAGCGCAGGCGCGGTTGTCAGGCGCGAGGGACTGCGGAAGACTGGCGGTCCATGCGCGACCTGAGCCCCACCCCCTTCATCCGCGTCGTCGGCTTCGTGGTCCTCGGCGGCCTGCTGTGGCTCTCCACCAGCTGGCTCTCCCCGGACCCCGCCCGGCTGGCCTCGATCACCCTGGAGGCGCAGGCGAAGGCGCTCTTCGAGGGCGACGGCGCGCTCCCCGACGACCTCGTCTACGGCGCCGTCGAGAAGGCCGCGTGGGCGCCCCCCTGCGACCGCGCCGCCGAGGTCGTGCAGAAGCACGCCCCGCCGACCGAGGGCGCCCCGACCACCCTCGTCCTCGCGTGCCGCGTCGAGACCGGCGCGGTCACGCTGACGGCGCAGACCGTGGGCGGCGAGCCGCAGGTGACGGCCGCGCGCCACAAGGCGCTCCCCGACTACGACGCGATCCTGCCGCCGCTCCTCGGGATCCTCTTCGCCCTGATCTTCCGCCAGGTCCTGCTCGCCCTCTTCTCGGCGGTGCTCCTCGGCGCCCTCTTCGTCACCCAGGGCGACATCGGCCCGGCCATCGAGCTGACCGCGAAGAGCTACCTCTTCGACACCGTCGCCGACGCCGGGAACCTCTACATCCTCGGCTTCACGGTCTTCCTGGTCGGGATGATCCACGTCTGCATCCGCATGGGCGGGATGCAGGGCATCGTGAACAGCCTCGGCCGCATCGCCAGCGGCCGCCGCTCGGCCCAGGTCGCCACCGGCGCGGTCGGCGTCGCCATCTTCTTCGACGACTACGCCAACACCGTGGTCGTCGGGTCGTCGGTGCGCCCGCTCACCGACAGCCACCGCATCTCCCGCGAGAAGCTCGCCTACATCGTCGACTCGACCGCCGCCCCGGTCGCGGGCCTCGCCGTCATCTCCACCTGGATCGGCGTCGAGATCGGCTTCTTCAACGACCAGATCGACTACCTCCGGCCGGTCGCCACCAACGGCTACGACTTCTTCTTCCAGATCCTGCCGTACCGCTTCTACTGCATCTTCGCGCTCGCGCTCGTCTTCCTCGTCGCCGTCAGCGGCCGCGACTTCGGCCCCATGCTCAAGGCCGAGCGCCGCGCGCTGAAGGAGGGGCTCCTGCGCCGCCGCGAGACGCGCCACAACGCCCCCGGCGGCGACGACGCCCGCCCGCGCCGCGACACCGTGATGAAGCCCGGCGCCCCGGCACGCTGGGTCAACGGCGTCATCCCGGTCCTCGTCGTCATCCTCGGCACCTTCATCGCGTCGGTCATCGTCGGCACCGCCCACCTCGACGCGGCCAACCCGGTCTGGGAGGCGGACCTCGGCCTCTTCGGGCGGCTCCGCGAGGCGTTCATCGCCGCCAGCGACGACACCACCATCATCCTCTTCTGGTCGTCCTTCGCCGGCGCGGCCCTCGCCACGCTGCTCGCCGTCGGCCAGCGCATCCTGACCCCCGTCGAGTCGCTGCGCGCCTTCTTCGACGGCCTCTGGATGGTCGCCCCGGTCATCGCCATCCTCATCCTCGCCATCGCGCTCCGCGCGGTCACAGGCGACCTCGGGACCTCGCACTACCTCGTCGCCCTCATCGGCGACGTCCCGCTCTGGGTCCTGCCGGTCACCATCTTCGGCCTGGCCGCCTTCATCGCCTTCTCCACCGGCACCAGCTGGGGGACGATGGGCATCCTGATGCCCGTCGCCATCCCGCTCGTGGCGGCCCTCACGGCCGGTCAGCCCAACGGCGAGCTCGTCCTGATCCTCGCCGGCTCCGCGGTGCTCGACGGGGCGATCTTCGGCGACCACTGCTCGCTCATCAGCGACACGACGATCATGAGCTCGCTCTCGTCGAACTGCGACCACGTCGACCACGTCCGGACGCAGCTCCCCTACGCCCTGCTCGCGATGACCGTCGCCGGCGTCGTCGGTTATTCGTTCATGGCCTGGAGCGGCGCGTCGGTTCCGGTCATCCTGGTCTATGCCGCGGGCGTCCTCGCCATGTGGGCCTGGCTCCGCCTCCGCGGCGAGGACCCGGCAGCATGAGCTCTCACCGCCTCCAACGCGGCCAGCCGCGCCCGTCGGCGCTGGCGGGCCGGTGGTACCCCGGCGACGCGGACACCCTCGCGGCGACCGTGCGCGCGCACCTGGCGGCCGCGGCCGAGAGACCGACCGGCGCCCTGCCCGAGGGGCCGGTGGTCGCCGTCATCTCCCCCCACGCCGGCCACATCTACTCCGGGCCGATGGCCGGCCGCGCCTTCGCCGCCGTCCGCGGCCCCTACCGGCGCGTCGTCCTGATCGGGCCGGCCCACCGCGTCGCGTTCCACGGCGTCTCGGCCGGCGACTTCGCGAGCTACGCGATCCCGACCGCGACCTTCCCGGTGGACCGCGCGGCCATCGCCGACCTCGAGGGGCAGCGGCTCGTCACCTGCGTCCCCGAGGCCCACGCCGACGAGCACTGCCTCGAGATCATCCTGCCCTTCGTGGCCGAGGCCCTCGGCGAGGTGCCCATCCTGCCGCTGCTCGCGAGCCACGTGCGCAGCGACGAGGTCGAGCGCGTGCTCGAGGCCGCGCTCCGCCCCGACGACCTGCTCGTCGTCTCGAGCGACCTCAGCCACTACCACCCCTACGACGAGGCGCGGCAGCGGGACCGGCGGACCCTCGAGGCGATCGTCTCCGGCCACGGCGAGACCCTGCGCGGCGACGACGCGTGCGGCTACCTCGGCATCCGGGCCGCCCTCGACGTCGGCGCGCGGCGCGGCTGGCGGCGGACGCTGCTCGGCTACCAGAGCTCGGGCGACACCGCCGGGGACAAGGACGCCGTGGTCGGCTACGGCGCCGTGGCCTTCACCGGGTAGCCTGTTCGTTCCTTTGCTTGGCACGCGGGGGGGGCCTTTGCTATCACCCCCCCATGAACGAAGTCCTCGGCCAGCAGAAACGACGCCAGCTCAATGCGATGCTGGATCGTGGGCTGGTGATGCTCCACCTCGACCCGCGGGTCGAAGGGGTGGTGGTCCCGCCCCAGTTCGGCGACGACCCGGTCCTGCGCCTGAACATCGCCTATGGCTTCAACCTGCCGGCGCTCAACGTCGACGCCGAGGGCGTCTACGCGGTGCTGTCGTTCAACCGCCGGAACTTCGGCTGCACCCTGCCCTGGGACGCCATCTTCGCGATGACCGCGCCCAACGACGGGCACGAGGGCATGGTCTGGCCCGAGTCGATCCCGGCCGAGCTGGCGCCGTTCTTCGCCGACCTCGGCATGACCGGCGGCGCGGTCCCGGTCAGCCTCGAGGCGTCGCGCCCCGAGCACCCGGCCGAGCTCCCGCCGGAGACGGCCTCGCCCGAGGATCTCGCCGCCGAGGAGCGGCCGCGGCCGCTCTTCATCGTCCACGAGGGCGGCAAGACCGACGATGACGACGACGAGGCCCCTGCCGACGGCGCCGCCGAGATCGGCGCCGCGCGACCGAGGCGCCCGACGCTCACCGTCGTCAAGGACTGACCCGCGTGGGCCGCGTCTCCGTCCTGCCGGACGCGCTCGCGAACCAGATCGCGGCCGGCGAGGTGGTCGAGCGCCCGGCGTCGGTGGTCAAGGAGCTCGTCGAGAACGCCCTCGACGCCGAGGCGAGCCGCGTCTTCGTGGCGATCACCGGCGGCGGGCAGGCGCTCGTCCGCGTCCTCGACGACGGCGTCGGGATGGCGCGCGAGGACGCCGTGCTGGCCCTCCAGCGCCACGCGACGAGCAAGATCACGACCGCCGAGGACCTCCACGGCATCGACACCCTCGGGTTCCGGGGCGAGGCGCTGCCGTCCATCGCGTCGGTGTCCCGCTTCCGCCTCATCACGCGCGAGCACGACGCCCCGAGCGCGACCGAGGTGACCGTCGAGGGCGGCGCCGCCGCGGTCGTGAAGGACGCCGGGGCCCCGCCCGGGACGCGCATCGAGGTCGTCGACCTCTTCTACAACGTCCCGGCGCGGCTCAAGTTCCTCAAGGCCGAGGCCACCGAGAACCGCCACGTGGCGGCGCTGATGACGGCCTTCGCCCTCGGCCACCCGCACATCCACTTCCGGCTCGACAAGGACGGGCGCACGATCGCCGACTACCCGGTCGCGCGGCGGCTCGACCAGCGCATCTTCCAGGTCCTCGGCAAGAGCGTGGCCGAGCGGCTCCACGAGGTCGTCGGCGAGGGGCCGGTGCAGGTCCGCGGCTACATCTCGGAGCCGGGCTTCACCCGGACCAACCAGAACAACATCCACACCTTCGTGAACGGCCGGCGCGTGCGCGACCGCACCGTGACCCACGCCCTCGTCGCGGGCTACGGCGAGCTGCTCCAGCGCGGGCACTTCCCCCAGGGCGTGCTCTACGTCCACCTCGACCCGCAGCTCATCGACGTCAACGTCCACCCGGCCAAGGCCGAGATCCGCTTCGTCGACGGCGGGGCCGTGCACGAGGCCATCGTCCGCGCGGTCCGCGCCACCCTGCACGACGCGCCGTGGCGCCGACGCGGCGGCGCGGG
>SBGO01000257.1 GCA_006226565.1 Deltaproteobacteria bacterium | reverse complement strand
CGCTCCCGTGGCGGGCGACGACGCGATGGCGCTCGCCCCGCCGGGCCCGGCGCGCCCCGCCCCGAGCTGGGCGCTCGACGCCGACACCGGCTGGCTCGACGGCGAGGCCAAGGCCCGCTGGCTCACTCCGGCGCTGGAGGCCCACGACAAGGACGGCCTCGCCCTCGCCGGGCGCTTCCACACCGGGCTCGTGACCCGCGCCGTCCGCTCCACCCTCGGGGTCGACGCCTTCCACCAGGGGAGCTACGCCGACCTGGCGCTCTCCGCCCTCGAGCGCCCCGCCGGGCACCGCGCCAGCGCCTTCCGCTCGACCTACACGGCGCGCATCGACGCCGGCGAGGTCGCCGCCATGGCCGAGGACGTGCGCGCCACGTGCCACCAGGCCCACGCCCCGCGCCCGGTGCCGCTCGGCGCCTGGGACGTCGTGCTGATGCCGGCCGCGGTCGCCGAGCTCCTCGTCTGGCTGGCGGAGATCGGCTTCGGCTCGCGCGCCTTCGAGGACGGCACGAGCTTCCTCAAGGACCGCCTCGGCGAGCAGGTCACCGGGCCGGGCGTCACCCTCGTGGACGATGGCCTCATGCCCTATGGCCTCGGCGTCCCGAGCCCCTTCGACGCCGAAGGCCAGCCGCGTCAGCGCGTCCCCCTCGTCGAGGCCGGCGTCGGGCGTGGCGTCGTCTACGACACGCGCTCGGCGCGACGCCAGGGCTACGCGGGGACCGGCCACGCGAGCGACCCGGCGCAGCTCTCGTCGGACGGCGCGCGCGCCTCCCACGTCCACTTCCTGCCGGGCGACGCCAGCGTCGACGCGCTGGTCGGCCAGCTCGACCGCGGGCTCCTCATCAGCCGCTTTCACTACGTCAACGGGATGCTAGAGCCGCGCCGGGCGGTGATGACCGGGCTCCTGCGCGACGCGGCCTTCCTCGTCGAGGGCGGCCAGCGCCGCCACGCGGTCGAGACGATGCGCTTCACCGACTCGATCCTCGAGGCCTTCGCGCGCATCCCCGCGGGGGGCGTCGGGCGCGACCTCGAAGCGCACACGACCTACGACGAGGAGTGCTTCGTGTGCCCGCCGCTGCTCATCCGCGGGCTGCAGTTCACCAGCGGGCGATAGCCCCTGGCTGCGCGGGGCCCGTGTTGACCCGGGCCCGGGCGAGGCGCATCGTGGTGATATCCTAGAAACATCACGGTGATGCCATGACGGTGAGCCTCGGGTCCGTCCGGGCGCGACGCACGCTCTGCGTGCTCGCTCCGTTTGCCTTCCTGCTCCTCGGATCCTGCGCGTCCTCACGCGGCGCCGAGTCGCCGGAGCCCGACTACGACCTCCGCGCGGAGCTCGACCCGAGCGCCGACGACGACGGCGACGGCCTCGACAACGCGCACGACTACTGCCCGAGGGTCGCGGCCGAGTACGAGACGGGCTGCCCGGAGGAGGTCCACGACCGCATCGTGGCGAACCTCATGGAGGGGCGCGGCCCCTGGGGCGAGGAGCGCGCCGAGGAGGAGGACGCCGAG
Source organism: Deltaproteobacteria bacterium (assembly GCA_006226565.1). Taxonomy (GTDB): domain Bacteria; phylum Myxococcota_A; class UBA9042; order PHBI01; family PHBI01; genus PHBI01. The sequence continues at coordinate 3,919 of SBGO01000257.1, read as the reverse complement.
GAGGCGGGCGCCGAGGCCGACGAGGGCGACGAGGGCGACGAGGGCGACGAGGCCGCAGGCGACGAGGAGACGCCCAGCGCGGAGGCGCCGACCTGGACGTACGAGACGCCCGAGGAGACCCCGACGGAGGAGACCGTGTCGAACGAGGCGCCCGTGGAAGAGGCTCCTGCGGAAGAGGTCCCCGAGGCGCCGCGCCCCGAGCCCGACCCGCCGACCGCGCCCCCGGCGCCGACCGGGACGGTGAACCCGGCCCTGGCCGAGGTCCACGCGAGCGTGCGCGCCATCGAGGCGCGGATCGCCGCGACCAAGGTCGCCTCGGAGGCCGCCTTCGCGCAGGATCCACACCGCTCGGACGCGGGCTGGGAGGAGGCCTACAAGCGCGCCCTACGCCCCTTCGCGGCGGTCTGCGACGAGAGCCTCCGAGAGCTCCACCGCCTCGCCTTTCTCCCCGTCTTCAAGCTCGACTGGCCGGACGACGTGCTCGACGCAGCGCTCGAGCGGCTCGGCGACGACGACGGGTTCAGCCTCCTCACCCTCTGCGAGCAGCTCGGCAAGAAGGACGACGCCGTGGCGGAGCTCGAGACCCTCGACCAGGCCTGGCTCATGTGGAACGGCAGCTTCATGAAGGCCTGCGACGACCTCGGCGACCTCGTCATCGTCTACTTCGAGGCCTCCCAGTGCGACGCCAAGGCCAGGACCCTGAGGACCTTCCTCGCCGAGCCGGAGAACGAGGTGCTCTACCGACTCCCGCCGAACCACGGCTGCAACGCCATGGACACCTCGCTCGCGATCGAGCACTGCCGCGACCACGCCGGCGTGCGCGCGGCCTGGTGCGACAACCTCCGCCACCGCGAGCGGCTCACGCCGGAGATCGCCTTCCGGTGCGGGCTCGGTGCCGAGCAGGCGCCGCCGCCGGACCACCTGACCCGCACCGAGTGCGCGTGGATGGGACTGCGCATCGTGGAGGCCTTCGCGAGCGAGGGCGCGGAGCCGCCAGGGACCTGGAACGTCGACGCCTGCCTCCGCCACCTGCGCCACGCCGACTTCTACTGCATCAAGGAGGCCCAGGCCCCCCGCGACATGGAAGGCTGCCGCGGGACCTTCGCGCCCTGACGGGGATGTCGCTCCGACACGCCTGATCTGCATCGACCTGCGCAATTCTGCTAACGTGGGCGGACACCCCGTGGTCATGATCGACCGAGGGCTGCGCACCGCCGCAGCGAGAGGAGCGCATTTGCGACAGGGCCCCGAGACGCGGATCGAGCGGCGCGAGTTCAAGTACCTCATCTCCCACGAGGTCGCGGACGCGGTGCGCCGGGCCATCCGCCCCTTCTGCGACCTCGACCGCTACGCCGAGCGGGCGCCGGGGCACCGCTACACCATCGAGAGCCTGTACTTCGACACGCCGAACTGGGCGCTCTTCCACGCCAACGAGGTCGAGCTCCTCGACCGCTTCAAGCTGCGCGTCCGGCACTACCCCGGCGCGAGCGCCCACGTGTTCTTCGAGGTCAAGCGCCGCTACCACGACATCATCCTCAAGACCCGGGGCGCCGTCCCGGTCGCGCGCTGGCCGCAGCTCCTCGCCGATCCGTGGGTGGCGCGCGAGGCCATCGGGCCGGACCCGGCCGTCGAGCGCTTCGTGACGCTGACCCACACCCACCACGCGGCGCCCGTGTCCCTCGTCCGCTACGAGCGCGAGGCGTGGGCGAGCACCATCGACGACTACGCCCGCGTCACCTTCGACACCCACATCCGGAGCCAGCACGTCACCGACCTGAGCTTCGCCCACGATCCGCGCGGCTGGCGCGCCAACGACGACCCCGAGACCCAGGGCACGGCGGACAGCTCCGCGGTCGTCCTCGAGCTCAAGTTCACCGCCAGCGCCCCGACCTGGATGATGCATCTCGTGCAACGCCTGAGCCTCTGGCGGCGCGCCTTCTCCAAGTACGGCACCGCCATCCGCACCTGGAACATCCCTCCCCTCCGCCGGGTCGAGGTCGTATGAGCCCGCTCGACGTCTTCTTCAGCCCCGCGAACGCGCCGACCGCCGAGGCGGCCGCGCTGTCGCTGATCCTCGCCTTCGTCCTCGGCCAGGCCATCGCCACGGTCTACATGTGGACCTTCCGCGGCATGTCCTACTCGCGGTCGTTCGTCGTGGCGATCACGGTCGGCGGCATCGTCGCCGCGATGTTGATGCTGGCCATCAACAACAGCATCGCCGCCGGGCTCGGCATCGCCGGCAGCCTCGCGATCATCCGCTTCCGGACCGCCATGCGCGACCCCCGGGACATGGTCTTCGTCTTCGCCTCCCTCGGCGCCGGCATCGCCACCGGGCTCCGCGCGTGGGGGCCGGCGGTCGCGGGCACGCTCATCTTCTGCCTCGTCTCCATCATGCTCACCTGGACCGAGTTCGGCAGCCAGCGGCGCTTCGACGGGCTCCTGCGGCTCCAGCTGCCCGCCACGGCCGACGCCGAGCGCGCCATCGCCGCGGTGCTGCAGCGGACCACCCGCAGCTTCGCGCTCGTGACCCTGCGCGAGGTCGCCCAGGGCGAGGCCATGCAGTACGCCTATCAGGTGCGCCTGCCCGCACGGCTCGCCCGCGGCGAGCTCATCCGCGCCGTGGAGGCGATCGGCGGCGCAAGCGACGTGTCGCTCATCCTCCAAGACCCCACCCTCGAGATTTGACGACCATGCGGTACCCCGGTGACATCAGGACCTTCCTGCGCGAGCGCATGGCGCCCCTGGCGCTGTGGCTCGTCGCGGCGTCGGTCGCGGTCTGGCTGTGGGCCGGCGTCGCTCCGGGCGGCCCGGTGATCGGCGTCGCCGCCCGCGAAGAGGTGGCGGTCGCCCCGCTCACCACTGGGCGCGTCGAGACGCTCCTGGTCGGGACCGGCGACCGCGTCGCCCGGGGGCAGATCGTGGCGACCCTCGACCCGACGCCCATCGAGCACGATCTCCGGGTGCTCGAGGCCGAGCGCGCCGAGGTGGAGGCCGAGCTCACCAAGGCCCAGGCCGACGCGCGGCGGACCGGCGTGACGGCCGTCCAGGACAAGGACAGCGCGGTCGCGGCGGCCGAGCGCGAGCTCCAGGCCGCGCGGGCGGCGCTCGACACGCGCCGCGCCGAGCTCCGCGGCGTGGACCGCGAGCTGAAGCGGCTCGAGGCCCTCGTCTCCGACCAGCTCCTCGACAAGCAGGCGCTCACCGCGCTGAACGTGAAGCGCACGCGCCTCGACGAGGAGGTCAAGGAGGCGCGGGCGACGGTGGCGCTCCTCGAGCGGCAGGCCGCGGCCGCCGGCGCGCGGGAGACCCTCGACCCGCTCGAGTACGTCGACAAGGCCGTCGCCCCCCTCGAGGCGCGCCTGAAGGTCCTCGACAGCAAGCTCCTCCTCGTCCGCGCCCAGCGGGACGACCTGGTCCTGCGCGCCCCGGTCGCCGGCGAGGTGATCGCCCTCGACCGCCGCCCGGGCGAGGTCGCCCAGGCCGCCACCCCGGTGGCGCGCCTCGTCGCCGACAACGCCGGCCGCGTCATCGCCTGCCTGCCCGACGGCGCGAGCCCCGTGGTGGCCATCGGCGACCTCGTCGACGTGGCCCCCCACAGCGCGCGCGAGCACATTCGCCGCGGGCGGACGCTCTCGCTCGGGCCGGTGGGCGAGCTCCCGCAGCGCTGCTGGCACGAGCCACGGACACCGGTCTGGGGACGGACCGTGCTGATCCAGCTCGAGCCAGCCACCGCGCTGGTCCCCGGGACCGCCTTCGACATACGCTTCCTCGGGCCAGCGAGCGCCTCGTCCGGGGCGCACCCGGAGCAAGGCGGGCCCGGATGAGCCGCGAGAGCAGCGCGCGCCGTGCGCGTCGAGGCGCCGAACCCGCCGCCAGAAAATGTGATAACCGGGGGTCAGACCCCATCACTTCACACTTT
>SBGO01000697.1 GCA_006226565.1 Deltaproteobacteria bacterium | reverse complement strand
CGCGCCCGCGTCGAGCAGCGGGTCCGTGCTCCCCGCGTCGGCCTCCGCCTCGGCGACCGGGTCGGGCTCGGCCACCGCCTCGTCGGCCACGGGCTCGGCGACCGGCTCGGTCTCCTCCTCCGCGACCGGCTCCGGCCCCGGCTCGGGCCCCGGCTCCGGGCCCGGCTCGACGACGGGCTCGACCGGCTCGGACCCCGCGTCGACGCAGTCGCCCGCCGCGCCGCAGACAAAGCCCCAGGCGCAGTTCAGCACCTCCGCCCCGGGGGTGTCGCAGTCCGGGTCGTGCGCCCCGCAGTTGCAGTCGCACCCGTCGCCCGCGCCGAACCCGTCCGGCTCGCAGATCCAGCCCTCGGGAAGCCCCTCCTCGCAGGTGCCGTCCGGGAGGCACGCGCTCCCCGGCACGCAGTTGTAGACCTGCTGGTGGCTGTCGTCGCAGTCGGGGTCGTAGGCGCCGCAGCCGCAGTCGCAGCCGTCCCCCGCGTCGTACCAGCGGCTCCGGCAGGTCCACGCCTCGGGGATCGAGATCGTGCAGGTGCCGTCGGGCTGGCAGGTCCCGCCCGGCGCGCAGCCGTTGGTGGTCCACGCGCTGTCGCAGTCGGGGTCGTAGGCGCCGCAGTCGCAGTCGCACGCGCCGCCGGACGCGTACGCGCCGGGCCAGCAGGCCCAGCCCTCGGGCATGGGCGCGTCGCAGGTCCCGTCCTCGCCGCAGCCGGAGCCGGGCGCGCAGTTGTAGACGTCGACCCCGTTGCCGCAGTCGGGGTCGAGCACGCCGCAGTCGCAGTCGCAGCCGTCCCCGGCGCCGTAGTACCCGGGGTTGCACGTCCACTCCGGCGGCACCGCGAAGAGGCCGTCGCAGTCGCCCGGGCAGGCCTCGTGGTCCTCGCCCGCGGTGCAGAACCCGTCGCCGCAGGTGGCGGTGGCGTCGCACAGGCGTGCGCTCGGGAAGCCCTTCTCGCACAGCGCCGTCACGGCGTGGTGGGCGTAGACGACGCTCTCCTGGGCCTCGTCGGGGTCGAGCACGTTCACGACGGCGCAGCTGTCGAGGTACTCGTAGTCGTCGGCGCCGTCCGAGAGCACGCCGACGACCTCGAGCGCGCTGCCGAGGACGCCCGAGCCGCTGTTGCCGTGGAAGGCGTCGATGGCCGCGACGAAGTAGTCGCCCTGGGTCGCCCGGGCGTCGGCGACGAGCCCGCCGCCGTCGATCTTGAGCGGGATGCCGCTCGGGAAGCCGGGCAGGATCAGCGGATCGCCCTTGGCGACCGGCCCCGGCGCGGCGACCGCGGCCGGGGTGTGGCCGGCGACCGGCCGGTCGAGCTGCAACACGGCGAGGTCGATGACCCCACCGAGGTCGCCCTCGCTCGAGACGACCAGGTCCACGCAGTGGTAGATCGCGTCCTCGCTGAGCGTGGCGCGCTGCCCGTCGTCCTCGTAGAGGTAGTCGAAGACCCAGGCGTAGTCGGCGCAGTCGGACAGGGTCGTCACGCAGTGGCCGGCCGTCAGCACCAGGTCGTCGTCGATGAGGGTGCCGCTGCAGCTCGCGCTCGTCGCCTGATCCCAGAAGCGCTGGTCGGCGCAGAGCCCGTTGGTTGCGCCGAGCGAGCCGTAGTCGCCGAGGACCACGGCGCCGTCCTCGCCGATCGCGATGCCGCTCCACGGGATCATCGCGGTGACGGTCGCGCGGGTCTGCGCGCGGACCGCCTCGTCGGGGAAGGCGTACCACTCGGTGCTGCCGTCCTCTCCGTAGACGACCGAGCCGATCGCGACGGCGGGGGCGGGGGCGGGCCCCGCAGGTGGGACCGGAGCCGGGCTTCTGCCGCAAGCGACGAGGGAGGCGAGGGGGAGGGCGAGAGACAGCAAGACACGGCATTTCATGGCGCCCAACCTCCGTCCAGCGTCCCCGGTAGACAAGACGTTTCTGTCCACGCCGCGCGCGTGCACGGCGTCTCCGCGCGGAAGTTGGTTGCCCCGCGGTCCCGCAGTGGCGAACATCGCGCGGGTTCGAAATCCACGACCGGGGGTTCCTTTGAGCCGTGTCCTCGACGAGCTGATCTCTCTCCTTCGCCTCGAGCGCATCGAGGACAACCTCTTCCGCGGCCAGAGTCAGGATCTCGGCTGGGGCCGCGTCTTCGGCGGCCAGGTGCTCGGCCAGGCCCTCTCCGCCGCGGTCCAGACCGCCCCCGAGGATCGCGTCGTCCACTCCTTCCACGGCTACTTCCTGCGCCCGGGCGACGCCCAGAAGCCCATCGTCTACGTCGTCGAGCGCATCCGCGACGGCCGCAGCTTCACCACCCGCCGCGTCGTCGCCATCCAGGACGGCCACCCCATCTACAGCATGGGCGCCTCCTTCCAGGTCGAGGAGCCGGGCTACGAGCACCAGGCGCCGATGCCCCTCGACGTCGCCGGGCCCGAGGGCCTCCAGTCCGAGGTCGAGCGCGCGCGCCTCGCGGCCCACCTCATCCCCGAGCCGCTGCGCGCGATGGCCGTCGCCGAGCGCCCCATCGAGCTGCGCCTCGTCGAGCCCTACAACGCGCTGCGCCCCAAGGTGGGCCCGCCCCACCGCAACGTCTGGTACCGCGCCATCGGCGCGCTCCCCGACGAGCTCCACGTCCACCAGTACCTGCTGGCCTACGCGAGCGACTTCCAGTTCCTGACGACGGCGCTCCAGCCCCACGGGCGCTCGTGGCTCGACCCCAAGATGCAGGTCGCCAGCGTCGATCACGCGATGTGGTTCCACCGCCCGTTCCGGATGGACGACTGGCTGCTCTACGTCATCGACAGCCCCAACGCCACCGGCGCGCGCGGCCTCGCCCGCGGCCAGTTCTTCGACCGCTCAGGCGCGCTCGTCGCCTCGACCGTGCAGGAGGGGCTCATCCGCCCGCTCGACCTTCAGCCGTAGCGCCGGCCCAGCTCGGCGCAGAGCGCCTCGAGCGCCGCCTGGTCGACCTCGGAGAAGGCGGCCGGGAGGTCGGAGTCGATGTCCAGCACCGCCAGCACCGCGCCGCTCGGGCGCAGGATGGGCACCACCAGCTCCGAGCGCGTCGTCGCCGAGCACGCGATGTGCCCGGGGAACGCCGCCACGTCATCGACGCGCTGGGTCGTCCGGGTGCGCGCCGCGGCGCCGCAGACCCCGCGCGAGAAGTCGATCCGGAGGCAGCCGTGGCCGCCCTGGTACGGGCCCACGGCCAGCGTGTGGTCGTCGATGGCCCGGTAGAAGCCGGTCCAGTGGAAGTCGCCGAAGGCGTGGTGGAGCTCGCAGGCGACCGTCGCCATCGCGGCGACCCAGTCGTCCTCGCCCTCGAGGAGGGCGTCGAGCTGGCGGCGGACGGCGGCGTATTGCGCGGCGCGGGCGGCCGGATGGCGGGCCTCGGGCCCGGCGAGGGTCTCGAGCACGGCGGAGCGCTCCTGAAGTAGACGCGACCGGCACGGACATAGCACGAACGCCGCCGAGTCGGGGCCCGGCGGCGCTCGGCGGCGCGTCGAATAGGACGCCCGGCCGCGACCCTTGGGAGAGGGCGGGCGCGACCGGGCGTCGGACGGGGCGCGGTGGGGTGCGTCAGCTCTGGTCGGCGAAGAGCTCGCCCTTGACGCGGGCGAAGCCGGCGTCGTCGAGGTGGTGGTAGAGGTCCTCGGCCAGCTCGCCGCCGTCCTGCATGGTGGCGAACCCCGGCTCGCGGATGCTCATGAGGACGCGGTCGGCCTCGTTGCGGACCCAGCGCCCGGCCTTCTCCATCGGGGTGAGCGAGCGCTTCTCGTGGGCCAGGGCGGTGGGGCGCAGGGTGAGCGTCCAGCCGTCGTCGAAGGGCGCGCGGGTCACGAGCGAGGGGTCCTCGTTGAGGGCCACGTTCGTGGCGACGACGGTCCCGCTGAGCGGGGCCCGGACCGTGACGTGGCGGCCGCCACGGTAGACCGCGAAGAGCGGCTCGCCCTGGGTCACCTGGGTCCCGACGGCGGGGGTCACGACGCGCTCGGCCGGCCCGAGCAGGAGCCCGGCGAAGTCGTCGACGCCGACCTTGACCCGGTCGATGCCGTCGATCCGGGCCCAGCCGTGGGCCGGGTGGAAGAGGACGCCGTGGGCCGGTCCCTGCTCGGCGCCGGCGCGGGCGCCGGCCTCGTCCCCGTCGAGCCACGCGCGCAGGCGCGGGCTCACGACGAGCGCGAGCAGGAACGCGGGGATGATGGCGAGCGCGATGATGCGCGCGACGAACGCGAACACGCCCAGGAACGGGATCGTGAGGAGGATGACCGCCGCCAGCAGGACCAACTGCAGGCCGACGACCACGGTACGGGGCAGTGGGCGCAGGGATGTCATCTCGGAAGCCTCCAGGTCTTGGGCGACGCCGTGTCGCCGAGGAGAGTCCTTGCAACCCCCAAGCCATCTTCATTCGGGGCCGTGAACGGGGCTCCGCGGCGCTGCGGCCGCCGGCGCGCCGTCGCGGGTGTCGAAGGGCTCAACAATCGGGCGTTGAAGAACTCCACACCTCCACAACGCCGCTGAAGGCTGCACCACCTCGACCTGGGGGGCCCGGACGGAGCGGCGTTCACTTTTCGCGGTTCGCGCTGCCCTGACGGGCCTCGGAGCGCTATAGTCGAGGGGCCGAGGGGGCTGCGCCTAGCGGGGGCGAGCGCGTCTGAAGGCGCTTTGGCCGGCCGGGCGCAGTGCCTGACAAGGGGGCGCCGTGCGGTTCTTCTCGCAGCTCAGCGTGCGACTGTTCCTGATCCTGACCGGGCTCCTGGTGGTCGCGTTCACCGCCTATGTGGCGACCAACTACGACCTCCACCGGCAGCACCTCGAGATCCGCACCACCGACTACGCCGCGACGACGTCCGACATCATCGTGCGGTCCGCGCGCCACGCGATGATGCAGAACGCGCGCGCCGAGATCGCCGAGATGATCGGCGCCATCGGCGAGCAGAAGCAGGTGGACGCGGCGCGCATCTACAACAAGGCCGGCGCCATCGTCTTCTCGACCGACCCGGCGGAGGTCGGGCGGACCGTCGACGTCGAGGCGGACGCGTGCGCGGCGTGTCACACCTCCGGGACCCTGCGCGAGGTCGTTCCGACCGAGCAGCTGGCGCGGCGCTTCCGCGGCAAGGACGGGCACCGCATCATCGGCTTCATCCGGCCCATCGAGAACGAGCCCGGCTGCAGCACGGCGGCCTGCCACGAGCACCCGGCGTCCCAGCGGGTGCTCGGCGTGCTCGACCTCCAGCTCTCCCTGGCGCAGACCGACGCCGACCTGGCGCGGGCCGGCTGGGAGATGGGGCTCGACGCGGTCCTGGTCACGCTCTTCGCCGCGCTGGCGGCGTGGCTCTTCATCATGCTGATGGTGCGGCGCCCGGTGCGGCGCCTGACCGAGGGCGCCAGGCGCATCGGCCGCCTCGAGCCCGCCGTCACCCTCGACGTCCGCGCGGCCGGCGAGCTCGGCGAGCTCTCGCGCACCTTCAACACGATGGCGCGGCAGCTCGACCAGGCGCGCGAGGAGAACGCCCAGTGGTCGGCCTCCCTCGAGGCGAAGGTCGAGGCGAAGGCCGCCGAGCTCCAGCGCGCGCAGGCGCACCTCGTGCACACCGAGAAGCTCGCTTCCATCGGCAAGCTCTCCGCGGTCATCGCCCACGAGATCAACAACCCCCTCTCGAGCGTGCTCACCTACGCGCGCCTCGTGTCGCGTCGGCTCGGCAACCTCGACCGCCCCCTCAGCGACGAGGACCGGGCGCGCCTGCGCGAGCACCTCTCGACCATCGAGAGCGAGACGCGGCGCTGCGGCGAGACGGTGAAGAACCTGCTCATCTTCTCCAAGCGCAAGGCCGACGGGCTCTGCCCGACCCACGTCGTCGAGGTGGTCGAGCGCGCCCTGCGCCTCGTCAGGCACCGCCTGGAGATCAGCGGCATCGAGATCCACGAGTCGCTCAGGGTCTCCGACGACCTCGTCGTCTGCAACGTCGACCAGCTCCAGCAGGTGCTGGTCGCGCTGCTCGTCAACGCGGCCGAGGCGATGGAGGGCGGCGGGCGGCTCGCGGTCGAGCTCGTCGAGCCGGACCCGGCGCACCTCGACCTCATCGTGCGCGACAGCGGCCCGGGCATCCCCGAGGACATCCTGCCGCACATCTTCGAGCCGTTCTTCACGACCAAGTCGGAGACGAGCGGGGTCGGCCTCGGGCTGGCCGTGGTCCACGGCATCGTGGAGAGCCACGGCGGCCGCACCACGGTGGAGACCTCGCCGGACGGCACCACCTTCCGCGTGACCCTCCCGCGCAGCGGGCCGGAGATCGACGCGGACGAAGAAGAGGACCCGCGGCGGATCGCGGGCATCGGAGACGCGAAACCATGAGCCACCCCCCTGCCGAAGAGGTGTCCATCCTGATCGTCGACGACGAGCCGGGGATTCGGGACTCCCTCACGAGCTGGTTCGAAGAGGACGGCTTCGACGTCGACAACGCCGGAGACGCGCGCGCCGCGCTGGCGAAGCTCGACGCGCGGCCGTTCCAGATCGTGCTGCTCGACATCAAGATGCCGGGGATGGACGGGATGGAGCTGCTCAAGCGCATCCGCGCCTCCGCCCCCGACGTCGTCGTCATCATGATCACCGCCTTCGCCTCGGTCGAGACGGCGGTGCAGGCGCTCAAGGACGGCGCCTTCGACTACGTCACCAAGCCCTTCGATCCCGACGACCTCAACCGCCTCATCCGCAACGCCATCCGGCAGCGGGCCCTCGCGCTCGAGAACAAGGCGCTCAAGGCCGGCATGGACGCGCTCATCCAGGTCGACGAGATCGTCGGCCAGAGCCCGGCCATCTCCCGCGTGCTGGAGCTGGTCGGCACGGTGTCGGGGACCGACGCGACGGTGCTCGTCCGCGGCGAGACCGGCACCGGCAAGGAGCTGATCGCGCGCGCGGTCCACGCGAACTCGCCGCGCCGCTACTTCCCCATCATCACCATGAACTGCGGCGCCGTCCCGGACTCGCTCCTCGAGAGCGAGCTCTTCGGCCACGAGCGCGGCGCCTTCACCGGCGCGAGCCACCGCCGCAAGGGCAAGCTCGAGCTCGCCAACGGCGGCACGCTCTTCCTCGACGAGATCGGCAACGTCTCGCCGCGGATGCAGATGGAGCTCTTGCGGGTGCTCGAGACCAAGCGCTTCGCCCGCGTCGGCGGCGCGACCGAGGTGGAGGTGGACTTCCGGCTCGTCTGCGCGACGAACTCCGACCTCGAGGCCGCCGTCCGCGAGGGGACCTTCCGCGAGGATCTCTACTACCGGATCAACGTCTTCCGCATCGACCTGCCGCCGCTGCGCGCGCGGCAGGAGGACATCGCGCCGCTCGCGCTGCACTTCGTCGCGTCGTTCCGCCGGGCGATGGGCAAGGAGGTCGACGGCATCACGCCCGCGGGGCTGAAGCTGCTCACGGCCTACCCGTGGCCGGGAAACGTCCGCGAGCTGCGCAACGTCATCGAGCGGGCGATGGTCGTCTGCCCGGGCGGGCTCATCGACGTCCCGCACCTGCGCTACCAGTTCCCGCTCGCGCAGCCGAACGGCGACGCGAACGGCTTCGGCTCGGGGGTCGAGCCCGAGGCGGCCGAGGACGAGGGAGGGGCGGGCGAGGGCGCGCCGTGGAGCTCCGACGACTCGCTGGCGGACGTGGAGAAGGTCCACATCGAGCGCGTGCTGAAGGCGCAGGGCGGCAACATCTCCGCGACCGCGCGCGTGCTCGGGGTCGACCGGGTGACGCTCTACAACAAGCTCAAGAAGTATGGCATCGACCGGCCATGAGCCCCCGCGGCTCCTGGTCGCGCCGCTGACGCGGCTGCCTTGCGAGCCCGACGTGGTGCGGCTGCCGCTGGAGCGGGCCTTCGGCGTGCGCGTCGAGATCGCGCCGCTCGCGGTCGAGCTGAAGGCGGCCTACAGCCTCCAGCGAAACCAGCTCAACAGCACCACGATCCTGAAGATGCTCCTGAGCGAGCGTCCCGACGGGGTGGACCGGGTGCTCGGCCTGGTCGACCAGGACCTCTTCATCCCCATCCTCACCTACGTCTTCGGCGAAGCGCAGCTCCGCGGGGTGGTGGCCGTCGCGTCGACCTTCCGCCTCCGCGAGCCGTGGGAGGCGGGCGGCACCACGCGGGCGGTCCTCGAGGCGCGCCTCATCAAGACGGCGCTGCACGAGCTCGCCCACACCTACGGGCTCCGCCACTGCATGCGCCCGCGCTGCGTGATGACCGTCGCGTCCAGCCTCGAGATGCTCGACGAGAAGGCGCCCTCCTTCTGCCTCCAGTGCCAGGGCGAGCTGCACGACGCGCTTGTCGGCCTCGCGCCCTGACCCATCCCCGGCCGTCCGCCCAGAGTCGTCGTTTCGCGCCGTGCGCCCCGGGACTGCGGGCGTCCCCGCCCGCCTGGAGCATCGACCCGAGAGGCGGTCTGCCTCTGAGCATCGACGGCCGTAGCGGGCGGGGCGAGGTTGTCGCAAAAGCCCACCGACGGCGCTTCCAAAGACCGACCGCGCTCGGGACGAGCGCAGGCCACCTGGCCGGCGGACGTCCCGTCCGCTGTGGATGCGGTCAATGCGACAACCTCGGGACGCCCGCAATCCCAGAATCATCGTTCCACGCCGTGCGGCCCGGGACTGCAGGCGTCGCCGTCCGCCCCACAGCTCCCGTGGCGCCGCATGGGGAGAACGCGCCCCTCGCCGCGTCGGGCGTGGTAGCCTGCCGGTCATGCTGCACCGAACCCACCAGCCGCCGCGTGCGGTGCGCCGCATGCGCGGCGTCGAGCCGCGTCGATGAGCGCCGGGCTCCTGGGCGCGCTCGCCGCCGCGCTGCTCGTGGCCTCGCCGCCACCCGAGGCGGTGGACGCCGCGGTCGACGGGTGGACGGCGCCGCTCGAGGTGAGCGGGGAGGTGGACGGCGTCGCGGCGAGCACGCGGGTCCTCGTGTACCTGCCGCACGGCTACGCGGCGAGCGCGCCCGAGCGCCGCTGGCCGCTGGTCCTCGCGCTCCACGGCTGGAAGCACACGCCCGAGCAGTACCGTGACGAGGGCGGGCTCGCCGCGCTCGCCGACCGACACGGGGTGGTGGTGGCGCTGCCGGCGATGGGGACGACGGTCTACGAGACGCGCTACTACCCGGAGAGCCGGCGCAAGTGGGGCGCCGTCCCGGGCGCGCGCTTCGTGGCCGAGGAGGTCCTGCCGGCCGTGCAGGCGCGCTTCCGGGTGGCCGAAGACCGCGCTCACACCGCGGTGATCGGCTACTCGACCGGCGGCCGCGGGGCGGTGCTCCTCGCCGAGGCCTACCCCGATCGCTTCGCCTTCGCCGGGAGCCTCTCGGGCACCTTCGATCTGATGCGCCTCGCGCCGAAGAGCGGCGAGTACAAGATTCACGCGGTCGTCTACGGGCCGCGCGCCAAGCACCGCGACCGCTGGGAGCGCGACAACGTCGTCTCGCCGGCGCGCCTCGCCGGCCTCCGCGACACCGCGGTCTACGCCGCGCACGGGGCCGACGACACGGTCGTCCTCCCGGACCAGCTCGACGCGCTGCGGGACGCCCTCGGCGCCGACGCCCGCGCGACCTTCGCCCTCGTCCCCGGCCACGGCCACACCTGGGCCTTCTGGCGGGGCCAGGCCGCGCCGCTCTTCGCCGCGCTCGCCGACGCGCTCGGCCTCGCGTCGGCGGCGGACGAGACGCGCAAAGGCGGGCGACCTCCCTGAGGACGTCGCCCGCCTCTCCTCGTCCCCGACGCGAGCCCCCCAGAGGGCTCAGTAGACGGGCGTCGCGCAGGTGATCCCGTAGCCGACGATGCAGAACGGGACGGACTCGAACTCAATCGGGCACTCGTTGCCGTACTGCTCGTACATCGCGCGGGTGAACGGGCAGATGCCGGACAGGCCCTCCTTCGCGACGCGCTTGGCGATGGCGTTCATCACCGCGCGGAAGATCCAGCCCTGGACGAAGGCCGCGTGCTGGACCGGGACGGTGCCGCTCGCGGTGGCGACGGGCTTCGCGCCGAGCAGGATGTCCGCCCCCGACGGGGCCGTCACGACGAGGTCGTAGGTGCCGACCGGGAGCACCTCCACCAGCACGTCCTCGCTCGCGTCGAAGCCGACGCCGCCGGAGGCGTCCTGGCTCAGCGTCCCGGCGGTCACGACGGACTCGCGGACGAGGTCGAAGCGCACGCGCCGCTCCTGGGTGGGCGGGACGTTGAGCTGCACCGCGTGGATGGGCTCCTCGGTCCCGTCGTCGAGGTAGGACTGGCGGACGACCTGGACCGGGTCGTCGCCATTGTCGGGGGAGCGCACGTAGATGGTCTCGCCCGGCATCGGGAAGCACGCCCCGAGGGCGGTCGTCGCGAGGACCGCGGTCAGGAGGGCGGGGCGGCGCGAGGCGCGGCGCGAGCGCGGCTCGCGGGTGAGGGGGGTGGGGCTCGTCATCATGTTCAATCTCCTTGTCGATGTGCCACTTCGTGGCTCGAAGTCTGACACCATGAAAGCCCCGTCCGCGGCCGGCGGTCAAATCAAGAAGTTGATAATGTTGAATATTTGTGGATACTTGCACTTGCTTAGGGGGATTCTTGGGCGCTTGATTTGAATGTGCTTGGATGTGGTTTTGTGGATTGGTGTGAATGGGTGTCACTTGGCTTCGCGGCGACTTGCCGCGAGTGGCCTCTCCACGGAAATCGGGGAGACTCGGGACAACTCGGATTGCTGCCCCTCTCGAGCCCCCCTATCGTCTGGACGTGGACCGGAGGACGGCGATGAGCGAGCAGGAGTGGACGGCGTTCGGGAGGTGGGTGGTCGCGACCCTCGAGGACCAGGGGAAGGGGCTTCGTGACCTCCGCGACGCGTTTCCGGTCGACGGCTATCTGGTCCGGCAGATCCTGACCAGGTACGCCCCCGGGGGGCGGCCGCAGCCTCGCGCGTCGACCGTCGCCGAGCTCGCCAAGCTGCTGCAGGTGTCCGAGTCCAGCGTGCGCGCGCGGCTCCAGGGGGCCGTCGCCGCGCCCGCGCCGACTCCCGCGGCCACGGCCTCGGCGGTGCCGTCCGCCTCCGCCGCGCCCCCCGAGGGGCTGGTCGCGTGGGCTCCGAAGCTCGAGGCGCTGTTCGCGGGTCACGCCCGGGTGAAGGCCCTGCTCGGGACCTACCGTCCCCCCGTCGCGCGCTGGCCCCGCGCGTCCGGCGCCCGCGTCCCGGGCGTGGACGACGCGGTCCGCGCGGCCGCCGACCAGATCCGCCCGGAGCTCGCGCTCAACCAGCCGCAGCTCCTCGTCGAGCGGATCGAGGACGGCGACCCGCGGCCGATCACCTTCCGCGGGCACGACGTGGACTTCGCCATCGTCGCGGCGCTGCGGCGGCTCGGGCGGCGTCCGGCGGTGCTGAGCGCGAGCGCCGTCGTCTGCATCGCCTCGCCCGCGCTGGTGGTGGTCCATCGCCGCGCGAACCTCGCGCACACGACCTACGGGGGCTGTCTCCACACCCTCGGCGGCGCGTTCCACCCCGACATGGGTCACCTCGCGAGCGTCGGCACCGACCACCACCTCCACGACACCGTGGTTCGCGAGGTCTGGGAGGAGAGCCGGCTGCGCGCGCCCGTCGACGCCTGGACCGGGCTCGTTCTCGAGGAGACCCGCACCGGCTTCGTCCAGTACCTCGCGCTCGGGGTGACCGCGCAGTACGACGAGACCGTCGTCAACGCGGAAGGCATGACCGAGTACGTCCGCCCGGAGCACCTCGCGAGCACGCTCCTCCACGAGCGCTGGGTCCCGGCGGGTCGCCTGGCGGTGCTCCTGTGGTTGGCGGCCGGCGCGCCGGGCTTCCCTCCGGGCCCGGTCTTCGGGGGCAAGACCGCCGAGGAGATCCTCAAGGAGGTCGTCGCGACCGCGCCCTTCGTGCACGCGGAGCCGTGACCCTCCAAGGTCGTTGCCTTCCCCGGGGCATCGGATATGCTCCCCTGATGACCCTCCACAACCCCGCGCTCGCGCGCTATCCGTTCCTCGCCGGCATGTACCGCGACGGCTACTTCCCCGACCCCCTCGTCGATCGCGTCAAGGAGGTGCTCGTCGCCCTGTGCAACCAGATCGAGGTCACCCGGCCGGCGGACCTGACCGCCCTCTATCGCCTCACCCACGTCGCCACCGAGCGCATCAACGACCTCCAGGAGGCCTTCGAGGACGAGGACAGCGAGCTCGAGACCGTCGCGCGCGAGGTCATCGCCGCCGACTTCGCGGCCATCGCGGCGGCCTACGGCTTCGCGGACGCCGACGTCGAGGAGCTCATCGCGCCGCGCGACTGGTGAACGCGAAAACACCGGGCCCGAGGCGCCGTCGCGCCCCGAACCCGGTGTCCCACTCTTCCCCAACCCGTCGCGCGCCTCAGCGGCGCGACGACACGCGGCCCACGCTCGGGAAGACCTGCGCCAGGGCGCGCGTGAGCCCGCGCTCGCCGAGGATGTCGCGGAGCGACGCGCACGGCAGCCCGCCGTCCGCGAGGGTCTCGCCGACCACCTCGTCGTGCGCGGCGAAGGTCGCGAGCCGGTCGAGCTCGCGGTCGAACCACGACTTCACCATCGCCTCGTCGTGCATGAAGCCCGACAGCGGGCCGAGCGGCACGTCGGTCCCGAGCTCCACCAGCCAGCCCGCCTCGTAGGGGGCCCACGCCGCCAGCACGGGGTGTCGCCGGAGCGCGTCGTTGCGCGCGAGCACGCACCCCGAGACCGGCGCGCTGATGTGGACCGTGACCGCGCCGACCCGCGCCTGCGCGAGGGTGTGGCCGTCGGTCACCGCGGTCCCCACCGACGGCAGCACCCAGGAGTCGGCCGAGGCGAGGAGGCGCGCCGCGAGGTCGTCGAGGCCCAGCCGCACCCGGTCCTGCCCGACCGCCCGACCCCACAGGTGGAGCGGGTGGTAGAAGAGGCCCCGGCGCCGCCGCGGCGGCACCGCGAGCGGGGCGAAGGTGGCGTTGTCCGTGTGCAGCACCACGTCGCCGTCGCAGCGCTCCTCGCTCGGCGGGCCCAGCGGGTCGCGCCCCGAGAGGATGCGGTCGAGCACGCAGCTGTCGCAGTCGAAGGCGCGCGGGCAGAGCCAGTAGCTCAGCACGCCCGCGCTCATCCAGACGCACACCGGGGCCGCTCCCGTGGCCGCCCCGGCCCGGTCCGGAGCGGTCTCCCGGCGCGGCGCTTTCATGGCGCGTGCTCCTCGGTCCGCGGCGCGTCGGCGGCGGGCGCCGCCATGAGCTCGGTCGTCTGGAAGAGCTGGCCGCAGAGCGTCGACCAGTCGGCGCCGAGCTGCCGCCCGAAGCCGGAGGCCGGCGTACCACCGTCCTGCATCACCGGCCCGAGCTCGCCGCCCATCCGCGCCCGCAGCGCGTCGACCGTCCCGGCCATCCACGTCCGCGCGCGCTCGCCCACCAGCAGCTCCTTGAGCGCCGCCTGCTTCGGCGGCGCCTCGACCTCGAGGAGCCAGCCCCGCTCGTAGGCGTCGGCCAGCAGCGCCGGGTCGTCGAGCACGTCCTGGTTGACGGCGACCACCTTGCCGTCGACGGGGGCGAGCATGGGGACCTCGCGCCCCTCGAGGCGCAGGCTCCATGCGCGCTGGTCGCGCCGCAGCGTGTCGCCGACGGCGGGCAGCGCGATGGCTTCGGGGGTCCCGACGAAGGACTGGGCGAGGTCGTCCATGCCGACGCGGACGCGCTTGGGGGCGACCTGCTTGGCCCAGGTGTGGCCGGGGTGGAAGCCGACGTCGCGCGGCATCTCGAACCAGTCGACCACGGTGCGGAGGCTCCGGGTCCGGCGCCCGCGCCGGGCGAGGAGCATCCAGAAGGGGATGAGAACGGCCAGGTAGGCCAGGATGAGGAGGTATTCGGTGCCCTTCGAGGCGTACATGTCGATGACAGCGATCATGTTGGGGGCTCCTTCAGTGGCTGGAGATGCCGCGGCGGGCGTCGTCGGCGCGGGCCCAGGCGGGCGGCTTGCGGAGGATCGGCATGCGCAGGATGATCCAGCGCAGGACCCAGACCTCGGCGAAGATGATGCCGAGCGTCACCACGACCTCCATCCAGGTCGGCACGTAGTGGTTCGGCGCGTCCCAGCGGTAGGCGATGACGCACACGTTGAGGCGGTTCATCAGCACGCCGATGAGGGTGAGCACGCTCGCGAGGCGGATGCCGGTGAGGCTCCGCCGCTTGATGGCCACCACGAAGAGGGCGCCGGGCAGGGCGGTGAAGCCGAGGATCTCGACCAGCCACCAGGCGCCCATGCCGCCGGTCAGGGAGGCGGCGTCGTGGCCGTGGACGAAGGTGATCACGACCATCCCGAGGTAGGCGAACATGGCGCCGGCGCAGATGCGCGCGAGGCCGAACGAGATGCGCCGGTGGGTCTTCTTGTGCTCGGCGTCCATGACGTGGGCGAAGACGCGCTTGGCGATGGCGCTCTCCACGATGACCAGGGACAGCCCGGCGAAGATGCTCGAGACCAGGAAGAGGATCGGCAGGAACTCGCTGAACCAGAGCGGGTGGATCTTCGGGCCCGACATCAGGAAGAGCGCGCCGAGGCCGGACTGGTGGAGCAGCGACAGCGCGACGCCGAGGATGACGGCGCCGAGGGTCATGCTCTGCAGCACGCGGCGCAGGCGTGGGGCGCCCGCCCACTCGGCGATGGCCGGTGAGAACTCGAGCAGCGCGGCGATCATGTAGAGCAGGAAGTGCCACGCGACGAGGAAGAGGACCGCGCTCAGGCCGAAGTTGTTGCCGATGATGGGGTTGACGATGTTCCACGGGCGGCCGAGCTCGAGGAGCAGCGCGCCGGCGTAGAAGAGGTACGCCAGGAAGCTCGCCAGCACCGTCACGCGGACCGCCGGCGCGTACTTCTTGATCCCCAGGATGTAGACCATGAAGCAGAGCACGTAGGCGCCGCCGGCGAAGGCGACGCCGGCGATGACGTCCACCGCCGCCCAGATGCCCCACGGCCAAGCGTCGGACAGGTTCGTCACCGCGCCGAGCCCGCCCGCGAAGCGGAGGACGACGATGACGAGCGCGGCCAGCATCACCGGGATGCTGATGACGTTGAAGGTCGTCAGCAGCTTCCCCTGCGGCTTGAGCTCGGACAGCAGGAACGCCCAGAAGCGACGGCGGCGTGGCGCCAGGTCGGCCGACAGGCCGGTCGCGGTGTCAGGGGTCGTGACGGACATCTCTCAGCCCTCCTCGTGCGGGGTGACGTCGTCGTCGTCGTCACGGTGGTGGGTGGCGCGGTTGATGCCGAGGAGCAGCGCCGGGACGCCGGCGAGCACGAAGGGCACCGCGTACAGGAACTCTTTGGTGTACTCGGGGAAGGCGCGCGTCCCGAGGTTGGTCTTGAAGCCGAGCTCCTCGAACGGGACCGCGGCGAGGTAGAGCATCGCCGTGCCGCCCGCCTCGTTCTCGCCGTAGATGTGGTCGGTGTAGTCGTCGGGGTTCTCGGCCATGCGCTTGTGCGCCTCGGCCAGGAGCTGCGAGCGGCGGCCGAAGACGATGGCCTCCTCGGGGCAGGCGTCGACGCACGCGGGGACCTTGCCGTCCTCGGTCCGCTCGAAGCAGCGGACGCACTTCTGGACGCGCGGGTTGGGGCTGTTCCACTCGTACTTCGGGATGTCGAAGGGGCAGCTCAGCATGCACAGGCGGCAGCCCATGCACTTGTCGGCCTCCCAGACGACCGCGCCGTCCTCGGTCTTGTGCATCGCCTCGGTCAGACAGGCGGAGACGCACGCGGGCTCGAGGCAGTGCATGCACTGGCGCTTGACGTAGATCTCCTCGTCCTCGACGTCGAACTTGTTGATGACGGTCCACTGCTCGACCGTGGTGTCTTTCAACACGTCTTCGTCGGTGTTCGGCTCGGGCAGCTCGTGCGCCTCGGCGCAGGCCTCGGAGCACGTGTTGCAGCCCACGCACCGGGTCGTGTCGATGAGGATGCCGTAGGGGTCCGTCTCGGAGCGCGGGGCGCTCGCGAGGGCACGCCCACCGGCCCGTGCCGCGAGCGCGGTGCTCCCGGCGGCCGCACCGCAGAGCTTGAAGAAGCCTCGCCGGTTCATGTCGGTCTCCAGCCTTGGTTCAGCGAGACGCCGCGTACGTCGCAGCGTCGCCGACAGGAGCGCTTGCAAGGCCCTCGCCAGATTCCTGGGCGCTGTGATTCCAGGGTGTTGCGGGCTTCGTGTCGGCGTTGCCGACACGGGGGAGCGGCGGCTGTTGCGGAATTCAACGGTGGACCGTTGAGGTCCTCGTCACCCCGCGCTGTGCGACAATTCACGCTGTGAATCAAGCGACGATCCGCTCCCGCACGCTGTGATCGCCTTGTGCGGATCAGACAGCCCCGCGGCGCTCGCGGCGTCGCAGCGGCCGAACCCCGCCGGTTTCCACCGGAACTTCGATTTCGCCTTGACGCATTGCGGCGATAGCCAGAGATTCTCGAAAAGATGCTGTGAACTAATTCACAGCGTGATTCCATTCACGCGGTCGGCGCGTCCCGCCCCGCGAAAAGGACGAAAGGAGCGAAAAACATGGTCGTCGCCCACCGCTCCAGCGACCTCGATCCCATCGTCGCCCGCTACCCGGACCGTCGACGCGAGCACCTCATCCCCGTCCTCCAGGAGATCCAGGAGCGCGACGGGTACCTCTCGCGAGACGCCATGAAGGCCGTCGCTCGCGCGCTCGAGCTGCCGGTCAGCAAGGTCTACGGCGTCGCGACCTTCTACAACCAGTTCCGCTTCGAGCCGCGCGGCAAGGTCCACTGCCAGGTCTGCCGCGGCACGGCCTGCCACGTGAAGGGCTCGGCCCAGGTCCTCGACACGCTCGAGCGCGCCATCGGCGTCCCCGCCGGCCACACCACCCGGGACGGCCTCTACAGCCTCGAGGTCGTCGCCTGCATGGGCGCCTGCGGGCTCGCCCCGGTGGTCACCATCAACGACGAGGTCCACGCGCTCGTGAGCCCCGACGGCGCCAAGCGGCTCGCCCGCGTCGCCGCCAAGAAGGAGAGCCACCGCCATGACGCTTGAGCCGCATGCCGCGCACGGCGCTCACCACGCGCACGTCTCCGACCGCGCGCTCGCCAGCTTCGTCACCGAGGTCCTCGCCGACCCGGCGACCCACGAGAGCCCGGCGCTCCGGAGCCTCCGCCGCGAGCACGTCGCGCGCCCGACCTTCTTCATCGGCGCCGGCACCTGCGGCCTCGGCGCCGGCGCCCGCGACACCCGCGACGCGGTCCGCGTCTTCCTGCAGAAGAGCCGCCTCGAGGGCGACGTGGTCGAGGTCGGCTGCATCGGCCTCTGCTCGGCCGAGCCCATCCTCGACGTGCAGCTCCCCGGGCGGACGCGCCTGAGCTTCGGCCCGGTCCGCAAGGACGAGGTCGAGGAGATCCTCGACGCCGTCATGTGGGGCACGGTCCCGACCGACGGCCGCCTGCTCGGGCAGCACGATCAGCCGGGCCTCATCCCGTGGGACGGCATCCCGCGCCTGGCCGACCACCCCTTCTTCGCGCCCCAGACCCGCTGGGTCCTCGAGAGCTGCGGGCTGAGCGACCCCGACCGCCTCGACGAGTACCTCGCCCGCGGCGGCTACCGCGCGCTGGCCAAGGCGCTCCGCGAGCACACCCCCGAGGCGCTCTGCGACATGGTCCTCGAGGCGGGCCTCCGCGGTCGCGGCGGCGGCGGCTTCCCGACCGGCAAGAAGTGGGCCTTCGCCCGCGCCACCCCCGGCACGCAGAAGTACCTCATCTGCAACGCCGACGAGGGCGACCCGGGCGCGTTCATGGACCGCGCCGTCATCGAGGGCGACCCGCACCGGCTCGTCGAGGGCATGGCCATCGCCGCCTACGCCATCGGCGCCACCAAGGCCTACATCTACATCCGCGCCGAGTACCCGCTCGCCATCGCCCGCCTCCGCCGCGCGCTGCACCAGGCCGAGGCCGCGGGCATCCTCGGCGACGACGTGCTCGGCAGCGGCTTCCCGCTCCACATCGCCATCAAGCAGGGCGCCGGCGCCTTCGTCTGCGGCGAGGAGACGGCCCTCATCCACAGCGTCATGGGGCGCCGCGGGATGCCGCGCCCGCGCCCGCCGTTCCCGGTGACCTCGGGCCTCTTCGACAAGCCCACCGTCATCAACAACGTCGAGACGCTCGCCAACCTCCCGACCCTCGTCGGCCGTGGCGCCGCCGCCTTCGCCGCCGTCGGCACCGACGGCAGCGCCGGCACCAAGGTCTTCGCGCTCAGCGGCGACGTCGCCCGCACCGGCCTCGTCGAGGTCGCGATGGGCACGAGCGTGCGCGACATCGTCTTCGCCATCGGCGGCGGCGTCCCCGACGGCAAGGCCTTCAAGGCCGCGCAGATGGGCGGCCCGTCGGGCGGCTGCATCCCGGCGCAGCACCTCGACATCCAGGTCGACTACGCGTCGCTGCAGGAGGTCGGGGCCATGATGGGCTCCGGCGGCCTCGTCGTGATGGACGAGGACACCTGCATGGTGGACGTCGCGCGCTTCTTCATGGACTTCATCCAGCGCGAGAGCTGCGGCAAGTGCATCCCGTGCCGCGAGGGCACGCGGCGGATGCTCGAGATCCTCGACCGCATCACCAAGTCCCGCCGCGACGAGACCGGGAGCGACGCGCTCAAGCGCTTCCGCCGCGTCATGTACCTCGAGCGCCTCGCCGAGGTCATCAAGGAGACGAGCCTCTGCGGCCTCGGCCAGTCCGCGCCGAACCCGGTCCTGAGCGCGCTCCGCTGGTTCCGCGACGAGTACGAGGTGCACGTCTTCGAGCGCCGCTGCCCGGCCCACGTCTGCACGGAGCTCCTGACCTACACCATCGACGCCGAGGCCTGTAAGGGCTGCGGCCTGTGCGCCAAGGAGTGCCCGACCGGCGCCATCACCGGCGAGCGCAAGAAGCCGTACAAGATCCGCGCCGACAAGTGCATCGGGTGCGGCAACTGCCTGACCGCCTGCCGGCTCGACGCCGTGCAGGCCGCGTGAAGGAGGCCCCGACCATGGTCGCCACCGCCATCACCCCCGAGCCGGCGTCCCGCCCCGCGGTCGAGATCCGCGTCGACGGCCGCGCCGTCACCGCCCACGCCGGCGAGCCGCTCCTCGACGCGCTCCGCCGCGACGGCGTGCACGTCCCGACCCTCTGCCACCTCGCGCACCTGACGCCGACCGGCGCCTGCCGCCTGTGCGTGGTCGAGGTCGAGGGGCAGCGCAACCTCGTCCCGTCCTGCGCCTTCCCGGTCGCGGCCGGGATGGTCGTCCACACGCACTCCCAGCGCGCCCAGCGCGCGCGGAAGACGATCGTGGAGCTGCTCCTCGCCGACCATCCGGACGACTGCCTCTACTGCGTCCGCGCCGGCGACTGCGACCTCGCGACCCTCGCCCGCGAGCTGGGCGTCCGCGAGCGGCGCTACCGCGGCACGGCCGCCGCCATCGAGCACCACATCGACGCGTCGAGCCCGGCGCTGCTGCGCGACCCCGCCAAGTGCATCCTCTGCGGCAAGTGCGTCCGCGTCTGCGAGGAGGTCCAGGGCGTCGCCGCCATCGACTTCATCGGGCGCGGCTGCAAGACCACGGTCGGCACCGCCTTCGACCAGGGGCTCAACGTCTCGACCTGCATCAGCTGCGGCCAGTGCATCAACGTCTGTCCGACGGGCGCCCTGCGCGAGGTGAGCCACCTCAAGCTCGTCACCGACGCCCTCGCGGACCCGCGCCGCGTGGCGGTGGTGCAGCACGCGCCGAGCATCTCGGTCACCCTGGCCGAGACCCTGGGGCTGCCGGCCGACGCCGACGCCGCGGGCATCCTCAACGCCGCGCTCCGGCGCCTCGGCTTCACCCACGTCTTCGACACCTCCTTCGCCGCCGACCTCACCATCATGGAGGAGGCGAGCGAGCTGGTGCAGCGCATCTCGCGCGGCGGGCCGCTGCCGATGATGACGAGCTGCTCGCCGGGCTGGGTGGCCTGGGTCGAGCAGGCCGTGCCGGACCTCCTGCCGCATCTGTCGACCTGCAAGTCGCCCCAGCAAATGCTCGGCGCGGTCATCAAGCGCGTCTGGGCCGAGCGCAACGCGCTCCTGCCCGAGGACGTCTTCAGCGTCTCGATCATGCCGTGCACGGCCAAGAAGGCCGAGGCGGCGCGCCCCGAGATGGCGCCCGACGGCGTGCCGGACGTGGACGCCGTGCTGACGACCCGGGAGCTCCTGCGGCTCATCAAGCTCCGCGGCCTCGACATCACGCGCCTCGCGCCGGAGCCCGCCGACTCGCCCTACGGCGAGCGGAGCAGCGCCGGCAAGCTCTTCGGCGTGACCGGCGGCGTCGCCGAGGCGGCGCTCCGGACGGCCTACCGGCTCGTGACCGGCACGGAGCTCCCGCTGAGCGAGCTGAAGGAGCTCCGCGGCCTCGACGGGGTCAAGGAGCTGCACGTGAAGGTCGGCGACCTGGCGCTCGGCGTCGCGGTGGTCAACGGCCTCAAGAACGCCGGCCCGCTCCTCGACGCCGTGCGCGCCGGGCGGCGGCCGGACCTCGTCTTCATCGAGGTCATGACCTGCCCCGGCGGCTGCATCGCCGGCGGCGGGCAGCCCCTCGGCGCCGACCTCGACGCCGTGCGCGCCCGGATGCGCTCGCTCTACGCCATCGACGCCACCTCGGAGCTGCGCACCTCCCACGACAACGCGCAGGTCAAGGCGCTCTACGAAGAGGTCCTGGGCGCGCCGCTCGGCCACGAGAGCCACCGCCTGCTCCACACCCACTACGCGCCCCGCGCGGTCGACTGCTGACGAGGACGCCATGGTTCACCTGGACGACACCGAGATCCACGGGCGCCGCGCGCTCGTCGTGGACACCGACGAAGAGGCGCTCAAGGCCCGCGCGGCGGAGCTCCGCGGGCTGGGGCTGATCGTGACGACGGCGACGACGTCGAGCGCCGCGCTGGCGGCCCTGGACGCGCAGCCCGTCGACCTCGCCGTCATCGAGCTGGTGCTCGAGGAGGCCGACGGCGGCTTCACCCTGAGCTACTTCATGAAGAAGCGGCGGCCGGCGCTGCCGGTGCTCATCACCTCGCGCGTGACCTTCGAAGCCGGGCTCGACTTCGACACCTACACCGCCGAGGAGCGGCGTTGGATCAAGGCCGACGGCTGGCTCGAGCGCCCGTATCGGCTCGAGCAGCTCGCGCGCGAGGTGCGGCGGCTCCTGCATCACCGCGCGGCGGCCTGAGGCGAGGGGGGGACGATGTTCGGAGGCGCCCTGGACGGGGAAGTGGAGGCGGCGCGCCGCGGCATCCGGCTGGACCGGAAGGCGCTCGTCGCCTGGCTTCGCGAGGAGGACCCGCGGCGCCAGGCGGCGCTCTTCGCGACCGCCGACGCGGTCCGCCGGGCCCGCGTCGGCAGCCACACGCGCTTTCGCGGGCTGGTCGAGACGGGCAGCCACTGCTGGCGGTCCTGCCTCTATTGCGGGCTCCGCGCGCGGCGGCGCGGGCTCGTACGCTACCGGCTGACCCAGGAGCAGATCCTCGGCGCGGCGCACGAGGCGCTGTGGCGCGGCTGCGACACGGTGGTCCTGCAGTCCGGCGAGGATCCGGCCTTCGACCTCGCCGCAACCTGCGGCGTGGTCCGGCGCATCAAGGCCGAGACCGGGCTCGCGGTCACGCTCTCCTTCGGCGAGCTCGATCCCACCTCGCTCGCCGCGCTCCGCGACGCCGGCGCGGACCGCTACCTCCTCAAGCTCGAGACGACGAGCCCGCACCTCTACGGGCGCATCCACCCGCCGCGCGAGGCCGACGGCTGGCGCTCGCGCGCCGAGCTGCTGCGGACGCTCCGCGCCCTCGGCTACGAGGTCGGGAGCGGCGGCATGGTGGGCTTCCCCGGGCAGACCTGGGGCGACCTCGCCGACGATCTGCTCGCCTTCGCGGCGCACGGCCTCGACATGGCCGGCATCGGGCCGTGGGTCGCGCACCCGGAGACGCCGCTCGGGCGTCACGCGGCGCGCTTCGCGGCCCCCGAGGGGTGGCAGGTCCCGGCGACGGTCGCCGTGACCCAGCGCGCGGTAGCGCTGCTGCGGCTTCTGCTGCCCCACGCGCACCTGCCGGCGACGACGGCGGTCGAGGTGGTCGGCGGGGCCGGCGCCCAGGCCGAGGGGCTCGGCCGCGGCGCGAACGTCGTGATGCTCGGGCTCACGCCGGCGCCCCACCGGGCCGGCTACGACATCTATCCCAACCCGGCCCGCGCCGCGGCGCGGGCCTACGCGGAGGCGTGACGATGAACGAGCGGCGGCACCCGAAGCTCCCATCGGTCAAGGGCGAAGGCGCGCGCGGCGGCGCCGCGTTCATCGACGAGGACCGGCTCCACGCCTTGCTCCGCGGGCGCCCGGAGGCCACGGAGGTGCGGGCCGCCCTCGCCAAGGCGATGGCGAAGGAGCCGCTGACCGTCGAGGAGACGGCCACGCTGCTGACCGCCGACGGCGAGCTCGTGGCCGAGCAGCTCGAAGCCGCCAGGGCGCTGAAGACGGCCGTCTACGGCAACCGCATCGTGCTCTTCGCGCCGCTCTACGTCGGCAACGCCTGCGTCAACGACTGCACCTACTGCGGCTTCCGCCGCTCGAACCCGGACTGCGTGCGGCGGACGCTGGGCGACGCCGAGCTCGACGCGCAGACGCGGGCGCTCGTCCGCCAGGGCCACAAGCGGCTCATCCTCGTCTTCGGCGAGCACCCCGACTACGACGCCGACTTCATCGCCGAGTCGGTCCGCCGCGTCTACGCGGTCCGCGAGGGCCACGGCAACATCCGCCGCGTCAACATCAACGCGGCGCCGCTCGACCGCGCCGGCTACGCGACGGTGCGCGACGCCGGCATCGGCACCTACCAGGTCTTCCAGGAGACCTACCACCGCGCGACCTACGCCCGCGTCCACCCGCGCAACACCCGCAAGGGGGACTACGACTGGCGCCTGACCTCGCTCGGCCGGGCGATGGAGGCCGGGCTCGACGACGTCGGCATCGGCGCGCTCTTCGGCCTCTACGACTGGCGCTTCGAGACGCTGGCCCTGGTCGCGCACGCCAACCACCTGCGCGAGGTCTACGGCTGCGGGCCGCACACCATCAGCTTCCCGCGGCTCCGGCCGGCGTCGGGGGTGGCGGACGACCACCCGTTCCTGCCCAGCGACGACGAGCTCGAGCGCATCGTGGCGACGCTGCGGCTGGCGGTCCCGTACACCGGGCTCATCCTGACGGCGCGGGAGCCGGCGGCGCTGCGGCGGCGGGTCATGGCCTACGGGGTCTCGCAGATCGACGCCGGGTCGCGGCTCGAGCTCGGCGGCTACACCGAGGTCGGCGACGCGCAGTCGCAAGTACAGGTGCGCGAGCGCGAGCAGTTCGAGCTCGGCGACGTGCGGAGCCTCGACACGGTGATGCGCGAGCTGGTCGACGACGGCTACCTGCCGAGCTTCTGCACGGCCTGCTATCGGCTCGGGCGGACGGGCGAGCACTTCATGGAGTTCGCGATCCCGGGCTTCATCAAGCGGCTCTGCACGCCAAACGCGCTCTGCACGCTCGAAGAGTACCTCGTCGACCACGCGACCCCGGCGACGCGGGCCGCGGGCGAGGCGCTCATCGCGCGCGAGGTCGCGGCGATGGAGGGCGACAAGCTCGTGTCGAAGGTGAAGGACCGGCTGGCGCGCATCGCGACGAGCGACGAGCGCGACCTGGTCTTCTGAGGGGGAGGGCGAGTCATGGGAACGGCACCCAAGGCGCTCAGGCTCCACGTGGGGCTCTTCGGGCGGCGCAACGCGGGCAAGAGCGCGCTGGTCAACGCCATCGCCGGGCAGCCGGTGGCGATCGTGTCGCCGGCGCCGGGGACGACGACGGACCCGGTCGAGAAGGCGATGGAGCTTCAGCCCATCGGCCCGATCGTGCTCGTCGACACGGCCGGACTCGACGACGAGGGGGAGCTCGGGGGGCTCCGCGTCGCCAAGACCGAGGCGCTGGTCGCGCGCACCGACGTGGCGCTGATCGTCGCCGCGGCGGGCGAGTGGGGGGCGCTCGAGGACGCGCTGCTCGACCGCTTCAAGGCGGCGTCGGTCCCGGTCATCGCGGTCATGAGCCAGGCGGACCGCGGGGAGGCGGCGCCGGCGTTGGTGGAGCGTCTGCAGACCCTGGGGGCGGCGGTCGTGCGGACGGTGGCGCCCACGGGGGAGGGCGTCGAGCGGCTCCGCGAGGCGATCATCAAGGCGGCGCCGGACGGCTTCGTAGAGCCGCCGAGCCTCCTCGGGGACCTCGTGCCGACGGGCGGCGTGGTCGTGCTGGTGGTGCCGATCGACCTCGAGGCGCCGCGCGGGCGGCTCATCCAGGCGCAGGTCCAGGTGATCCGGGACGCGCTCGACCACGATACCATCTGCGTGATGGCGCGGGAGAACCGGCTCGACGACGTGCTGAGCGCGCTCCGCTCTCCGCCGGCGCTGGTGGTCACCGACAGCCAGGCCTTCGGCCACGTGTCGCGGGTCGTGCCGGCCGAGGTGCCGCTGACGTCTTTCTCGATCCTGTTCGCGCGCGTGAAGGGCGACCTCCCGACGTTCGCCGCCGGCGCGGAGGCGATCGACGCGCTCCGCCCCGGGGACAAGGTGCTGGTCTGCGAGGCCTGCACCCACCACCCGATCGGCGAGGACATCGGGCGCATCAAGCTCCCGCGCTGGCTCGGCGAGCACGTGGGCGGGGCGCTCGACGTCGAGGTGCGCGCCGGCCGCGACTTCCCCGACGACCTCGGCCCGTACCGGCTGGTCGTCCACTGCGGCGCGTGCGTCCACAGCCGCCGCGAGGTCCTCGCGCGGGTCGCGCGGGCCCGGGCCCAGGGCGTCCCGATGACCAACTACGGCGTCGCCATCGCCAAGACCCACGGCATCCTCCCGCGGGCGCTCGCCCCCCTCAGGGGCCGCGAGGCCGCCCCCGCGTAGCCCGGCCCAGCCGGGGCTTCGGGCGTCCCGCCAGAAGTCCCCGACTCGCCGTCCCGGCCCCGCTCGCCATGGGGTTGCCCGTGGCGCCGGCGGCGTGCCATCAAGGGACATGCTGCGCATGCTCGGCTTCGTCCTCCGCTCGCTCTTCGCCACCCTGGGCCGGCGCGTTCGGGGCGGCCCGCTCCGGCCGGGCTGGTCCTTCGGCTTCGAGGTCATCGTCGGGATGCTCCGCCGCGACATGGACAGCTCCTGGCGCTGGCCCATCGCGCGGCTCCGCGCCGGCATGGCGCGGCGGCCGGTCGTCAAGCGGTACACCAAGCGCGTCACGGTGCGGCCCGACGCCTCCGGCCCGGTGCCCGGCACCTGGTTCGAGCCGCCCGGCGCCCGCGACGACCGCGTCCTCTGCTACCTCCACGGCGGCTCCTACCACTTCGGCGACGCGCGCTCCCACGGCGACGTCGCCGCCCGGCTCGGCGTCCACGGCAACCTCCGCGTCTTCCTGCCCGAGTACCGCCTCGCCCCCGAGCACCCGCACCCGGCGCAGCTCGAGGACGGCCTCGCCACCCTCGCGTGGCTCGAAGGGCAGGGCGCCCGCGTCGCCCTCGCCGGCGAGTCGGCGGGCGGCAGCCTCGCCGTCGCCATGATGATCGCGCGCCGCGACGGCGGCGGGGCCCAGCCGGCCTGCGCCGCCGTCATGTCGCCCTGGGTCGACCTCGCGGCCACGACCGACGCCTACACGCGCAACGCCCCCTACGACTACGGCGGGCGCGAGATGCTCCTGGCCCAGGCGCGCGCCTTCGCCGGCGAGCGCGCCCTCGACGACCCCGCGGTCTCGCCGATCCACGCCGACCTGTCCGGGCTCGCGCCCACGCTCGTCCAGTGGGGCACCGCCGAGATCCTCGCCGACGACTGCGCCGCCTACGCCCGCCACGCCGAAGCCGCGGGGAGCCCGGTCACGGCCGACCCGGTGCCCGAGATGCCGCACGCGTGCTGGCTCCTCGCCGAGTATGCGGCGGCCGGGCAGGCGGCCATCACGCGCGCCGCCGCCTTCCTCGCCGAGGCTGGCGAGGGCTGACGGCGCGCGCGTCGTCCACGGCTCAGGTGCGCCGGCGCCGCCGGGCTCGGCCGACCATCCAGGCCATCGCCAGCAGCAGCACGCCCGCGCCGCCCACGGCGCCGCGCCCGCTCGCGCATCCCCAGTCCAGCCCTTCGTCGCTGTCGTCGCAGCCGGTCCACGTGTTGAGGTCGATGTCTCCGCTCTCGCACGGTGGGTCGGTCGTGGCGTAGGCGCGCACGCTGTCCAGGCTCATCCAGACAGTCCCGACGCGGATCCCCTGCTCTTCGATCAGATGCACATACGAGCCCACCATGTCGTCCCGGGGCACGATGACGAGCAACACCTCCGCGCCGACGGCGCCCGCGCTGTTGCCGACGACGAGCGTTTCGCCGACCGTCAGGGTCGGGACACCGTCCGAACGCAGGATCTCGTCGATGGCCACCGCGCTCGGATGCTCCGAGACGACGTGCGCGAGCGCCAGATCCGTCAGCCACGTCTCGCACGCGCTACAGTTGGCGTAGTGGATGGCGCAGAGCGACTTGTTGATGCGGTCGTCGGGGTCACCCTCGCAGCTGGCGCGCGCATCGGATCCCACGGCGATTGTCGAAACGAGAACCGCGGAAAAAGCGGCGGTGAGACGAAGGGGATTCATGCTCATAGCCGCAACCTGCGACTTCGTGCCGCTCGATTCAAGCCGTTCTGTCAGGGCGTCTTGCCACCCGCTTCGAGGGTCGCGACCATCTTTGCCGCGCGACGCGTGCGCGTCTCGGCGCGCTTGGCGTCCGCCACCCACAGGAGCCACTGCTTCTTGTGGCTCGGGGCGAGGGCGTCCCAGGCGCTCGTGGCCGCGGCGCTGCCCGCGAGGGCGGCCGTCAGCTCCTCCGGGGGCGCATCGGGGAGGGTGGAGCCGTCCGGTCGGTCCCAGGCGCCCGACGCCCGCGCCTCGGCGATGACCGCCGCGCCG
>SBGO01000644.1 GCA_006226565.1 Deltaproteobacteria bacterium | reverse complement strand
CGGGGGCCGCGTCCTCGGCGGGCGGCGCGGTCGTCTCGGGGGCGGCCGTGGCGGTCTCGGGCGGCGCCGGCGGCGGAGCCTCGCTCCCCTTGCATCCGGTCCAGCCCCACAGCGCGATGGTCAACGCGACGAAAACGATCCTCACGGCGTCCTCCAGCTCCACGCGGGGCGCCTGGAGGCCCTCGCGGAGGCGCAGTATCCGGCGCACGGCGCCGTCTGCCAAGCCCGTTCCCCGCGGCGCGTCTGCGCGCGACGGCGGCCGCCGCCCCCTCACCAGCGCTCTCACGCGCCCGTCCACGATCGCCGGGACCCAGAAGGCAGGACACCGCAGGGAGCCGTGGTGACTCCCTGCGGTGCTGTAGCGGATCGCAGTAGGTGGGTGGGTGGCTCGATGCGCCACCCGACTGGCTAAGTGTTCATTCGTCGGGGGTCCCCGTTTCTTGACCGGATTTTTTTCGCGGCGCGGCATTTTTTCGCACCAAGGACCGCAAGCCCGCATGAACAAAGGCCGAGACGGCACCCGTGGACAGGCGGGAGCCGATGCTTATCCTTGGAGGCGTCAAGAAACCGGCAAGGAGCTCGAGAGATGGCCAACGTTCGCATGCAGATCGCCCTCAACACCCCGGCGGACCAGGTCTGGGCGGTGTGTGGCCCGTTCCAGAACCTGTCCGAGTGGCACCCGATGATCTCCCGGTGCGACCTCTCGGAGGACGGCAAGGTCCGGACCCTGCACCTCCCCGACGGCTCGACGGGCGAGGAGCGCCTGCTCACCCACGACGACGCGGCGATGCAGTACCGCTACACCCTCCACGGCAAGTCGACGATGCCGGTCGAGAACTACACCAGCATCGTGACGGTCTCGCCCTTCGGCGAGCGCTGCCTCTTCACCTGGGAGGCGGACTTCAACGTCGTCAAGGGCGCCCCGGAGGCCCAGGTCGTGCCGATGATCCAGCGCATCTACGACGCGGCCATCCCCGGCCTCAAGCAGCGCTTCGGCGGCTGAGCCTCACTTCCAGCGGAAGATCTTCAGCGCGATGGCGAAGGGGAGGACGCCCCAGAGCCCGAGCACGGCGAGCTCGGGGAGCTGGGTCGCGATCCCCTGGCCGTCGTTCATCACCGCCCGCAGCGCGTCGTTGAGCGCCGTGAGCGGCAGCGCCTGGAGCACCGGGTGGAGCGCCTCGGGGAAGCGCTCGTAGGAGAAGAAGGTCCCCGAGAGGATGTACATCGGGAGCATCACGAGGTTCATGAGGCCCGAGGCCACCTCGACGCTCGAGGTGCGCGAGGCGACCAGGACCGAGATGCCCGTGAAGGACAGGCCGCCGACGAAGCACAGGACCGCGACGTCGAGCGCGCTCCCCTGCACGTCCACGTCGAAGGCCAGCGCGCCGAAGCCGATGAGGGCCACGACCTCGGCGACCAGGAAGACCAGCCGCGACAGGATGAAGGACAGGAGGAAGTCGCTGCGGCGCATCGGCGTGACCGCGAAGCGCTTGAGAAGCTTGCCCTTGCGCTCCTGCACGACCGCGTAGCCGACCCCCCAGAGCCCGCTCCCCATCAGGTTCATCGCGATGAGCCCGGGCAGGAGGAAGTCGATGTAGCGGCTCCCGGGCGGGATCTCGGTGTGCTCGCTGAGGGTGGCGACGTCCTCGCGCCCGAGCGCCCGCTGGAGCGCGTGGTCGACCACGAGCCGGGCGATGCGCGCCTCGCCCCGCGACGGGTCGTAGCGGTAGTCGAGGCGGTCCGGAGGGGTGAAGGTGACGACGAGGTCGACGCTGCCCTTGGCGAGGCGCGTCTCGAGGGTGGCGCGGTCGAGCGGCTCGACCCGGACGTCGCCCGCGCCGGCGAGGAGGCCGGTCAGCTCGGCAGCGTGCGCGTCGGCGGCGTCGACGGCGACGCGGGCCGGCTCCGGCGGCTGCTCGCGGAAGGCGACGCCGAGGCCGATGGCGAGCAGGACCGGGAAGACGAAGACCCAGAAGATCGCGCCCGGCTCGCGGACGAAGACGAGGATGCGCGCCCAGGTGAGCGCCATCAGCGGGCTCACGCGGCGCCGCGTGCGCTTGTCTGTGGCGGGCCGGTCAGTCATCGCGGAGCCCCCGGCCGGTGAGGTGGACGAACACGTCCTCGAGGGTGGCGCGGTGGGTCGAGAGCGTCGCGAGCCGCGCGCCGCGCTCGGCGACCCGCGCGAGGAGGCCCGGCATCGCCGTCGCGACCTCGGTCACGTGGAGGCGCACGCCGGCGCCCTCGGCGTGGGCGCTGATGACGCCCGGCAGGTCGGCGAGCGAGCCGACCTCGCCCTCGCAGGTCAGCTCGATGACCTGCTCGGCGCCGAGGGAGGCGATGAGGCCGTCGGTCGTGTCCTCGGCGATGATCTTGCCGTGGTCGAGGATGGCGACCCGGTCGGCGAGGCGCGCGGCCTCCTCCATGTAGTGGGTCGTGAGCAGGATGGTGCCGCCCTCGGCCTTGAACGCCTCGACCACCTCCCAGACCTGGCGCCGCGACTGCGGGTCGAGGCCGGTCGAGGGCTCGTCGAGGCACAGGAGCCGCGGCGCGCCGACGAGCGCGCAGGCGAGCGCGAGGCGCTGCCGCTGGCCGCCGGAGAGCTTGCCGACGCGCGCCTTGCGCTTGGCGTCGAGGGAGACGAGGGCGATGACCTCGTCCACCTCGCGGCCGGCGTCGAAGAAGCTGCGGAAGAGGCTCACGGTCTCCTCGATCGTGAGCTTCTCCTCGAGGCGCGTCTCCTGGAGCTGGACGCCCAGGTTGCGGCGGATCGCCTTATCGCTGCGGGCCCCCTTCCCCCAGCGCTGGCCGAAGACGGCGACGTGCCCGGAGGACGGCGCGGCGAGGCCCTCGATCATCTCGACGGTCGTGGTCTTGCCGGCGCCGTTTGGCCCGAGCAGGGCGAAGCAGATGCCCTGGGGGATGGTCAGATCGATCCCGGCGACCGCGGTCACGTCCGGGTAGCGCTTGACGAGCGCCCGGCACTCGACCGCCGGCGTCACGCGCCGAGGCTCCGCAGCAGGAAGGCCGACAGCCCGAGCAGCGCGTACAGCAGCGCCACGGCGAGGACCGGGGCGCGCACGCCGTGGCGGCCGACCGGCGGGTCGAGGCTCTGGGGCCGCCCGCGGTAGACCGTCTCGTCCGAGGGCCCGTGCGGGCTCATCGCTTGGGGGCGAGGCGCTGGAGGTACTCGACGATCGACGGGTCGGTCCAGTTGCGCGCGTTCACGAAGCGCGAGATCACGCGCCCGTTGTAGATCACGTAGCTGTCGGGGATCGCCGTCGTGCCGAAGGTCTCGCGGAGCGTGCGCACGCCCTCCTCGCCGGCCTTCGGGTCGCGGACGATGACGAGCTGCTCCGGCGGCGGCATGGAGCCCGCGACCTGCTTGAAGAACGACTCGATGTCGTCCCAGCTCTCGTCGTAGCTCACCGCGACCATGGTGAAGCGGCGGTCGGCGAGGCGCTGGCGCAGGCGCAGCATGCTGGGCAGCTCGTCGCGGCAGGGCTTGCACCAGGTCGCCCAGAAGTTCAGGAAGACGACCGTGTCCCGCGGGAGCTGCCGGAGATCGAAGGTCTTTCCGGGGCCCGCCTCGAGGCTCCAGCCCTGCTGCTCGTCGGTCATCGACTGATCGACGATCTCGGCGCCGATGCCGCCCATCAGCCGGTCGACGCGGGCCTTGTCGCCCTTGTCGTCGATCGTGCCCGTCCCCTTGAGGATGACGACGACCCCGAGCAGGATACCCAATCCAATGAGCAACGGCTTCTTCACGGACTTCGAACGCGCCTCGGTCATGGCCGCCGGCTACCACAGATCGGCGCAAACGCGCCACTGTTGTGCGTGTCCCCCCTGCTCGGGGACCGCCCGGCGGACGGTCGACGCGCCACCGGCCGGAAGGGGTCGAGGTCGCTCGGAGCCGCCTTGTGAGCGGCTCACAGCGATTCGAAATGCTGGTCGACCCGCCCCGGATGGCGTAGGGTCCCGACCGCCGGGACGACCGGAGAGAGAGAATGATCGATGAACTGCTCACGCTGACCGACGACTTCCTCCCCGTCTCGCTCGAGACCTGGCGCGCGCGGGTCGAGCGCGACCTGAAGGGGGCTCCCCTTTCGCGCCTCGCGACCGAGCTGCTCGAGGAGGGCGTTCACCTGGAGCCCGTCTATACGGGCGCCGACTTCCCCGATCCGGGGGCCGCGGGCCTGCCGGGCCTGAGCCCGTTCACGCGCGCCGCGCGCCCGCTGGGCTACGCCGCGCTGGGCTGGGACGTGCGCCAGCGGTGCGACGTCAGCGACGCCGAGGCCGCCCGGGTGGCGGTCGCCGACGACCTCGACAACGGCGGCACCTCGACGCTGCTCGCCTGCGACGCCGCGACCCGCATGGGCCAGGACGACCCGCGCGGCGACGGGCTCTTCGTCGCGAGCGCGGCCGATCTGGCGACGGCCCTCGAGGACGTCGACCTCGACGAGACCCCGCTCGGGCTCGAGGCCGGCGCCGCGGCGCCCCACGTCATCGCGCTCCTGACCGCGGTGGCCGACGATCGCGGCGTCCCGCGCTCGCGCGTCGGCGGGGACTTCGGCGTCGACCCGCTCGGCGCCCTCGCCCGCGACGGGCAGCTCCCCCAGGGGCTCCAGGGCGCCTGGGACGAGGCGGCCGAGCTCGTGCGCTGGGCCCAGACCGAGCTCCCCGGCGTGCGCCTCCTCGGCGTCGACGTCGGCCCCTGGCACGACGCGGGCGCGACCGCCGTCCAGGAGGTCGGCTGGGCGCTCGCGGCCGGCGTGGCGACCCTGAGGGCGATGGCCGCCCGCGGCGTCGACACGACGACCACCGCCAAGCAGCTCACCTTCGGCTTCCGCGCCGGCACCCACTTCCTCGTCGACATCGCCAAGCTGCGCGCCGCCCGGCGCCTGTGGTCGCGCGTCCTCGAGGTCGTCGAGGTCCCGCGCAGCCTCCGCGGCATGCGGATGCACGTCCGGACCGCCGACCGCGTCCTGACGCGGCGCGACCCGTGGGGCAACCTCCTGCGCACGACCGTCGCGACCTTCTCGGCCGCCGTCGGCTCGGCCGGGGTCGTCACCGCCGCGACCTACGACCGCATGCTCGGGCCGGCGGACGCCGAGGCCCGGCGCATGGCGCGCAACATCCAGCGCGTGCTCCTCGACGAGGCGCAGCTCCACCGCGTGGTCGACCCGGGCGGCGGCAGCTGGGCCCTCGAGTCGCTGACCGACGCCCTGGCCGAGGCCGCGTGGGCGGAGCTCCAGCGCATCGAGGGGCTCGGCGGCATGGCGCGGGCGCTGGTGCTCGGGCACCTCGGCGCCGCCCTCGACGGCGTCGCCAAGCAGCGCGAGCGCGCGGTCGCCAAGCGCAAGGACGCCATCAACGGCGTCAGCGCCTTCCCCCTCGCCGGCGAGACGCTCCTCGAGCGGCCCGCGGTCGACGGGGCGGCG
>SBGO01000540.1 GCA_006226565.1 Deltaproteobacteria bacterium | reverse complement strand
CTGCGAGCGCGGACCGACTCCCCGCTCCGTGGTCTCCGTGCTCTCCGTGGTAAAAAACACCGTCTGATCAGTCTCTTGCGTTCGATCTGATCGGCATTGTCGATGGTCCTCGCCACGGAGGAGGTGTGGCCAGCTCGGGCCGAAACTGCGAGCGCGAACCGACTCCCCGCTCCGTGGTCTCCGTGCTCTCCGTGGTAAAAAACACCGTCTAATCAGTCTCTTGCGTTCGACCTGATCGGCATTGTCGATGGTCCTCGCCACGGAGGAGGTGTGGCCAGCTCGGGCCGAAACTGCGAGCGCGGACTGATTCCCCGCTCCGCGGTCTCCGTGCTCTCCGTGGCAAAAAACACCGTCTGATCAGGCTCTTGCGTTCTATCTGACCGGCGTTGTCGATGGAGCGAAAAGGAAAACGCCCGCGTCGTGGGACGCGGGCGTCTTCGGGGTCATCGCGGCCCGGGCGGCCGCCTCGGCGCTACGGCGTGTCGAGGCAGGCGGCGAAGGCGTCGTTGGCCTGCCAGCCGCAGGTGCCGTCGGCGTTCAGGCCGCACTCGGCGAGCTCGTAGCAGGCGTACTGCGGCAGGTACTCGCAGGTCGTGTAGACCGGCTCGGCCGCGCAGACCTGGCCCGAGCAGCCGGTGCGGAAGCACGGGTTGGGCTCGGTCGGCTTCTCCTGGCAGGTCCCGCCG
Source organism: Deltaproteobacteria bacterium (assembly GCA_006226565.1). GTDB lineage: Bacteria > Myxococcota_A > UBA9042 > PHBI01 > PHBI01 > PHBI01. Next base: position 4,762 of record SBGO01000540.1, on the reverse strand, counting down.
CAGCTCGGGCAGCCGAACTCCGGCGTGCACGGCATGAAGTACGGGCACGGGCCCTGCTCGCAGTAGGAGCCCTCGGCGCAGTCGGCGTCGGTCTGGCACTCGGTCGGCGGGTCGATCGGCGGCGCCACGTCGACGCACATCCCGAAGCACGGGCAGTCGACCGGCTCGGTGCCGTCCTCGGGCGCGGCGCACGGGGCGCAGATGAAGTCGCACGCCTGGTTCTCGCCGCAGTCGGTGTCGCTCGCGCACTCGCCGGTGTTGGTCGGCAGGCACTGGAAGAAGCAGGCGTCGCACTCGGGGCACGCCGGGTTCGCGGTGCACTGGCAGCTCTCGCCCGCGTCACAGTCGCCGTCGGTGTTGCACTCCTGGGGCCACTCCTGGTCCGCGCAGCTCCCGAAGCACTGGGTCTCGCACGGCGGGCAGACGGCGCCGGGCACGCAGGCCGGGCACGCGGTCACGCAGTAGTCGATGGCGCAGTACTGGCCGGCGCTGCACTCGGCGTCGGTCGAGCAGGCGCTCGTCGTGTCCTCCACGCACTGGCCGTAGCACGGCGGGCAGATGGACTCGCCGGTCGCCGGGTCGAAGGAGCACGGCATCGCCGGGCACACCGTCGCCTCGCAGCGCTGCCCCGCCCCGCAGTCGGCGTCGCTCTGGCACGGGTCGCTGCCGGCCTGGCAGGCGCCGCTGACGCAGACCTCGCCCTGGGCGCAGTCGTTGTCGGCGTAGCAGGTCGTCGCGTCGGGCACGCACATCGGGTAGCACATGATGCCCGCGGGGAGCCCCGCCGCGGGGTAGTACGGCGAGCCGCAGCCGCAGCTGTAGCCGTCGGGGCACTCGCCGTTGGGGCCGCACTCCATCGGGCCCGGGTCCTTGCAGTAGCCCTGGCAGTAGGGCTGGATGGGCCGCTCGACGCAGTTGCCGGCGTCGTCGGGCTGGCACGGCATCGGGTCGGCGGCGTAGGCCTCGCAGACCACGAACTCACACACGCCGGAGGCGCAGTCGTCGTCGCTGTCGCACTCGTACTGGGGCGTGGGCTCGCAGTAGCCGAAGCAGGCCTCGCCGGTGCCGCAGTCCATGTCGGGGCCGCAGTCGACCGCCTCGCACAGCTCGAAGTTGCAGCGGCCGCCGTCGCAGTCCGCGTCCGAGGTGCACTCGAAGGGCTTCGGCACGCACTGCAGCATGCAGGTGACGCCGTCGGCCCCGCCCCCGTAGTAGCCGCCGCCGGCGCAGCCGCAGTACTCGTGGGCGCCGCACTCGTCGTCGCTGTAGCAGGGCACGGGGGCGTCGGCGACGCAGGTGCCCTCACAGAACTCGGGGCAGTAGCAGTCGCCCCAGCTCGGGTCGCAGTCGCAGGCCATGCAGGCGACCTCGCAGTGCTGGTTCGGCCCGCACTGGTCATCGGACTGGCAGCCCTGGGTCGGCTTGGGCTCGCAGACGCCCTGGCAGGCGATGAGGCAGTCGGCCCCGTTCGCGCAGTCGTACGGCATCCCGCAGTAGTCCCAGGTGTTGCACTGCTCGTTCGCGCCGCAGTCGTAGTCGCTCCAGCAGCCCTTCGGCTCCTCGACGCAGACGCCACCCGAGCACGCCATGCCGGCGGGGCACGGACGGTCGGCGTCGCACTGGGCGTTCGGATCGGGGATGCACTGGAGCATGCAGGCGACCAGGCCGTCGGTCATCGGCGGCATCGCGCAGCCGCAGTACTCGCCCGCGTCGCAGTCGGCGTCGCTCTGGCAGCTCGGCGCGACGGGCTCGCAGCGCCCCAAGCAGGCCATGTCGGCGGGGGCGCCGCTGGCGTCGTACTCACCGCCGCTCGGCCACAGGCAGTAGTCCCAGCTGTTGCACTGCTCGCCGACGCCGCAGTCGGCGTCGCTGTAGCAGGTCACCTCGGTCTGATCGGGCACGCACTCGCCGTAGCACACCGTCGGGCAGGACTCGCCGGACTCACAGCCCGGAGGCGCCTTGCAGTCGCCGTCGCTGGTGGTGCAGTGCTCCCCGGGGGCGCACTGGCCGTCGCTGTAGCAGCCCGTCCGCGGCTCCGGCTCGACGCAGTGGCCGTAGCAGACGGCCGGACACGGCTGACCCGCCTCGCAGCCCGGCGGGGAGAGGCAGATCTCGGCGGCGTTGCAGACGAGGCCGCCCGAGCAGTCCTGATCGCCGTAGCAACCGACCGGCTCGGAGCCGCACTCGAAGGTGCACTCGCCGGCGTTGCAGGCCCAGGCGCCGACGCAGTCCACGCCGGGGTCGCCGGTGCAGTCGGAGGCGGTCGTGCACTCACCCTGCCCGCCGGGATCGGGCGCGCAGCCGTTGTCGTCGTTGGTGCCCATCAGCAGCATCAGCGCCCCGACCAGCAGGCCGGTCTGCGCGATGCGCGACCGCAAGTAACGGCGCGTGTGACTCATGTCTTTGCCTCCAGTGCTCACTCTTGTGTCCCGTGCGTCCCATTGTGCCGTGTGCTCGGCGTGAGAGGAATCTGCAAACGGCATGCCAGCCCGATTCGCCCCCGGCTGGTGCGCTCGAGACCGCTCCGTTCAGGGGCCAGCGAGGGCTCCGTGGACGTCGACCACGCTCGGACGCCGCCGAACGGATCGCAGATCGATCCCGAGTGTGCATTTATTGCACACACCATCTCCGTGGGTGTCCGCCGGGGAGGTTGGTGTCATGCTGCGCGCCGACGCAGGACGGAGCTTCGATGAAGGCACGAAGGACAGCGGAAGAACGCGACTTTCCGACCGCCGCGGCCCGCCACGGCCGACGCCGCGACGCCCGCGCGCGCCGGGGAGGTGCCCACGGCCGCGCGCTCTTCGCGCTCCTGACGGCGCTCGCCGCGCTGTCCTCCGCCTGCGCGAGCGCGCCCCCGACGCCCCCGCCGGGCGCCGCCGACGTCTCGCCTCCCATCGTCGAGGCGCCCCCGGTGATGCCGGCCCCCGAGCGGCCGCTGACCGATGTCGTCCGCCCGACGCGCTACACCCTGAGCCTCGACGTCGACCCGTGCGCGGACCGCTTCCGCGGGACGGTCACGATCGAGCTGACCCTCGCCGCCGCCACCCGGGATCTCGCCCTGAACGCGCGCGGGCTCCGGCTCGAACGCCCGCGGATCCGCGCCGGCGCGCTCGAACACTCCCTCGTCCCCTTCCCGGGCGACCACGGCGTGCTGGTGCTGCGCGCGCCGACGCCGCTCCCGGCGGGGCCGGCGGTGCTCGAGATCGGCTTCGAGGGCGACCTCGGCGAGGCTCCGGTCGGCCTCTACAAGGTCGCCGACGGCGGCGCCTGGTACGCCTTCACCCAGTTCGAGGCGATGGACGCCCGGCGCGCCTTCCCGTGCTTCGACCAGCCCGATCTGAAGGCGCCCTTCGCGATCACCCTGCGCGTCCCACGCGGCATGACGGCGTTCTCCAACGGCCGCGAGGTCGCCCGCGAGGACGTGGGCGAGCTCACGGCCTTCACCTTCGCCGAGACGCCGCCGCTGTCGACCTACCTCGTCGCCTTCGCGGTCGGGGACCTCGTCGTCCGCCCCGCCCCGCCGAGCGCCGCCGGCCTGCCCATCCGCGTCGTCACGACCCGGGACAAGGCCGGCCTCACCGACTACGCCGCCGCCCAGACGGCGCCCGTCGTCGACGCCCTCGTCGCCTGGTTCGGCACCGCCTTCCCGTTCGAGAAGCTCGACCTGGTCGCGGTCCCGAACTTCGCCGCCGGCGCGATGGAGAACGCCGGCCTCGTCACCTTCCGCGAGGAGGCCCTGCTCGTAGCCCCCGACGCGCCGGTCGCGCGCCGCGGCCGGGTGCTCATCACCCTCGCCCACGAGCTCGCCCACATGTGGTTCGGCGACCTCGTCACGATGGCCTGGTGGGACGACATCTGGCTCAACGAGGCCTTCGCGACCTGGCTGTCGTGGAAGATCGCCGCCGAGGTCGCGCCCGAGCTCGCCACCGACGTGCGCTCCGCCGGCTGGCGCGCCTGGGCGATGGACGCCGACGCGCGCGAGAGCGCCCGCGCCATCCGCCAGCCGATCGCGTCCCTCGGCGACATCCGCAACGCCTTCGACGCCATCACCTACGTCAAGGGCGCCAACGTCCTCGGGATGCTCGAGCGCTGGCTCGGCGCCGAGCCGGTGCGGCGCGGGGTGCAGGCGTACCTCGCGGCGCGCCCGTACGGCGTCGGCACCACCGACGACCTCCTCGCGGCCCTCGACGCCGCCGCCCAGCGCGACGTGACGGCGGTCGCGAGCAGCTGGCTCGATCGGCCGGGGAGCCCCCTCGTCGACGCCACCCTCGACTGCTCGGGCGGCGGCTCGGGCGCGCTGAAGCTCCGGCAGCGCCGCTACTTCGCCGACGGGCCGCGCCCGGTGGAGACGCCGTGGCGCGTCCCCTTCTGCGTCCGCTACCCCGACGGCCCGGGGATCGCGCGCGAGTGCCTGCCCTTCGACACGGTCGAGGCGACCTTCCCCCTCGCCGGCGCCCGCTGCCCCGCGTGGCTCGTGCCCAACGACGCGGTGCGCGGCTTCTACCGGGTGCGCCTCGCGGACCGCGACCTGGACGCGCTCCTCGCCGCTCCCGAGGTGCTGGAGCCGCGCGAGCAGATCGCGCTCCTCGGGGAGCTCGAGGACCTCGTGATCGCCGGCGAGCAGACGCCCGAGCGGCTGGCGCAGGCCCTCACCCGGCTCGCGCCGACCCGAAACGCCGAGGTGCTGGGCGCCGTCGGGACCGGGCTCGGCTTCCTCCGCCGCCTGACGCCGCCGGCCGCGCGCCCACGCTTTGCGCGCTAC
>SBGO01000176.1 GCA_006226565.1 Deltaproteobacteria bacterium | reverse complement strand
GGGGTCCCTGGCGACGAGGCGCTCGTGACCGCCCTCGCGGCGGGCCTCGACGACGCCGACGCGGACGTCCGCGAGCACGCGCTCCGCGGTCTCCGCTGGGTCGATCACCCGGCGGCCGAGCGCCTCCTCGCGCGCCTCGCCGACGGCGAGACCCCCGTCGCGCGCCTCGCCAAGCGCACCCTCGCGCGGCGCGCCGACCGCCTCACCCGAGGCGGTCGCTGATGGCCGGCGAGCGGGACCCCGAGCTCCTGACCCTGGCCGAGGCGCTCGCCAACGACCCGCGCCCGACGTTGGTCTGGGGCGAGCGGACGGCGCCGCTCCGGGAGCTCCTCCCGGCCGGCTACCCGGTGCGCTTCTTCACCGACGACCTCGCGACGAGCCGCGAGCTCGGCTGCCCGCTCGGCGTCGTGCCGGAGCGGGGCGACGAGACGCGGGTCGCGCTCGTGATGCCGCGCGCCAAGGCGCTCCTCGAGCTGCGCGTCGCCCTGGCGAGCGCGCTCCTGCCCCCCGAGGGCGAGCTCTGGGTGGCGGGGCACCAGCAGGACGGCGTGAAGAGCGCCGAGACCGTGCTCGAGGCGGCGGGCGCCCCGGGGACGACCCACGTCGTCCACCTCAAGCGCCGCTGCCGCGTCCTCGCGACCACGCTCGACGCCGCTCGACCGGCGGACGAGCCGGGGCTCGGCCGCTTCGAGGAGCGGGTGCCGGTGAAGACCGGCGCCGGGGGCTACGAGGTCGTCACGCTGCCCGGCGTCTTCGGCCACGGTCGCCTCGACGCCGCCACGGCGGCGCTCCTATCCGTGCTCGACGCGCGCGCGCCGGGCTACCGCCGCGCCCTCGACGCCGGCTGCGGCGCCGGCGTGCTGGGCGCCTGGCTCGCCACCAAGCGACCGCGGGCGCAGGTCGATCTCCTCGACGTCTCCGCCATCGCGTGCGCGGCCGCCCAGCGCACCTTCGAGGTGAACGGGCTCAGCGGCGAGGTCCACCTGCGCGAGCTCGAGGATCTCCCGAAGGCGTCCTGGGACCTCGTGGTGTCCAACCCGCCGCGCCACACCGGCCGCGACCACGCCCACGAGCTGACCGCGCGCATCATCGACGCCGCGGCCTGGCGGCTCGGGCGCGGGGGGCGCTTCATCTGCGTCGCCAACCACGCCAAGAGCGTGACCGACGCGCTCGAGCGGAACTTCCGCAAGGTCGAGGTGGCACACCACGCGCCGGCCTTCCGCGTCTGGGACTGCGAGCGCTAGCGCGGGTCGACCTCGCGGCGCGGCTAGGACGCGGGACGGCCCCGGCGCTCGCGCGTCGGGGCCGGCGCGGTCAGCCGCCCGACGCCCGGCACGAAGCGTCCCACCCGCGCCGCGTAGGCGAGGTAGGTCGCGCCGTGCTGCGCGGCCAGGTGCCGCTCCTCCCACACCACCTGCAGGCGGAGGCCGGCGGCGGTCGCCAGCCACAGGGCCACGCTCCACCAGGCGGGCGTGAGGCAGGCGTATCCCGCGAGGAAGGCCAGCAGCCCCGTGAAGATGGGGTTGCGAACGAGCCGGAACACGCCGCGGTCGACGAGCGCGGTGGGGCGGTCGTCGATGCCGACGCGCCACGAGGCGCCCATCTGGTGCTGTGCGACGACGGTGAGGAGGAGGCCCGCGCCCACGAGGAGCCAGCCCGCGGCCTGGAGCACGCCGGGGACACCCCAGATGGCGAGGTCCTCCGGGTCCGTGACCAGCCGCGCGGCGCTGGCCCCGACGACGAGGACGAGGAGCGCCCGTGTCAGCCAGCCGAGGAGCCGCTGCGCGGGGGCGGCCTCGCGGGAGAAGACGATCGGCCAGACGCCGTGGTGGCGCCAGAGCCGGACCGTCGGCCACAGAAACGCGATCAGCACGTAGAGCACGACCGTCACGAGGAGCAGCGCGTCTTGCATGTCGTTGGCCTCCTGCTCGACAACGCCTCTATTCTGAGTAAAAGCTCAGGTATTGCCTACTCGCATTCAGGGGCGGGATGAAGCGCACCAAGCCGGAGCGCCTGGAGCCCAGAAAGACGCCGCGACAGCGCCGTGCGCGGGCCACGGTGGACGACCTCCTGGAGGCCGCTGCTCAGGTTTTCGACGCGCTCGGCTACGCCGCCGGGACGACGAACCGCATCGCGGAGCGCGCCGGCGTCTCCATCGGCACCCTCTACCAGTACTTTCCGAGCAAGGAGGCGCTGGCGGTCGCCCTCCTCGAGCGGCACCTCGAAGACGGGATGCGGAGGCTGAACGCGTGGGTCGGCCGCGCCGTGGCGGAGTCACGGAGCCTGCGGGGGACCCTGGAGCTCTTCGTCGCGGGGATGATCGCCCTCCACGACGAGCGGCCGCGGCTCCAGCACATCCTCCTCGAGGAGACGCCGCTGCCCGCGCGGGTCCACGACGCGCTGCTCGCCGCCGAGCGGGCCGCGGCCGAGCAGGTGGCCGAGCTCCTGCGGCGCTACCCCGAGGTCCGTCACCCGCGGCTCGCGGAGGCCGCGGTCATGGCCGTGCAGACGGTCGAGCACCTCACCCACCGCTTCGCCGCCCACCCCGGGCAGGGGCTGCCGCGCGACGCCTTCGCCGCCGAGCTGGTCCGCATGCTCGAGGCGTACCTGACCCGCGCGGAGCCCTGACGCCCGCGGCGCCGGGGCTCGAAGCGGGCCGCGAGCGCTAGTTCAGCGTGTCCGGCATCGCGAGCGTGAAGGGCGCGATCTCGGCGTCAAAGCCCTCGCGCTCGTCGTCCACCGGGAAGACCATCTGGTAGGTGCCGTGCATCGCCCCGACCGGCGTGCGGAGCGGGCAGGCGCTCGTGTAGGTGAAGCTCTGGCCGGGGTGCAGGACCGGGGTCTCGCCGACCACGCCGGGCCCGCGGACGTGCTCCACGTGGCCGTTGGCGTCGGTGATGATCCAGTGGCGGGACAGGAGCTGGACCACGTCGTCACCGACGTTGGCGATGCGCACCTGGTAGGCGAAGAAGTAGTAGGAGTGGTCCGGATCCGACCGCTCCGGGACGTAGACCGCCTGCACGGTCACCTGGACACCCTGGGTCGTGGCTTCGCTCATCCGCTCCTCTCGCGCTCGGGCCCCGGGCTGGAAGCTCGTGGGGTAGCCGCCGTCCTCGACGCCGGCGGGTCACCCGGCGGTGCTGGTGCCGGGGCCGTTCTATCGCACGGTCGACCGCTCTGGATCAAACTTCCGCTGGGCGCGCCGACGGCGACCGGGGACCGCGCGAAGAGCCGCTCGCGACGTGACGATGCGCGTTGTCGGCGGGTGGGGGAAGTGGTAGTGGGAGGGCCTGCCTGGAGGTTACCGATGGCCACTCGTCCCGTGAACTTCAGCCCCGGTCCCGCGATCCTGGCTCCGCCCGTGCTCGAGCAGGCCGCCCGTGCGGTCGTCGCCCTCGACGGCGTCGGGCTCTCGATCCTCGAGATCAGCCACCGTTCCGCGACCTTCGAGAAGATCCTCGCCGACGCCCGCGACGGCATCCGGCGGCTGATGGGGGTTCCGGACACCCACGAGATCCTGTTCCTGCAGGGCGGCGCGCGCGGCCAGTTCGCGCAGCTCGCCCTCAACTTCCTGAAGCCCGGCGTCGCCGGCGCCTACGTCGACACCGGCGCCTGGTCCCGCTACGCCCTCGAGGAGGCCGGCACCCTCGGTGAGACCTACGCCCTCGCGTCGAGCAAGGAGCAGGGCTACACCGTCCTGCCGCCGCTGGCCGGGCTCGCGCCGCGCGCGGGCACGGGCTTCGTCCACACCACGTCGAACAACACCATCTACGGCACGCAGTGGCAGGACCTGCCGGACTTCGGCGACGTCCCGCACATCTGCGACATGTCGTCCGACATCATGTCGCGCCCGGTGGACGTGAGCCGCTTCAAGATGATCTACGCGGGCGCCCAGAAGAACGCCGGCCCGAGCGGCGTGACGCTGGTCATCATCGACCGCGACTTCATGGAGTCGGCGCGCAAGGACATCCCGAAGATCTGGCAGTACCGCATCCAGGCGAAGAAGGGGTCGATGTTCAACACCCCGCCGACCTTCGCCATCTACGCGGTCGGCCTCGTCACCCAGTGGCTCGAGGCGCAGGGCGGCGTCCCCGGCATCACCGCCGTCAACGAGAAGAAGGCGCGCCTGCTCTACGACGCCATCGACGGCTCGGACGGCTACTACAAGGCCAACGTGGCCGCGTGGGAGCACCGCTCGCGCATGAACGTCACCTGGCGCCTGACGAGCGAGGAGCTCGAGAAGACCTTCATCGCCGAGGCCGGCGCGGCGGGGCTCAGCAGCCTCAAGGGGCACCGGGACGCCGGCGGCCTGCGCGCGTCGCTCTACAACCAGCTCCCCCTCGAGGGGGTCGAGCGCCTCGTCGAGTTCATGCAGGCGTTCAAGAAGTCCCACTGATCCCGAGCCTCGGCCCGGTCGCGCGACCGGGCCGGCGGCCTCGGTCTCGAGTCGTTGCCGGCCGGGTCACGCCCATGTGACCCGGCCGGTGCGCTTTCAGGGCCCCGAGCCCGCCCGAGCCCCATCGATGTCGTCACGCGCCCGCCCCAGCTCAGCCTCGCGCCCAGCCGCGCTCCCGGTCGCCGACGTGCTCGGCACGCTGGCGACCGCGCTGAGCGCCCACCGCCGGGCGGTCCTGGTGGCGCCGCCGGGGTCGGGCAAGACGACCCTGGTGCCGCCGTTCCTGCTCGAGAGCGGCCTGTGCCCGGACGGCGAGATCGTGGTCCTGCAGCCGCGGCGGGTCGCGGCGCGGACCGTGGCGCGGCGCATCGCGGCGCAGCTCGGCGAGGCCGTCGGCGACCGGGTGGGCTACCAGGTGCGCTTCGACACGCGGACCTCGCCCCGAACCCGCATCCGGGTGGTCACCGAGGGCATCCTGACGGCGTGGCTCCAGCGGGACCCCGAGCTCACCGGCGTCGCCGCGGTGGTGCTCGACGAGCTCCACGAGCGGAGCCTCCACGCCGACCTGGCGCTCGCGCTGGTGAAGGAGGTCCAGGACGCGCTCCGGGAGGACCTCCTGCTGGTCGTGATGTCGGCGACCCTTGACGCCGAGCCGGTCGCGGCCTACCTCGACGGTTGCCCGGTCGTGACGAGCGACGGGCGGCTCCACCCGGTCACCGTGCGCTACCTCGACCGGGCCCCCGAAGGGCGCCTCGAGGACACGGTGGCCGCGGGCGTGCTGGCCATGGTGGACGACGCGCCGGAGGGCGACGTCCTGACCTTTCTCCCCGGGGTGCGCGAGATCGAGGCGGCGCGGCGCGCGCTCGGTGACCGACTCGCGGCGCGCGGCTGGGACGTGGCCGTCCTCCACGGGCGACTCGACCCGGCCGAGCAGGACGCGGCGCTGGACCCGGGGCCGCGGCCGCGGGTGATCCTGGCGACCAACCTCGCCGAGACGTCGCTCACCATCAGCGGCGTCGCCGCCGTCGTGGACAGCGGGCTCGTGAAGGTCATG
>SBGO01000599.1 GCA_006226565.1 Deltaproteobacteria bacterium | reverse complement strand
GAGGCGGCGCGCTCGCCGGAGGCCGACACCGTCGCTTCGGCCGAGGCCGCTCCCGACACCGTGGCGCCGGCGGAGCCCGCGGTCCCGACCGGGATGGTCGCCGTCCCCGGGGGGCGCTACCCGCTCGGCTGCCAGCCGGGCGACGCGCGCTGTTGGGATGACGAGAAGCCGGGCATCGTCAGCGCCCTCGACCCCTTCGGCGTCATGCGCGAGGAGGTGACCGTCGTGGAGTACGAGGCGTGCGTCGAGACCGGGACCTGCCCACCGGCGGGCCGGGCGTCGACCTGCACCGCCGTGACCGCGCCGGCGTCCATGCAGCCGGTCACGTGCGTCCCGTGGGAGGCCGCGAGGGCGTACTGCGGCTGGCGCGGGTGGCGGCTGCCGACCGAGGCCGAGTGGGAGGTCGCCGCGCGCGGGCCCGAGCACCCCGACTACCCGTGGGGTGACGACGCACCGACCTGCGAGCGGGCCGTGCTCGGTGGGCGCGGTGCCTACTGTGCGCCGCGACCGCGGGAGGTCGCCTCCGCGCCAGAGGATCGGTCCTGGGTCGGCGCCCTCGACATGGGGGGCAACGTGCGCGAGTGGACCGCCTCGACGCTGACCCCCTACGGCCAGCCCGCGGCGGCCGGCGAGGCGGACGCCAAGCGCGTGTGTCGCGGCGGGAGCTGGCGGATGAAGACCGCCGACGCGGCGACGGCCCACACCCGGGGTGAGGAGGAGCCCGGCGCCGAGCGCGACGACATCGGTTTTCGCTGTGTCGTGAGCCTCTAGCCGGCCGGCGTCGACGCCTGCGTGTGCGGGCGTCGGGGCGTCGGGATGGGCCCATCCGGCCGTGTCCCGATCGTCCGCGTCACGCGCCGGGCCCCCCGCGTCGCCGGCGCGTCAGGCGCCGACGACGGGGCTCGCTCTTCAGGGGCGCGGCTCAGCCGCCGCAGTCGACCGGGCAGCTTCGGCTCTCGTTGCCCTCGCAGACGCCGTCGCCGCAGCAGGACTTGGAGCAGGCCTTACCGCCGCAGCGGCAGTCCGAGGGGCAGCTGTGGCAGTCCTCGCCCGCCGCGGCGCCGTCGCAGACGCCGTCGCCGCAGACCGCGCCGCAGTCGGGATCGCCGCAGCCCTCGACGCAGCAGCCGTCGGCCGCGCCGCAGGTCGGCGGGGTGCTCGTGCAGCCCGCCTGCGGATCGCAGCTGTCCGTCGTGCAGGCGTCGCCGTCGTCGCACGCCAGCGGCGCGCCCGCGGTGCAGGCGCCGGCGACGCAGGTCTCGTCGCCGTTGCAGAGGTCGGCGTCGGCGCAGGAGGTCCCGTCGGCGACCGGGCCGTTGTCGCAGCCGCTCGCCGGGTTGCACGCGTCGGCGGTGCACGGGTCGCCGTCGTCGCAGGTCAGCGGGGCGCCCGCGGCGCAGGCGCCGGCGACGCAGATCTCGGCGCCGTCGCAGAGGTCGGCGTCGGCGCAGGATGTCCCGTCGACGACCGGCGCGTAGACGCAGCCCACGGCCGGGTCGCAGCTGTCGGCGGTGCAGGGGTTGCCGTCGTCGCAGCTGACGGTCCCGACCACCGCGCAGCCCGTGGCGGCGTCGCAGGCGTTGACGGTGCAGGCGTCGCCGTCGTCGCAGGGGAGCGGCGAGAAGACGCAGCCGGTGGCGGGGTCGCAGCCGTCGGTGGTGCAGGCGTCGCCGTCGTCGCAGGTGATGGCGGCCGTGGTGCAGCCGGTGGCGGGGTCGCAGCCGTCGGCGGTGCAGGCGTCGCCGTCGTCGCAGGTCACGGGCGCGGTGGTGCAGCCGGTGGCCGGATCGCAGCCGTCGGTGGTGCAGGCGTCGCCGTCGTCGCAGGGGATGGCGGCGCTGAAACAGCCGGTGGCGGGGTCACAGCCGTCGGCGGTGCAGGCGTCGCCGTCGTCGCAGGTGATGGCGGCGATGGTGCAGCCGGTGGCGGGGTCGCAGCCGTCGGCGGTGCAGGCGTCGCCGTCGTCGCACACGAGCGGGGTGCCCGGGGTGCAGCTGCCGGCGTCGCAGCTCTCGGCGCCGGTGCAGACGTCGCCGTCGTCGCACTCGCTCGCGCTGGCGCAGCCGGCGGGGCAGCCGTCGAAGGTCTGCCCGGCGTTCGGCTCGCCGGGGGTGCCGCGCTGGGGCCACTCCCACACGAAGTCGCCGGCGCTGGCGCCGGTCCCCGACAGCTGCAGGGTGTAGCCGACCGGGGTCGTGGTGGCCTCGCTCACGCCGATGTCGACGGACTTGGTGCCGACGGCCGGCCCGTCGGTGGCGGTCAGGACGCCCTCGTAGCTGATGAGCTCGACCACGCCGCCGGTGCTGTCGACCAGCGCGAGGCCGTCGGGCGAGCCGTTCTGCATGCCGGCGAACGCGAAGGCCAGCGTCCCGAGGCAGCCGCCCTGGTCGGGGAGCACGCCGCCGAGGGTGAGCGTGCTGTAGACCCCGCCGTCGTTGCCGTTGTAGCCGAGGACCTGCCAGCCGCTGAGGTCGAAGCCCGCCGGGCCGGCGATCTCGACGAGCTCGCCGGTGTCGATGCTGTCGTTGTCGTAGTGGATCTCGTTGATCCACGGCAGGCCCGCGCCCGAGCCGTCGCCGAGCTGCGCGCTCGCGACGTTGACCAGCGGCGACTCGCCCCCCGCCGCGTCCACGGCGGTGACCCCGTAGTACCAGCGTCCGGCCGTCGCGGTCGCGTCGGTGTAGGCGCTCACGGCGAGGAGGGCGCCGTTCAGCCGCGTCCACGGGCCGCTGGCGTCGGTGCCGCGGTAGACGTGGTAGCCGGCGAGGTCGGGCTCGGCGTTGTCGTTCCAGTCGAGGTCGATGGCGGCCGCGCCGGCGGTCGCGACGAGGCCCGTGACCGCGCCCGGCGGCAGGTCTCCGCCGCAGGTGCCGTCGAAGACGCAGCCGACCCACTCGGGGTGGTCGACGAAGGGGTTGCGGTTGCCCTGGTAGGTGGCGACGACGGCGTTCTTGTACCGCTCGACGTCGTCGACCGGGTCCTGGAGGTGCCACTCGAGGAGCATCGAGCGGATGCCCATGTAGGCGACCAGCTCGTTCGAGCCGGTCTGGCTGGCGGTGATGAGGGCCTGATCGTCGGTGAGGATGAGGTCGGGCTCGGCGTAGCCGGTGACCCCGTGGAAGCCGCCCTCGTAGCGGACGTCCATGTAGAACAGCGCGCGCGCGACGTCGCCGCGGCGGCCGAGCCAGGTCTCCCAGGTGCCGGTGTCGAAGGCGCCGGCGCGCCAGTTCGACTCGCCGGGGTAGACGCCGGTGGTGCCGCCGCGCCCGTTGTTGACGTCGGTCGGCTCCTCGCTGCAGGTCGCGTCGCAGTCGCGGTAGGGCTTGTTGCTGCGGGCCGAGTTGTACCCGTAGTCCGCCAGGAAGAGCATGTGGCAGTCGGTGTACGGGATGTTCGACGACACGTCGTTGGGGAAGCCGAAGCTGCTCGGCCACGCGTGCTCGCGGCTGTAGTCGGTGTTGCCGGCGCCGTACTTCGGGTAGCTCGCGTTCTTGTAGACGTCGAGGATGCGCCCGGTGTCGTTGGGGTCCTCGTCGGCGAGCTCGAGGATGTCCCACGTGTCGATGCCGGTCGACGTGTACGGGTAGCGCGTGTGGTCCTTGATGATCGCGTGGAGGGACGCGCGCAGGGCCGCGCCGCTCGAGGCGTCGGCGCCGTCGTAGTAGCCGGCCGGCGGCTCGAGGTTCGTGAGCGCCTGCTGGCGCACGATCGGCTCGGGGATCGGCGGGAAGTAGTCCTGCTCCTCGACGCAGCCAGGGAAGAGGAGCAGCGGTGCAAGGAGCAGCGCTGAGGTCCGGACGACACGACGCATGATAAGCATGGCTCTCTCCCGCTTCTCGTCGGGGCTCGCTCGGCTCGGGGGGGCGGGCGGCCGCCGTTGAGATGTGTGTGGGCGGGCGGAGAATACACCTTTGGGTCGCAACGACCAGGGAATGTCACATTCCGTGTGGTTTCGACCCGGTCGGCCGCCGTGTCGCGCTGCAGCACCGCGGTCCCGTCCTGCCCGATGCTATGGACACCTGTCGGCGCTCGCGGGGGCAAGGCGCGGGCGCCGCCGTCGCGCCGCCGCGGCGCGTGCGCAAATGCTGGTCTCCGCTCGCGCGGCGTGCCTATGATTCGCCACCCAGACAAACCGAGCAGCCACGGCCGCGTCCCCCAAGCGGCCGCCTCGCGCCGTCGGCGTGCTCTCGTTCGGAGCCCCGCCATGGGACGCCACCTTCGCGACCGCCGCCTCTCCGCCCTCCCCCTCGTGCTCGCCGCCCTGGTCGGCCTGGCGGCCCTCGGGGCGCCGTCGCCCGCGCGCGCCCAGGGGGCGCTGTGCGCCAAGGTCAAGCTCGAGATCCCGCAGCGGCTGACCCTCGAGCGCGACGCCTTCGAGGCGCGGCTGGTGATGAGCAACAACCTCACCGATCTGCCCCTCGAGGACATCGCCATCACCCTCGAGATCGCGACCGCCGAGGGCCAGGACGCCGCGACCCTCATCTTCGTCGGCGACCCGTCGCTCTCCGGGGTCACCGCCATCGACGGCAGCGGGCGCGTGGCCGCGGCGGGCACCGCCGAGATCCAGTGGCTCTTCGTCCCGACGCCCGGCGCCGGCGGCCAGGACCCGGCCGGGCTCTCGTACCGCGCCCGCGCGCACCTCCACTACCGCGCCGGCGGCGTCGAGAGCGACCTCGCCTCGACCTGGGCCGACTTCACCGTCTACCCGCAGCCGCTCCTCGACCTGGTCTACGCCCTGCCGCGCTGGGTCGACGCCGACGACCCCTTCACCGCGCCCGTCGAGCCGCCGGTCCCCTTCGATCTCGCGCTCCGCATCGCCAACGCCGGCTACGGCCCGGCCCGCGCCGTCAAGGTCGCCTCCGCCCAGCCGCGCATCGTCGACAACGCCATGGGGCTGCTCATCGACTTCGAGATCGTCGCCAGCGAGGTCGACGGCCGCCCCGCGTCCGGCTCGCTGCTCGTCGACGTCGGCGACATCGACCCCGGGGCGTGCAAGACCGGCGCGTGGATCATGAAGACCACGCTCAGCGGCGCCTTCACCGAGATGGGCGTGACCTTCAGCCACGCCGACGCCCTCGGCGGCGCCGACACCTCGCTCATCGCCAGCGCCACCACGCGCTGGCTCCTCCGCCGCGTGCGCGCGCAGCGGACCGGGCCGCTCCCGGACATCGACCAGCAGGACGACCTCCTCGTCGAGCCGGCCGACGCCCCGCCCACCGCCAGCGGCCTGCCGCTCCCCGACGGCTACGCGCTGCTCCAGTCGAGCTGCGTCGAGGACCCGGTCACCCGGGTCGTGGGCGCCCTCGCCGGCACCCCGAGCGAGGACACACCGGACGTGGTCGTGACCGCCGAGCTGCTCGCCGGCTTCAACCTCGTCGTCGTCGACGACCCGCTCGCCGGCGCCGTCCCCGTGCGCCAGGCCGTGCGCCTCGACGACGGCCAGCCCCTCCACGCCAAGAACGCCTGGGTCGGCCGTGAGCGTGACGAGGGGCGCCGCCTCTTCGTCCTCGACTGGGCCGCGAGCGGCGGCACCCGCCAGTACCAGGTCGGCTACGCCTTCGACGCGATGGACGTCGCGCCGCCGGTCACCGACCTGGCCGCCGCCAGCGGCCCGGTGAGCCGCGACGGAAACACCTTCGCCGCCGCGCCCTGGACCATCTTCACCGCCGTGTCCCAGGACGACCTGAGCGGCGTCGCCTCCATCGAGATGCGCCTCGACGGCGGCGACTGGGCCTCGCTCTCGCCGTTCTTCTTCGACGCCGGCGTCCACGAGGTCGAGCTCCGCGCCACCGACGGGCGCGGCAACGTCGAGACCCCGCGCGTCTTCCAGGTCGTCATCGACACGGCCCCGCCGGTCATCACCGTCACGGCGCCGGTGGCCGACGGGGCCTTCGGCCAGGACGGGATCCCGGTCGCCTTCGAGGTCGGCGACGACGTGCCCGGCGCCGCCGTGGTCGCCACGCTGCGGCCGGTCGGCGAGGACGTCGGCGTCACGGTCGCGAGCGGCCAGAGCTACGGCCCGCCCGCGCTCGCCTGGGGCACCTACGAGCTGGTCGTCACGGCGACCGACTGGCTGGCCCAGGAGGCGACGGTCGTCGTCGGTCCCCTCGCGCTCCGGCCGGCGACCCCGACGATCGCCTTCACCTCGCCCGAGGACGGCCAGGTGAGCGCGCTCCCGCTGGTCGTCGCGGTCGAGGCCAGCGGCGACGGGCTCGCGCCGGTCGCCCTCACCGTCGACGGCGCGGCCCACGCCTCCGGCGAGCCCTTCGGCGCCGAGGGCGCCCACACGGCGCGCGCCGAGGTCAGCGACGTCGCCGGGCAGCACGTCGCGGCCGAGCGGAGCTTCACCATCGACACCACGGCGCCCGTCGTGACCATCACCGGGGCCGAGCCGAACACCACCCACGCTCCGGGCCTGGTCCCGGGGATCGGCGTCGAGGACGCCACCGCCACGACCCTCGCCGTCACCCTCGACGGCGCGCCGTACACGCCGGGGACGCCGATCGCGGCGGTCGGCGACCACACCCTCGTCGCCACGGCCACCGACGCGGCCGGCAACGTCGGCGAGGCGAGCGCGAGCTTCGTCGTCGCCTGGCCCGACGCCGAGGTCACGCTGACGGTCACCCTGGGCGGCGAGCCGCTGGCCGGCGCGCGGGTCTGGCTCCTGAACGACGACGCGGGCCGCACCTTCACCGGCGTCGCGGGCACGACCGACGCCGACGGGCGGGTGACCCTGGTCGCGCCCGAGCACGACGGGACCTGGCGGGCGCGCGTGGACCGGCCCACCGAGCGGCGCTTCGCCGGGCCGTGGACCCTCGTCCCCGGCCACCAGGACGTGGCGGTCCCGCTGCCGGCCGAGCAGGCCTTCGACCGCGAGCTCCACGTCGCCGCGGGCGCGTCCCCCGACGCCGCGGACGGCTCGACGCAGCATCCGTACGCGAGCCTCGAGGCGGCGTTCGGGGCGATCGACGGCGCCGGCTTCGGGACGCGCGTCCGCGTGGCCCACGGGGACTACACCCTGTCCGGCGCGCTGGCCGTGCCGGAGGGCGTCGTCGTCACCGGCGGGTACGACCCCGAGACCTTCGCGCCCGATCCCGAGGGCGAGGGGACGGCCCTGCACGGCGCCGGCGGCGCGGCCGGCCTCGTCGTCGACGGCGTCGTCCACGCCGTCGTCGGCGAGCTGGCGGTGGTCGGCGAGCCCGCGCTCTCCGGGGCTGGCGGGGCGCCGCTCCTCCACGACGTGCGCCTCGAGGGGGCGGCCGGCGACGCGGTGTCGCTGTCGATCGTCGGCGCGCTGGAGGTCGACAACGCCCTCGTCCTCGGCGCCGTCACGCTCTCGGGCGGCGTCTCGGCCGTGGGCGCCACGGCGCGCTTCGACGCCGCGACCTTCATCGACGGCGGGCTGAGCGCCTCCCTCGGCGTGCACGTCACCGTCCGCCACGCCATCTCCGCCGACGCCCCCGGGGCCGCCTTCTCGGCCTTCGGTGAGGCGACCGTCGCGCTCTCGGCCGTCCTCGTCGGCGGCGCGGTCAGCGTCACGGGCGGCGACGGCGAGATCTCCGGGGCCGGCGGCGTCATCAGCGCCGACCCGGGCTTCGTCGACGGCCCCCGCCACCTCTTCTACCTCGCCCAGGGCGCGGTCGAGACCCAGAGCCCCGCGGTCGACGCCGGCATGGTCGCCGCCGACGCGCACCCGACGGCCGGGCGCACCACCGACGCCGTGACCCAGGCCGCCGACAGCGGGCTCCTCGACCTCGGCTACCACGCCTGGGCCGCGCCGACCCAGGTCGTCGCCGACGGGGACGGCGAGGACGCCGACGTCGTCGATGACGTCGCCGAGGACACCACCGCCGCGGACACCGCGGTCGTCGAGGACACCCAGGTCGTCGAGGACACCGCGGTCGTCGAGGACACCCAGGTCGTCGAGGACACCGGCCCCGTCGACACCCACGTCGAGGCGGACACCCAGCCCGCCACCGACACCGCGCAGGGCGTCGACGAGGGCGGCGGGGGCGGCGGCTGTGGCAGCTGCAGCGGCGCCGGGGGCGGGCAGGGCGCGGCGCTGCCGCTCGGCCTCCTCGTCCTGGCCTGGCTCGTCGTGCGACGCCGACGCCGCCTGGCTCGGCGCCTGGTCGCGCTGCTCGCCGTGGCCCTCCCGCTCGCGGCTGCGGCGCCGAGCGCCCACGCCGCGCCCGAGGTGACCCTCGGCTCCCAGAGCTTCCGCGCCTACTACGCCGACGAGCCCGACGTGGCCCTCTTCAGCGCGCCGGCGGTCGAGCGCCTGCAGGCCGCCTCGACCTTCTACAACTACTGCTCGGCCTCCTCCCACACCGGCTTCGAGCTCAAGGGCCGGAGCCTCTTCTTCTTCTATCGGGACGTCCGCGCCACGGCGAACCCCGACGTCGTCAGCCTCATCCTCACCCACGGCGTCGACGCCGCCGGCGCCGGCTGCCACGGGACCGGCGGCCAGGGGAGCGCCACGGTGCAGATGCGCATCACCGGCGTGCCCGCGGTCGCGAGCGTCTCGGTCTCCGACGACGCCGGCGAGCTCAAGGAGCCGTCCCCCGGGCGCTTCGAGGGCAACTGGGCCTTCGCCGACAACACCGACGGCGGCGTCATCAGCAACATCCCGACCGACCAGGACTGGACCGTCTGCGTCGAGCAGCGCCGAACGGACGCCCAGACCGCCCCGGCGTGGACCGGCGACATGTCGCAGTGGCAGTACTACTTCGGCGGCGGCGCCGACGTGACCCTCGACCCGGCGCGCCAGGTCTGCATCAAGTACAAGCGGCCCCTCGCCCCCGACACCGTCGGCGTCATCGTCGACAAGCCGCTCACCATCTGCGGCCACGTCGAGGACCCGGCCGGCGTCGCCACCACCGCCGACATCGTCCTCGACTGGGCCGACCCCGAGGATCCGGGCGCCGTCGTCACCGAGACGATCCCGACGGCGACGGTGACCTGCTGGACCCACACCTACACCCGCGACACCCGCTACGAGCCCGACGGGACCTTGATCGTCGACCTCACCGCGACGATCGCGGGCGAGTCGGCGAGCGACCAGATCGCCGTCATCGTCGGGACCGGCGAGCTGTCGGCCTTCGACCTGCTCGCGACCCCGACCACCGTCGTCGCCGGCACCCCGCTGACCCTGACCGCGACCGCCATCGACGACCTCGGCGACCCGCGCCAGAGCTACACCGGGACGGTCACCCTCGGCGCCGACGACACCGGCGCGACCCTGCCCGACCCGTGGACCTACGACGTCGCCGAGCTCGGCACCCACGCCTTCACCGGCGTCGTGCTCACCCAGGCCGGCGAGCAGCAGCTCTACGCCAGCGACCTCGGCGCCTTCCCGGTCGTCACCACCGCCACCGCCGTCACCGTCCTGCCGGCCGCCGCCGACGCCGCGCACGGCGCCCTCGCGGTCGTCCCCGACCCGCCCGTCGCCGACGGTGCGGGCCCCGTCACCGTGACCCTGACCCTCCGCGACGCCTGGGACAACCTCGTCGACACCGCCGCCCACGCGGTCGGCCTGACCGTCGACCAGGGCAGCGTCGGCGCGGTCAGCGTCGCGGGCGAGGGGCGCTGGACCGCCGCGTGGACCCCGCCGGCCAGCGCCGGGACAGCGACCTTCACCGTCACCCTCGGCGGCGCGGCCTTCTTCACCGCGCCCGTCACCCTCGTCGCCGACACCACGCCGCCGCCGGGCGTTCAGCCCGTCGTCAGCGTCCCCGGCGAGGACACGCTGACCGTCACCTGGCCGGCCGTGCCCGTCCCCGACCTCGATCACTACGAGCTCCGCTGGGCGCCTACCGGCCAGGCGCCCGGGGACGCCGTCGTCATCCCCGCCGGCACGACCACCGGCCAGGCGACCGGCCTCACCGCCTGCACCAACTACGACGTGACCCTCGCCGCCGTCGACCACGCCGGCAACGTCGGCCCGGCCGTCTCGGTCACCGGCCGCACCGTCGCCGCGGGCCCGCCCGTGGCCCCGCCGAACCTCATCGGCGAGGCCGGCGACGGCTGGGACATCCTGACCTGGGACGCGACCCCGAGCTGCGACGCCGCGGGCTACGCCGTCTACCGCCGGACGCTCCCCGACGGCGCCTACGCGCTCCTCGCCGACGGCCTGGTGCTGCGGAGCTTCACCGACTTCGACGCGCCCAACGGCCAGAGCTACGGCTACGTCGTCCGCACCCGCGACGCCGAGGGGCTCACCAGCGCCGACTCCAACGAGGTCGTCCTGTCGCCGGTCGCGGCGCCGCCCGCCCCGGCCGTCAGCGGCCTGACCGCCGTCGCCGGGCCCGCGCGCCGCGTGACCCTCGACTGGCAGCTCGCCGCCCAGGCGGACCACTACCTCGTCTACCGCGCCCCCGACAGCCTCGACCCCGAGGCGCTCCCCGAGCCCATCGCGCCCGCCTACACCGCGCACTTCGTGGACGCCGCGCCCGCCGACGGCGTCTTCGCCTACACCGTCGTGGCCGTCGACGCCTTCGACAAGGCGAGCCTCGCCGCGGCGCCGGTGACGGTGACCGCCGACGGCACCGTGCCGACCGCGGCCGTGGCGCTCGACCCGGCGCCGCCCTACGGCCTGACCAGCGCCGTGGCGGTGACGCTGACCGCCAGCGAGGACCTCGGCGGCACGCCGACCCTCGCCGCCATCCCGCCGACCGGCGCGCCGGTGCCGATCCCCCTCGAGAGCGCCGAGGGCGGCGCCGCGCACTTCACGGGGACGCTGGTCTTTCCTGCGTCTCCGGCCGAAGGCACGTGGCGCCTCTCGTGGTCCGGCGCGGATCTCCTCGGGCAGGTCGGAAACGGCGCGCCCATCCCGGGGATCCAGACCTTCGCGGTCGACTTCACCCCGCCGACGGTCGCGGTGGACGTCCGCCGGCTCGCCGCGCCCGGCGACGCCCTCGACGTGACGCTCACCAGCTCCGAGGCGCTGGCCGAGGCGCCGACGCTCCAGCTCGTGGTCGCCAACCTCGGGCCCATCGACGTCGTGCTCGACGGCGCCGACGACTACTGGACGGGCGTCCTGGCGCTGCCGCAGGACGCCGCCTCCGGCCCCGCCCAGCTCACGGTCGCCGCGACCGACCTGGCGGGCAACGTCACCACGACGCTCGCCGATCCGACCCTCGTCATCGACGGCGAGCCCCCCGCCGCGCCGCCGAGCGTGCTGGTCACCGCCCGCAGCCAGGGGCGGCTCCGGGTCCTCTGGCAGTCGCCCGCGAGCGGCACCGGCGAGCACCTGACCTACGCGCTCTTCCGCTCGGCGGACGTCGTCGCCGGCCAGCCCACCACCGCCGACGAGGTGGCGAGCGACCTGATCCTGACCCTCTACGAGGACCTCCCGCCCAGCGACGGCACCTGGTGGTACGCCGTCCAGGCCACCGACGAGGTCGGCAACGTCGGCCCGCTGTCGGCGTGGATCTCCGGGGTGAGCGACCAGACCGCGCCGGGCGCGCCCACCGGGCTCACGGCGACCCTCGAGAGCGGCCGCGTGCGCCTCACGTGGCAGGCACCGGCCGGAGAGGCGCCAGCCAGCTACGTCGTCCGCCGGGCGGTGGGCGGCGACGCGCCCGAGATCATCGCGACCGGCCTCACCGCGACCACGACCCTCGACCTCCCGGAGACCGACGGCGAGTACAGCTGGACCGTGACCGCCCTCGACGCGGTGGCGAACGCGAGCGCGCCCTCGGCACCGGCGACCCTGCTCTTCGACGAGCGGCCGCCGACCATCCGGGTCACGGGCGTCTCGGACGGCGACGTGCTCGCCGCCCCGGTCCTCGTCGTCGTCACCGCGACCGACGCGACCGCGGTGACGCTGTCGGCGGTCCTCGACGGCGCGACGTTCACCCTCGGCACGGTGGTGTCGGACGAAGGCCCGCACACCCTCGTCGTGACGGCGACCGACGCCGGGCAGCGCGAGTCCGAGGTCACCGTTCACTTCACCCTCGACCTGACCGACCCGGTGGTGACCCTCGCCGGCGTGACCGCCGGCGCGACCGTCCACACGGCGCCGGCCCTGAGCTGGACCGTGGACGACGCGACGGCGGTCACCGTCGTCGCCAAGCTCGACGGCCAGGGCTACGCCGAGGGGAGCGACGTCACGGCCGAGGGCCCGCACACGCTCGTCGTCACGGCGACCGACGCGGCAGGGAACACCGGCGCGGCCAGCGTCTCCTTCACCGTCGACCTCCCGCCGCCGGTCCCGACGGCGCTCGAGGTCGTCGTGGACCTCGACGCCGGCGAGGTGGGCTGCCGCGTGCCGAGCGCGCCGGCGGACGTGACCGAGGTCCACTACACCCGCGACGGGACGCTGATCGCGACCGCGGCGCCCGGCGTCGAGGTGGCCTGCGGCGAGCCGCCGAGCGGGGCGCTCCGCGGGGCGGTGAGCGCGCTGCTCGTCGACGCGGGCGGCCAGCAAGGCGCGCCCCGGCGGGTCGAGATCTACGGCGTCGGCGTGGCCCTCGGGGACTACGGGCGGGCGGCGGCCGACGGCGGCCGCGAGCTGGTCCGCTGGATGCTGGACGCGGCCCCGGTCGTCGTGACGAGCGCCGACCTCCAGGGCCTCATCGTGAGCCGCCTGCGGACGACGCTCGGCGACGACCTCGGCGCGACCTGGTTCGATCACGTCGCCGCGGGCTCGCGCTCGCTGCCGGCGGCGGGCGAGGTGACGTGGCCGGCGACGGTGCACAGCCACCGCGAGCTGACCGACGCCGCCACGCTCGACGTCGCGCTCGACGTGGCCGCGCCGGGCGCCGACCCGGTGACCTACCGACGCGGCTTCGACGTCGCCGTCGGCTGGCCGACCGGCGAGACCGTGCACTTCGAGTCCGACCACCTCTGGCTCGGCGCCGCCGGCCAGGTGACGCTGAGCGTCCAGAACCAGGGCACGGCCCCCCTCGCGCTCAAGACGCGGACCGCCGCGGGCGCCAACGCCGGCGAGGTGAAGGTCCGCGTCACCAGCGTCGACGGGCTCGACACCTGGGCGACGCTCCAGGTCGGCGACGCCGGGCTCCCGACGGTGCAGACCGGCGCCGGGCGCTTCGTCGTGATCCCGGCCGGCGAGACGGTCCGCTTCCCGACCCTGTCCACGACCGTCCCCCCCGACGCCGGGACGCAGCTCCGGCTCGCGGCGGACCTGACGAAGTTCTACGGGGACGTGACCTCGACCGCGCCCTTCGGCGTCGTCGGCCACGGCGGCGAGGGCTACGCGGACACGTCGCCGCCGCCCTACACCGCGTCCCTGGCGGCGCCCGTGACCGACCTGCCGATGGGCGGCGCGGCCACCCTGACCGGCGAGGTGCGCGACGCCGACGGCGCGCCGGTGGGCGACGTCCCGGTGAAGATCCGCGTCCGCCGGGGCTCCTTCGAGGAGCGGCACACCGTGCTGGCGGCGGGCGACGGCACCTTCAGCTACGACTGGACGCCGCTGCCGCGGACGGCGGGGCGCTTCCGCTTCTCGGCGGACCACCCCGCGGTGACCGCGTTCTCGGCGGACGCGACGGTGGACGTCTGGGGGCTCCTGCCGACGGTGGGGACCTTCGCGCTGACCCTGCCGCGCGGGGTCGTCGGCGGCATGAGCGCGAGCTTCCGCAACCCCGGCGACCGGCCCCTCGGCGGGCTCACGGTGGAGCTCTCCGAGGGCCCCGGCGACGACGGGGTCGAGGTGGCGCTGAGGCAGGCGGCGCCGACGTCCCTGGGCGCCGAGGCGACGCTCTCGCTGGCGCTCCGGGTGACCGCCGCGGAGGACGCCAACGCGCACGTCGAGCGCACCCTCACGGTGCGGACGGCCGAGGGCGCCGAGGCCACGGCGATCCTGTCGATCGACACGGTGGGGGCGGTGGCGGTGCCGCGCGTCGAGCCGGCGCTGATGCGCTTCGGGCTCCGGGCCGGCGACCTCGCGACCAAGCGCTTCCTGGTGCGGAACGTCGGCTACGCCGTGTGGCGCGGGGTGACGGTCACGCCGCCCGACGGGTCGCTCGTCGCGGTGACCAGCGCGGCGGCGCTCGGGGACCTGGCGCCGGGCGAGGGGCGCACCGTGGACCTCACCGTGAGCGTGCCGCCGGGGACGGCGACGGGCTCGCAGTACGGCGGCCACGTCGTCATCGCGGGGACGGACGGCGTCTCCACGGCGCTCCCGGTCGGCGTCAGCGTGGTGACCGATCTCGAGGGCAGCGCGCTGGTCGAGGTGCGCGACCTCACCGAGGCGCTGACGAACCCGGACGCGCCGGTGGCGGGGGCGAAGGTGACGCTCGTGTCCCTCGACGGCTCGGCGCTCGTGAACCGCACGGCGACGACCGACGCGGCGGGCGACGTGGCGTTCGTCGGGCTCCCGGCCGGGAGCTACCGCTACAAGGTGACGGCGTCGGGCTACGCGTCGGTCGACGGGGCGGACGGCGTCGACGGCAACAGGGTCGTCGAGATCGTCGCGGGCGACACGGCGCTGGTCGAGGTCGGGCTCGTGAGGAGCCCGGTGAGCCTGGACTTCACGGTGACGCCGACGACCATCACCGACGACTACGACATCACGGTGACGGCGACCTACGCGTCGAGCGTGCCGGCGCCGATGCTGACGGCCATCCCGGCCGAGGTGCACCACGTGCTCAGCGGCGGCGAGACGGAGACGGGCGAGCTGACGCTCTACAACGCCGGGCTCGCCTCGGCGTGGCACGTGCGGATCCGGCCGCGGGACAGCACCTACGTGAAGCTCGCCTACGCGGTGGACCAGGTCGACGAGATCCCGGCGCACGGGCAGCTGACGATCCCTTACACGGTGCACCTGAAGTCGCACGGCTCGCCGCCGCCGCCCATCTGCGGGCCGCAGTGCACCGACGTCTATATCGACAGCGAGTGGTACTGCAACACGGCCGGGCTGTGGGTGAAGCAGGGGGTGTGGCAGCGGGTCTGCGTGGACGTGCCGCCGTGCAAGATCCAGTCGAACCGGCCGCAGGTGACGCGGATCCAGTGGATCGGCTGCCCGAACCCCGATGGCGCCGTGGAGCCGCTGTGCATCAAGAACATGTCGGGCGGCGAGATGAAGATGTGCAACTGCGGCATGGTCACCGCCCAGGGCATCGGCCTGGCGTCGCTCAGCGACGCGCTCCTCGGCATGGTCTACAAGACCGTCGCCAAGATCGAGACCCTCGGGCTCAAGCTCATCGCCGGCATCATCCCGGCGGACGAGGAGGCGACGGTCGAGTCGGTGGCGACGGCGCTGAGCTGGGCCAAGCAGGCCTTCGACGACGGCAAGCAGCTCGTCGACATGGCGGAGCAGCAGCAGTGCGACCAGGAGGGGCTCGGCGACCAGATCCAGGACCGCCTCATGGACGGCGCCGCGGTCCTCGCCGAGGAGACCACGCGCCAGGTCCTGAGCAAGTGGACGGGCGGCATCTTGAAGTTCGAGGGGGCGACCTTCGCCTTCGACAAGACCTGCCTGGCGAACGGTGAGGAGACGTGCGCCGATCCGGGGGCGCCGGACTACTCGCTGGGCGTCGGCGGGATGAACTTCTGCGTCCAGTGCGGCAGCTGCACCGACCCGGCGCAGCAGGGCGACGAGTGCCCGATGGTCATCCCCTTCGCCGACATCACGGTCTACTGCGGCCCCGGCGTCGGCGGCCGCGTCGAGCAGCACTACACGCTGCCGAAGAAGTACGACATCCCGAAGCTCCCCGTCGGCACCGACGACGGGACGCCGTGGGACGGCGGCGTCTGCGAGCCCGGGACCATCGCGCCCTGAAGGCGGGCGGCTCCTCGCTGTCGAGCGAGGAGCCGCGCGCTACGCGGCCTCGGGGGCGTAGGGGCCGGTTTCGTGGGCGATGTCCCAGGACTTCTGGCGCAGCGTCAGGACCTCGACGGCCTTCTGGTAGACGGCGGCCTTCTCGGCGCCGCGCTCCTTGGGCTGCTGGCCCATGAAGCTGGCCGCGCTGCCGCCGGTGGCGAGCTGGTCGCCGGGGCGCGACTTCAGGTCCTGGCTGGTGGGGCGCTTCATGAAGGCCGCCGAGAAGAGGAAGGCGTACTTCGGGTTCGCCGCCTGGGACGGGTCCTTCTTAATGGCGTCGAGCGCCTCCTTGCAGAGGTCGCGGTCCTTCGCCTCCTGGGTGCCCTCCTTGGCGTCCTTCAGCTCCTCCCAGCGGCGCTCGATGACGGCGAGGGTCTGTACGTAGCCGTAGTCGTGGGTCACCTGGAGCGGCCCGCGGCCGATGAACGACTCGTTCCAGTCCCCGGTCTTGTTGATGGTCCCGCCCTGGTGGTAGCCGGCGACCTTGAGCTCGCCGACCTTCTCCTGACCCGCCGCGGCGCGGCCGAGGTAGCCCGTGTCGAGCTTCGTCTGCCGCGGGTCCTGCTGCCAGCCCTTGCCGCCGGCGGCCGCCTCGGTCTCGGTCATGTACTTGAACTTCGCCGACTCCCAGTAGGCGTTGGCGAGGTAGGCCGCCTTCGCGCCGATGGTGTCGAGCTTCATGATGCGGAAGGCCGCGTTGACCTTCGGGAGCAGCGCCTTGATGCGGGCGTTGTCGTCGTCGCTGCTCTTCATCGTGTTCTTGCCGTAGTTGGCGCTGAAGATCTCGAGCAGGTCGTCCTCGGACAGCTCCACGGTCATCTGCTGCGCGGCGGCGCCCTTCTTCTGGTAGGGCAGCAGGCCCTCGCGCGTCTCGCTCGACGCCTTGATGGGCCCGATCCGCTCCTTGTAGTCCTCGTAGCCGAGGCTCCGGCCGCGGTCGGCCGTCACCTCGCCCTTCTTCTTGCCGCCCTTGTTCTTGTAGAGGTCGGAGAAGCCGGCGTCGGCGCCCGGCGCCTGGGTCTGGGCCTGCGCCGCGCTCGCCGCGCTCGCGGCCTCGTCTTCTCCCTTCATCTGCACCGGCGCGAGCATCTGGACCTGCTCGTCGTAGGTGTGCCCGCGCAGGGCGGCGTGGCTGTCCCGCGCGACCGCGGCGCCGCCGGCCTCCTTCTGCGCCTTCGGCGCCTTCGCCTCCTCCTCACGTTGCCGGGCGGGCTGTTCGTAGGCCATGGCCTCTCCCCTCCTGGAGCCCCCCTTCGCGACCTCGGATCATCCCGCCGCGGCATGGCGCCGAGCAAGCTCCGGTGCGGGTTTGCGCTCGCTGCGCCGCCCCGATGTCCGACCGCGGGAGGCGATCCGGAGGACCACGGCTCCACGCCCCGTCCCCCGTCTCGCGGTCGCATAGGTGCGGGCGCAACATCCGGGGTCCCGGACGATCACCGGGGAGGCGTCGCGGATCGGACGCCCCCGGGCGCACCTCCCCCGGCGCTGGCCGGCCGTTCGGGCACGTGGCCGGCCAGTGGCCGCCTGTCCCATCGCTCGGACGAGGCGTCGCGCTACTGCACCAGGTCCGCGTCGGAGCGCGGGGCGAGGTGGTACTCGGAGAAGGTGTAGCGCACGAAGCCGGTGACGGTCTGGAAGGTGGTCCCCACGCTCGGTTTGACGAGGTCTCCGCCGGCCGCCGCGCTCGTGTCGATCTGGAAGCCGGAGTCGGTCTTCAGCCACTCCCTCGAGCTCCACTCGGAGTCGTCGGTGATGGTGACGTTCGAGACCGTGACCAGCGCGCCCTCGTAGGGCTCGAGGTCGGCGCCGCTGGCGACGACGAGCGCGTCCGGGACCGCCGCGGTCCCGATCTTCTCGACCTCCGAGCCGAACGGGAAGATCTGCGTCTCGCACCAGTACTCCTGGGGGTTGGCCTGGAGGATCCGCAGCTGGTCGCCGACCTCGAAGGTCGGGAAGTCCGACGCCGAGACGAGGTGGATCCAGTCGCCGGCCTCGCCAGCGCCGTCGACGACGTAGTGACCGACCAGGTTCGACACCGGATGGCGCGTCGACGCGACGGTCACCACGAGCTGGGGGTTCGGGCCCGCGTGGTCGACGCCGCCGGTCGCGGTGCACGCCGTGCTGTCCGTCGAGAGCTGGATGTCGCGAATCGCGGAGAAGGTCGACACGGTGGTGGGGGACGGGAGGGTGAGCGTGGCGCCGCCCGCGACCGGGACGTAGACCCCGTCGTCGAGCGCGATCTCGACGAGCTCGACGCCGGTCAGGGTGGCCTCGATGTAGCCCTGAGCGGCGTTCGAGCCGGGCATGAGCTCGATCGTTCCGGCGCTCTGGAAGAAGCGCCGCAGCGCGCCGCCGGTGTCGACGCTGACCGAGACGCACTGCGCGCAGGTCCCGTAGTCGTCGTTGGGGGCGACCGTGAGATCGTGGCTGCCGACGGCGGTGGTCGCGGCGAGCCGCAGCAGGAGCCGGTCGACGGAGTCGATGGCGCCCAAGGGCCCGCTGGTGATCGTGCCGAAGTAGTAGGTCCCGGAGTGCTCCACGAGGCGGTCCACGGTGATGGCCTGGGTCATCGCGCCCGTCGCGCACCCCTGGCCGTCGAGCTGGCAGGCCGCGGGCGCCTCGCAGCCCGCGCCGCAGACGCCGCCGCAGCCGTCGGGGCCACAGACGTTGTCGCCGCAGCTGGGGACGCACTCGACGTCGGAGAGCGGGTTGACGGCGGCGAGCGCGATGGTGCGACCGGTCCCCGCCGGGGACGAGTGCCACTGGAGCGTCGGGTCGATGACGACCTCCTCGAGGAGGACCTGGTCGAGGGAGAACCGGACGTGCCCGTTCATGAAGTCCGCGGCATGGATCTCGAGGGTCCCCGCGCTCTGGAAGAAGACGGGCCCGGGCGGGTCGGCGTAGGCGTCGACCCGGACGAGGACGCACTCGTAGCAGGTCGCGTAGTCGTCGTTCTCCCCGGCCGAGGTGAGGTTGAACGAGCGCGGGTCGTAGACGGAGCGCCAGAACTGCACCTCGAACACGTCGACCTCACCCGGGAGGCCGAGGGACTCCTCGAGCTCCTTTCGGAAGACGGGCGTGTAGCCCGCGCCGGGGACCGGCGCCTCGAAGCTGTAGGTCAGCGGGCTCGTCACGGTGATGGGGAAGGGCTCGGCGCTCTCGAGGCAGGCGCCGCCGTCGATGGCGCAGACGCCGTCGCAGCCCACGCCGCAGGTGCCGCCGCAGGCGTCGGGGCCGCAGACGTTGGCGCCGCAGCCGGGGTCGCAGGGCGGGGTGGCGAGGGTGGCGTCGGCGACGTCGAAGCAGGCGGGGCCGGGGAAGTCCGGGACCGAGATCTTGCCGACGCTGAGCCCCTCGAGCTGGATCGTCACCGCCTTGGCGACCGCCGGGTCGGCGTCGATGGTGAGCGTCCCGCGGGTCTGGAGGAACGCCGCCGAGGGGTCACGACCGTCGTCGGCGTTGATGAAGACGCACGGGCTGCAGCTGCCGCGGTCGCGGTTCTTCGGGGTGCCGAGGTCGTAGCTGCCCGCGGCCGTCGCCTCGGGGAAGGTGATGAGGAGGGCGTCGGCGGCGTCGCTGCCGATCCCGAGGTCCTGGAGGTCGTGGAAGGTGAGCTCGGGGACGCTCCCGCGGGTCAGGGTGAGCTCGCCGGAGAGCGTCAGGTCCCCGCAGCTCGCGACGGCGGTGTCGGCCTCGCCGGTGTCCGCGACGTCGGTGGTCACCGCGTCCAGATCGGCGGCGTCGGCCTCGGCGGTGTCGCCGGGGCTCGTGTCGGTCCCCGCTTCGGCGGTGTCCGCCTCGACGGTGTCCTGGGGGGGCGTGGTGTCCGACGAGGTTCCGGAGCTCGAGTCGCAGGCATGGAGGCCGGCGAACCCGACGAGGGCGACGAAGAGACCGAGGGGGCGCATGGGGGGGCTCCTCCTGAGGTGGCTGTGACGGCGAGCCCTGACGATAGCGCAAGCGCCGTGCCACACCAAATCGAAGCCGGCGGCCGCGGGGTGTGGTAGGCGGGGGCGGAAGCGTGTGGGAGGGAGCATGAGCGCGGCCATCTGGAGCTTGCTGATCCTGGGACTCATCGTCGCCTTGCTGGGGGGCGCCGCGCTCGTCGGCGCCCTGCGCTGGCGGGCCGCGACCCGGGCGCTCGTCGCGCGCTTGGAGGAGGCGCGACCGGAGCCGGCCGCGCGCGTCGTGGATCTCGGCGCGCTCGACGGCCTCCCGGCGCCGGTCCAGCGCTTCTTCCGCGCCAGCCTCCGCGAGGGGCAGGCCGTCGCCGTCGGCGCGCACATTCGCCATCGGGGCCGCTTCGACCTCGGCGACGCGGTCCCGCGCTGGCGCCCCTTCACCTCCACCCAGCGGGTCGTCACCCGCCGGCCCGGCTTCGTCTGGACCGCGCGGGTCCGCCTCTCACCCTGGCTCGGCGTGCGGGTTCACGACGCCTACGTCGGGGGCGAGGGGCGCCTCCACGCCGCGCTGCTCGGGCTCGTCACCGTCGCCGCGGTGGCCGACCGGCGCGAGATGGCGGCCGGCGAGCTCGTCCGCTTCCTCGCCGAGGCCGCCTGGTACCCGAGCGCGCTCCTCCCCACCGAGGGCGTCCGCTGGGAGCCCGTCGACGACCGCTCCGCGCGCGCCACGCTCGTCGACGACGGCGTCGCCGCCTCGCTCGTCTTCACCTTCGACGGCGAGGACCGCCTGGTCGGGGTCGCCACCGACGCCCGCCCGCGCCTGGTCGACGGCGTCTTCGTCCCGACCCCGTGGCGCGGGCGCTTCTGGGGCCACGCCGAGCGGGACGGCGTCGTCGTGCCCCTCGACGGCGAGATCGCCTGGGTCATCGACGGCCGCGAGCGCCCCTACTGGCGCGCGCACATCGACGAGATCGCGCACCTCTCGGCGTAGCGGCCGCGGGTCGTCCCGGGGGGGCGGCCGGCTTGGCAGACGCGCCGCGCGGGCGCATGGTGGCGGGATGAAGGCCGCCCGCATCCACGCCTACGGTGGGCCCGAGGTCCTGCGCGTCGAGGACGCGCCGGAGCCCGTGCCCGGTCCCAAGCAGGTCCTCGTCGAGGTCCACGCGACGAGTGTCAACCCGATTGACACCAAAATCCGCGGCGGCTACCTGCGCGCCGGCCTGCGCTACAAGCTGCCGCGCATCCTCGGCCTCGACGTGTCCGGCGTGGTCCGGGCGGTCGGCGCGAAGGTGACGGGCTTTCGCCCCGGCGACGCGGTGTGGTCCTCTCCGGGGCCGAAGCTCGAAGGCACCTACGCCGAGCTCGTCTGCGTCCCCGAGGCGGAGCTGGCCCTCAAGCCGACGAACCTGACCCACCAGGAGGCCGCGGCGCTCCCGCTGGTCGCGCTCACGGCGTGGCAGGCGCTCTTCGACCGCGGCAGGCTGAAGGCGGGCGACCGCGTGCTGGTCCAGGCGGGCTCGGGCGGCGTCGGCACCGTGGCGATCCAGCTCGCCAAGCACGCCGGCGCCTGGGTCGCGACGACCTGCAGCGCGCGCAACGCCGAGCTCGTCACCGGCCTGGGCGCCGACCGCGTCGTCGACTACACCCAGGAGGACTACACCCAGGTCCTGAGCGACCTCGACGTCGTCCTCGACGCCCTTGGCCCCGCCGAGATGCTCCGCGGCCGCAAGATCGTGAAGAAGGGCGGCCACCTCGTCGGCATCACCCCGGACGTCCCCGGCCACGTCCAGCGCTCCGGCCCGGTCCTCGGGCTCGCGGCGACCGGCCTGACCATCACCCGCCACCGCCTCGGCGGCCGCTGGTGCGCCGGCATCCACGCCAGCTTCGTCACGCGCCGCCCCGACGGCGCCCAGCTCGCGCAGCTCACCGAGATCTGCGAGGCCGGCGCGCTCCGCCCCGTCATCGACCGCGTCCTGCCCCTCGACGACATCGTCGAGGCGCACCGCTACAGCGAGACCGGCCGCGCCCGCGGCAAGATCGTCATCGCCGTCCGCTGACGCCGCCGGCCGCCGGCGGTCACGCCTCGATTCGCGTCACCCCGGCCCCGCACCAGGGACACTGCAGCTGGTGCGCAGCGCCTTGGTAGGCGCCTTTGTACTTCCAGCTGCAGGCGGTGCAGCCCAGGTAGGGCGGCGTCATCCACGGGATCCCCGCCGCGGCGACCCCAGGTGACGGGCTCGCGCACGGGTCGCCGCCGAGGATGCGGTAGAGCGCCTGCCACATCATCCCGTGGTCCGCGCTGCGCGCCAGCGCGTGGGCGGTCTCGTGGGTCAGGGTGTCGACGACGTCGTCCTCGAACCCGCCGTCGACGAGCCACGCCATCACGACGATCTCCTGGCGGTCGAAGTCGCACAGCCCCATCGCGCCGTCTTCGTCGGGCAGCGGGTCGCGCACCACGCACGACCAGCCGTCGAGCTGAAACCTGCGCAGGAGCAGCTCTCCCGCAGCGACCACCCCAGCATGGTCCATGGCGCGTCTCCCCCTCGTCACGTCCAGCGGGATCGTTTCGTCCGCGGCGGCCGCGCCCGAAGACGCTGGATGCACCGTCGCGTCGACGGTAGCCAGCGCCGGCCGGGCTCGTCAAACCGAGCCGGCGGGGAGGGGCGGAGCAGGGACGCGGGCGACGGCTCAGCGCCGCGTCCCCGTGGGCCTCACGGCTTGGTGGCGTCGTAGTCCGCCTGGATCTGCGCCTGGGTCCGCGCCTCGGCGTAGATGCGCACGTCATCGACGAGCCCGTTGAAGAAGCGCTGGCTGCCGCCGCCGGTCGTGTGGTCGTTCCAGCCGATCGTGAGGTGGCAGGCGTCGTCGTACTTGATGTTGGCGCCGGCGGTCCAGTTGGTGACCTTCGTGCCGTTGAGGTAGACCTCGTAGCGCGCGCCGGGTTCCGCCACGCACGCGATGTGCGTCCACTGGTTGAGCGGGACGGCGGTCGCGGTCGTCCCCTGGCTCCCGTTGGCCCAGTAGCCGCCGGTGCTGCCGACCTGCCAGTGGATGCCGCCGAGCACGCCGCCGTGGACCCCCGAGCGGTAGTCGAGGGACATCGACCAGCAGCTCGTCGTCGGGTCCCACTGCGCCGCGATGATGCCGCCGACGATGTCGCCGAGCGGGTTCGAGTAGGCGTTGGGGTAGACCCAGGCCTCGAGCGTCACCGCCGTCGGGCGCTGCTCGGTCGGCATCGGACGCGCGATGGTCGCGTAGTCGCCGTTGCCGTCGAGGCTGAGGGCGCCGGCCTGGACGCCGGTCGTCCACGCCGCGTTCCCGGTCAGGGTGGCGTCGTTGGCGTAGGTCGTGCTGTCGACGGCGGTGGCGCCGCTCCCGTCGTCGAGCTGCCAGTAGCCGACGAGGGTGGCGGGCAGGTCGCAGGCGTCGCCGGCCCAGCCGCTGTCGCACTGGCAGGCCCCCGTGACGCAGGTCCCGTGGACGCAGACGGGGTCGCAGAAGCTGCCCGCCGGGAGGCTGGGCCCGAAGCCGTAGGCGAAGGTGGCGCCGGCGCCGCCGGTGGTCGTGTAGGCCGTGCGCACCGGGGCCGTGGCGTCGCCGAAGGTCAGCGCCTCGGAGGCGCAGGTGCCGTCGAGCGCGGCGTCCCACTGGACGTAGGGGTAGATCGTGCCGGCGTCGATGATGCCGCCGTCGACGTGATCCTGGGTGTTGGCGGCGTCGTCGGCGGTGCCGGCGACCTGGAGGCGGCAGCCGCTGATGGCGGGCTTCACGCCGAGGGCGATGTTCCAGTAGACCTTCTGGGCGTCGACGCCGTCGGACAGGAGCTGCTCCTCGCCGCGGAAGGTGGCGACCTGGAAGAGGTAGGTGTCCGCGAGCCCGGCGCCGGTCGTGATGGCGGGGCAGCTGGCGAGGTCGCCGGCGGTGCAGAGGTTGCCGGGCCCCGCGGCCGGGTCGATGACGATGTCCGCGCTGAAGCTGGCGGAGTCGTTCGGCGCGCTGCAGTCGAGGCCGAGCGCGTCGAGGTAGAGGGTCGTGTCGACGCCCGCCGAGGCGCCGGCGGTGCAGGCGAAGCCGAGCACGATCGTCCGGTCGCGGCCGCCGCCGGGCGCGAAGAGGAGGTCGATGT
Organism: Deltaproteobacteria bacterium; assembly: GCA_006226565.1. GTDB lineage: Bacteria > Myxococcota_A > UBA9042 > PHBI01 > PHBI01 > PHBI01. Next base: position 3,175 of record SBGO01000599.1, on the reverse strand, counting down.
CCTCGCTGCCGTCGCCGGCGCAGCCGTTGGCGTCGGTGTCCTCGCAGCAGTCGAGCTTGGCCGAGCAGAAGATGTCGTTGAAGTTCACCGCGATGTCGAAGAAGCCCTGCTGCGCCGGGCGCATCAGCGCGACGTCGAAGCGCACGGCCACGTCGGTGTTCTCCGCGCAGGTGACGTCCTGGGTCAGCGGGCCGGCGGTGGTCGGGTTCTGGAAGGGCATCGCCGTCCCGGTGACGCCGTCGTGGGTGGCGTTGAACGCGCCGGCGTTCGCCGCGGAGATGTCGGCGTCGTAGACGCCCACGACCCACACCTTGACGCGGTTGAGGGCGACGGCGGGATCGGCGTCGCAGGGGGCGACGTAGCTCGCCGAGCCGGCGCTGTCGCCGTAGCCGCTCGAGGTGATGCGCCGCTGCCAGACCACGGCGCCGGCGCCGTTGTCGACCTCGAGGTCCCAGACGACGTCGCCGACGCCGGTGAGGCTCAAGGCGGCGATGTTCACCGCCAGGCCGGGCCCGTCGGGGTCGGCGAGGTCGGGCGCGGACGAGCCGCCGGCGCAGCCCAGCGCGAGCGTCGTCATCGTGAGGGCGAACCACGGGCCCCGAAGCGACTTCATCCCGACCTCCCGGCGTGATCCGCACCGATGTTGCGCCGCGTCATCGCGTGGCCGGTACGGATCGCATATCGAAGCTGTTCGACGGTGTGATGGGCGAGGAACGTGCGCTTGCCGCGAGGCCCACACGTCGTGCTGATGCACCTACCCCAGAGCGAAATTACGGTTGCACCGCAACGACGTCAACGCTTGTATTTTCAAGGTGGCGCGGCTAGCGTCGGGGGGCGGGTCGGTCCACGAGAGAGGCACATGAAGCGCGAGCTCCCCCTTCGCGGTGCGCCCGCCGAGCGCACGTCGACGCGTGACTCCGGCGGTGACACGAGCCCTTCGACGAACCCGGTTCGCTCGATGTCCTTCGCCGACGGCGAGGCGTTCCTCGCGCCGGTGCAGGCGCACGCCCCCGGCGGTGGCGCGAACCTCGTCGGAGACATCGCGGCGCGCGGCGTCCAGGGCGGTGGGCAGGCGGCGCCGCACCGCGGCGCGGTGCAGCAGGCCTTCGGGCGTCACGACATCGGCGGCGTGCAGGCGCACGTCGGCGGCGCGGCGGGCGACGCGACCAAGGCGATGGGGGCCGAGGCCTACGCCACCGGCAACAAGGTCGCTTTCGGCAAGTCGCCCGACCTCTTCACCGCCGCGCACGAGTACGCGCACGTGGTGCAGCAGCGGGCCGGCGTGAGCCTCTCGGGGGGCGTCGGCAAGGCCGGCGACCGCTACGAGCAGCACGCCGACCAGGTCGCGTCGATGGTCGTCCAGGGCAAGAACGCCGAGGGCAAGCTCGACGAGATGGCCGGGGGCGGCGGCGGCGGCGGTGGCGTGCAGAAGCGCGCGGTGCAGCTCAAGGGCAAGCCGACCCTGACCAAGCTCGACGCCGCGGCGGTCGCGCTGGTGGTCGAGACCCTGCGCGGCTCGGCGGTGTGGGACACGGCGGTCGCGAACTTCAAGGCGCTCACCCAGGACGGCAAGAAGCCGCTCGACCGCGCGGCCGAGGACGACCTCTTCCTCGAGCTCCTCATCGCCGTCGAGAGCGGCTTCGAGCTCAAGGAAGGCGCCTCGCTCGACGCCATGCTCGACGACAAGGCGATCCGCGCAACCCTGCTCGGGGCGGTCAAGAAGGCGGCGACGCCGGCGCCGGCCACCCCCGAGAAGAAGCCCGCCGCGACGATCCCCGGGGCCGGCACCTTCGGCATGATCCTCAAGGACGCCGAGCTGACGAAGGCCGACGGCTCCAAGCTCGCGCTCTCGGCCGGCGACGCGCTCGAGTCGCGCGGCCCGGGCCTGGGCGGGACGCTCAAGGTGCTCGTCCACTCCGGCAAGGAGGTCGAGGGGACGATCGACCCGGCGCTCTTCAAGGAGCAGCCGCGCATCTCGACCGACGACGCCGGCACGACCGAGGCCTACACCTACCAGAAGTACGAGGGGAAGGCCTTCCTCGGCGACCCGTCGGTCAAGGACGTCGACCAGGGCTCGCTCGGCGACTGCTTCCTCATCAGCGGGATGGGGGCGGTGGCGGCGGCCAACCCGGAGCTCATCAAGAAGGCCGTCCGAGACAACGGCGATGGGACCTTCACGGTGACCTTCCAGGAGCTCCAGAAGGACGGCAAGACCTTCAAGCCCCACACCGAGACCGTCGACACCTACCTGCCCACGCGCGCCGGCACCAAGAACCGGACCGCCTACGCCCAGAGCGACCAGAACTTCGACCCGAAGAACCAGGCGCTGTGGCCGGCCATCGTCGAGAAGGCCTACGCGCAGTGGCACGGCGGCTACCAGGCCATCCAGAAGGGCGGCCAGTCGTCCAAGGCGATGGAGGCGATCACCGGGATCAAGTCGGTGCGCGCCGCGATGCCGAAGGAAGACGACGTCATCGCCACCTTCACCAAGTGGCAGAGCGACAACCAGGCCGTGGTCTGCGGGACGCGCGACTGGATCCAGCAGACGTCGAAGACCGGGCTCTTCTCGGGCAGCGGCGACGGGCCGTTCCGCGGCGCGCTCACCGACGAGCAGGGCAAGGCCGCCGAGATCATGAAGGGCACCGTGGCGATCAAGGACGCCGGGGGCAAGGGCGGCACCGCCCGCGACGACAAGAAGGGCAAGCTCTCCGGCGGCGCGCTCACGGCCGGCACGGTGGCCTACGACACCGGCTCGACCTCGCTCAGCTACCGCCAGGGCATGGGCCCGGGCAAGCCCGAGAGCCTCGAGGCGACCTACCGCTACGAGGGCACGCTCAACCAGGGGCTGAACCTGCACGGCGACCACGCCTACATGTTCCGCGGGGTGAAGGACGGCAAGCTCCTCTTCCACAACCCGTGGGGGCCGGCGGCGCACAAGCACCCGCTGCCGATGAGCGCGGCGGACTTCCTGGCGTACTTCGAGACCATCGCGGTCAACGCGACGCTGCCCAAGAAGAACCCGTGACATGGCGGATGAGCTGCGTATAGCGCCGGGGGCGGACCTCGCGGGGGCGCTGGCCGAGGCCCCCGCGGGCGCGGTCGTGACCCTCGCGCCGGGGCGCTACCCGGCGCGGCTGACGCTCGAGCGGGACGTGGTCCAGCGCGCCGCGGGCGA
>SBGO01000315.1 GCA_006226565.1 Deltaproteobacteria bacterium | reverse complement strand
CGGCGGCGGCGGCGGCGGCGGCAGCGGCGGTGGCGGCGGCGGCGGCTGCGGTGGCCCGGCCATCGGCATCTACGCCGCGGGCTACGGGGCGGCGACGTTGCCCACGTGGGACACCGACAACGACTTCCTCACCCTGGGCACCGGGGGCGCGGGCGGCCTCGGCGGGTTCTCGCTCGGCAACCCGGGCGGGACCGGCGCCAACGGGACGGCGGCGGACACCAACTTCTAGCGCCAGCCGGGAAAGTGTGAAGTGATGGGGTCAGACCCCATCACTTCACACTTTGGGGACGAAGAGGCCGAGCAGGGGGGCCGAGCATGGCTTCCTCGGGATTGGGGGTGGTCCGGGTGCGCAACCTCCCCCCGCCTCAGGGGAGCTTCACGTGCTCCCAGACGGCGAGGCCCGCGCGGTGCAGCACCACGAAGTTGTACATGTCGGTGTAGATGGACAGCGGCATCGCGGCGTCGAGCGCCTTGACGTCCTCGCGGTAGACGATGGTCGTCCCCTGCTGCCCGAAGAAGCGATCGCCCCAGAGCTTCAGGACGAGGTCCGCCTCGGGGCCGAAGAGCTTGTGCCCGGCGGCCTCCTCGACCGGGATGGCGGGGTCGCGCATCATCGTGCAGCTCCCGTCGTCCCAGCGGTACTCGGCGGGGACGTCGGGGTGCGCCGGGTCGACGAGGACGGCGCGGAGCCGGTCGCGCGTCGCGGCCTTCACGTCCTTGACGCGGTGGTCCTCGACGAGGAAGCCCGCGCTCTTCCCGGCCGGGATGGCCGGCGCGTAGAAGACGTAGGTCTGCCCCCCCTCGCGGGTGACGACGAAGACGTCGTCGACGGGGAAGGCGCCGGTGTTGTGCAGCACGTAGTGGCGCCGCCCCTTGGCCCAGGTGTCGCCGCGGACCAGCTTCAGCGGCACCTGCTCGCGGGTCCCGGCCTCGTAGAAGACGAAGCGCTCGGACTCGCTGGCGGTGTTCGCCCACAGCGACGAGAAGTCGCGCGCGCCGTACACCCAGTCGGCGCCCACCGGCACCGCCGGCTTCCGGGCGGGCGTGGGCGTCAGGTCGATGCGGTCCCAGACCAGCTGGCGCGTGGGGTCGAGGGGGACCGCCGGGCGGCCGCCGCCGAAGCCGCCGATCTTCACCCGCTCCTGCCGCAGCGCCTCGACCTTGGCGCGCACCGCGCGCGCCTCGGCCCCGTTGGCCTCCGCCGCCGGCCGCACGCGGTCGACCGCCGGGTACCAGGCCGACGCCGCGCCGTGGGTGAAGCCGACCTCGACGCCGACCGGGATCGGGCTCGACAGGCTCCCGGCCGAGTAGAAGTGGAGGACCGGCAGCGCCCGCACGCCGGAGTCCGCCGGGAGGTTTCGCACCGCGCCGCTCGGGTCGGGCTGCGTCGGTGCGCTCGGCGTGTGGAAGTACTCGGGCAGCGCGACCGCCGCCGGCTGGCCGTCGGAGGCGAAGACGTGGACGCCCCACTCGTGGACCCAGAGGGGGTAGGCGCACCAGGACTCGGCGTGGGCGGCGGGCGCGGCGAGGGGGAGGAGCAGGAGCGTCAGGAGGAGACGGCGCATGGCGGACCTCAGGGCAGGGTGACGTGCTCCCAGAGCGCGAGCCCGGCGCGCTGGAGCACCACGTAGTGGTACATGTCGGTGTAGATCGAGAGCGGAATCGCGGCGCTCAGCGCGGCGTCGTCCTCGCGCCAGACGAGGGTCGTCCCCCGCTGATCGAAGAAGCGCTCGCCCCACACCGAGAGCAGGAGGTCGACCTCGCCGCGGAAGAGCCCGTGGCCCTGGGCCGCCTCGAAGGGGATGGCCGGGTCGCGCATCATCGCGCACGGGCCGGCGGTGGGGTAGGCGCCGCGCAGGGGCGCCGGCATGACCGGGTCGACCAGCGCGTGCTCGAGCCGGCCCCAGGTCGCCGCGCGGCGGTCCTTCGCGCGGTGCTGCTCGAGGACGAAGGTCACGGCGCCCCCGGCGGGGACGCGGTCGGCGCCGAAGACGTAGCTCTCGCCTCGCTCCTCGTGGGTCAGGACGAGGTCGTGGACCGGGTGCGGGCCGCGGTTCTCGAGGACGTAGGCGCGGTGCCCCGGGGCCCACCCGTCGGCGCGCCGGAGGGCCAGCGGCAGCGGCTCGGCGGTGCCCGCCTCGTAGAAGACGAAGCGCTCGCTCTCGGCGCCGCGGTTGACCCAGAGCGCGTCGAGCTTCCGCGCTGCCGCGATCCACGGCGCGTCGTCGGGGCTCGGGGTCCCGAGCGGGGCGGCCGTCAGCTCGAGGCGATCCCACACCAGCTGCCGCGTCGGATCCGCCGGCAGCGGCGCGTTCTGGCCGTAGGAGGTGCGCGCCTGGCGGGCGGCGACGAGCGCCTCGCGGCGGGCCTTCGCCGCGGGGCCGGTGGCCTCGGAGAAGGGGCGCAGGGTGTCGACCGCCGGATACCAGGCGGAGGCGGGGCCGGCCGCGAAGCCGACCTCGACGCCGAGGGGGATCGGGGCCGACGGCGCCACCGCGCTGTAGAGGTGGAGGACGGGCAGGAAGCGGACGCCGTTGTCGGCGGGCAGGTCGCGCACGGCCGCCGGGGCCAGCCCGGCCGCGGACCGCGCGGGGGTGTGGAACCAGTCGGGCAGCGCGACCGGGCTCGGGATCGCCGCCCCGTCGGCGCCGTACACGTGGACGCCCCACTCGTGGGCCCAGAGCGGATCGGCGCACCACGAGGCGGCGCGGGCGCCGGCGGTCGGCGCCGCGACGGTCGCGGCGGTGACGAGGGCCAGGAGCAGTCGGGACATGGCGGCGCTCACGGGAGCTTCACGTGCTCCCAGAGCGCCAGCCCGGCGCGCCTGAGCAGAACGTGGTGGAACATGTCGGTGTAGATCGACAGCGGCATCGCGGCGTCGAGGGCGGCGGCGTCCTCGCGCCAGACGACGGTCGTCCCGGGCTGCTCGAAGAAGCGCGCGCCCCAGATGCCGAGGAGGAGCTCGACCTCGCTCGGGTAGAGGCGGTGCCCCTCGGCGTGCTCGAAGGGGACCGCCGGATTGCGGCCCATGACGCAGTCCCCGGGGAGGTGTCGGGGGGCGCGACCGGCCGCGGGATCGGTGAGCGCGGCGTGGAGCCGCTCGTGCGTCGCGGCGCGGCGGTCGGGGACCCGCAGCGCGTCGAGGACGAAGCGGACCTCGCCGCCGGCGGGGACCGCGGGGACGGCGAAGACATAGGTCTCGCCTCGCTCGGCGTGGGTCAGGACGAGGTCGTGCACCGGGTGGGCGCCACGGTTCTCGAGCACCAGCGCGCGGCGGTCGGGGCGCCAGCCGTCCCCGCGGCGGAGCGCCAGGGGCATCGGCTCGGCGGTCCCGGCCTCGTAGAAGAGGAAGCGGTCGGACTCGGCGCCGCGGTTGACCCAGCGCGCCGGGAGCGCCCGGGCGGCGCCGATCCACGCCTCGTCGGTCGGGTGCGGGGTCGCGGTCGGGGCCTGCGTGAGCTCGAGGCGGTCCCAGACGAGCTGCGGCGCCTCCGACGCCGGGCGCAGGCGGTCGACGGCGGGGAACCAGGCCGACGCCGGGCCGGCGTGGAAGCCGACCTCGACGCCGATGGGCACCGCGCCCGCGTCCGCGGCGTAGAAGTGGACGACGGGGAGGCGGCGGACGCCGGTGTCGGCGGGGAGGTTCCGCACCGGGGTCACGGCTGGCGCGGCGGGCCGCTCGGCGGTGTGGAACCAGCTCGGCAGGCCGGCGCTCGGGTCGAGGGGCGCGCCGTCGGCGGCGTAGACGTGGACGCCCCATTCGTGGGCCCAGACGGGGGTCGCGCACCACGAATCGGCGCGGGCCGCGCGGACACCCAGGGGGAGGGCGCCGGCGACCAGGAGGAGGGCGAGGAGGCTGCGCATCGGTCGCTCAGGGCAGCGCGACGTGCTCCCACACGGCCAGCCCGGCGCGGTGGAGCACGACGAAGTTGAACATGTCGGTGTAGACCGACAGCGGCATGACGGCGTCGAGGTAGGCCGTGTCCTCGCGGTAGACGACGGTGGTGCCGGGCTGCTCGAAGAAGCGCCGGCCCCAGACGCCGAGGAGCAGGTCGACCTCGCCGCGGTAGAGGTGGTGGTCGGCCGCCTCCTCGACCGGTACGGCCGGGTCGCGCCCCATCACGCAGCTGTCGTGGTCCCAGTCGTAGCGCTCGGGGGGCGCGGCGGCCTGCGGATCGACCAGGCGCGCGCGCAGGACGTCGGCCGTCGCGGCGCCCCGGTCGCGGACCGCGAGGGCGTCGAGGGTGAAGGACACCTCGCCGCCGGGCGGGACGGTGGCCGCGGTGAAGACGTAGGCGGCGTCGGCCTCGTTGTGGACGAGGAAGACGTCGTGCACCGGGTGGGCGCCGGTGTTGGCGAGGACGTAGCGGCGCGCGTCGGGGGCCCAGCCGTCGGCGCGGCGGAGCGCGAGCGGGACGCGCTCGACGGTCCGGCCCTCGTAGAAGACGAAGCGCTCGGACTCGCCGCCGCCGTTGACCCAGAGGGCGTCGAGCTCGCGGGCGGCCTTCACCCACGGGACGCCGCTCGCGGCGGGCGTGAAGGCGGGCTTCTTCGCCAGGTCGAGGCGGCTCCAGACGAGCTGCCGGGTCGGGTCGGGCGGCATCGCGGGGGCGTCGCCGTCCCAGGTCCGGCGGTCGGTCGCGCGGACGCCGCGCTGGGCGAGGAGCTGGGTCCGGGCGACGGTCGACGCGGGGGCGTTGGCGACGGCGGCGGCGCGCACGCGGTCGGCGGCGGGGAACCAGGCCGAGGCGGCGCCCCGGGTGAAGCCGACCTCGAGGCCGACGGGGACCGTGTCGAAGCGCATCCCGGCGGCGTAGAAGTGGACGACGGGGAGATCGCGGATCCCCGAGTCGGGCGGCAGCTCGCGGACGGGGACGTCGCCCTGGCGCGCCTCGGCGCGGGTGTGGAAGTAGGCCGGGATCGGGGTCCCCTCGGCGGGGCCGCCGTCGCGGTCGAAGACGTGCACGCCCCACTCGTGGACCCAGAGCGGGTTGGCGCACCACGACTTGGCGTGGGCGCCGCCGCCGGCGAGGACCGCGAAGGTCAGCGCGGCGAGGGGGAGGGCGAAGGTGCGGTGTCTCATGGCGGATCTCCCAAACGCCCGGTGCATACGCGCGGGGCCGGCGAACGATCTGCGGCGACGCGAGCCTTCACGCGGGGCCACGATCTTGGACCCCGCGGCGGCGGGCTCAGGGCAGCCGGACGCCCTCCCAGAGGGCGAGGCCGGCGCGGTGGACCACGGGGTAGCTGTACATGTCGGTGTAGATCGACAGCGGCATCACGCGGTCGAGGGTGGCGACGTCCTCGCGGTACACGACGGTCGTGCCCGGGCGGCCGAAGAAGCGCTCGCCCCAGACGGCGAGGAGGATCTCGGCCTCGGCGGCGTAGAGGTGGTGGTCGACGGCGCGCTCGGTGGGGACCGCCGGGTCGCGCATCTCGACGCAGGCGTCGGGGTCGTAGGCGGCCTCGGTGGGCGGCGCCGGCGCGGCCGCGTCGACGAG